>CAZBOX010000406.1:0-2820 GCA_964493595.1 uncultured Candidatus Obscuribacterales bacterium | reverse complement strand
TACGAGAAAAGAAAGTTGACAGACTGTGCGGGTGTTTATTCCGCACAGTCTGCACTTTCAATGCTCATTGAGCGACCTCTCCGGTTCAACGCATGCGTCGCCGCAATTCGATGAGCAGGCGCGCAATATTCATCGAGTCGCTGTCGGCACGGTGCCGGCGGCCCTCGAATTTCAGTCCGAGCTTCTCCAATTTGTCGTCCAGAGACACGTTCTGGAACTGTCCTGTGTAGATGGAGTAAAGCACCGAGACATTGAGCTCGTCTTCTCCGAAAGGTGACTGCTTGCCGAACATGGCGCACTGCCAATCGAAGAATTTGCGATCGCCAGCGGAATCGCAGACCAGAAGCCGGTTCTTAGCGCCGTGCTTTTCGACGACGCGGCGCACCGCTTCCTCGAAGTCCACGCCCTGCTTGTTGAGCGCCGCTTCAGTCCAACCAGTCAGTTCTGTGCAGAACGGACTGATCGAGGACATGGTCGGCTTCACCGGGATGCTGCGCACGGCGACAATCTCCAGTGTGAGGAGGTTTACCGTGGTCAAGCCGACCTCGATGATTTCTTGCCGCTCATCGTCAGGGAATTTCCCGTCAGGATAGCAGCTCAATTCCAGATCTAGAACGTTTGCTATGTGTGATTTCATAAGCTGCCTTTCCATTTCGACGAGGCAGCCGAGCTACCTCGTTCACCTTCGCTTACGACCCGGGCCTCGATGGAGGCTCGCTAAAGGCGAGCTTCTTCTCGAGACCCGCAGTCTTAGCTCTGGCTATTTTTTTGTTGCCTCAGAGCGGCTCGGCAGAGCCGAGACGCTCCTCGATTTGCTCGACAGCCCTGGCCAGGCTGGCCTCGGGCAGAATGATCCCGCTGACGGTGCCGTCGGCGGCGAGCGAGGAGTGGGAGATCAAAGCCTGGACAGGGGCGCCCTGAACGGAGATGACCGGATTGCCCCATTCCATCTTCTCGATCTGATTGAGCATCGGCAGAAGCTTCTCGCGGAAGTTCTTTTCGCCGATGCCAAAGCTTGTGACGTTGATCTGGATGCGACCGTCCTTGTCGGGGGTGACCGTGTAGACGACACGACCCGGTCCGAAGACCTTGTCGACCAGACCGGGCTTTCGGTCACTGGCGACGGCGACCGGGCGGCGGCTGAGAGCCGCTTCGATGACGCCGCCGGTAATGCCCGCGGCGATGATGCCGAGGGCGCATTGCCAGGCGAACGGAAGGGCTGCGTGGTGCGTCCAGCTGGTAAGCAGCGGACCCACCAGAAAACCCATCAAAGCGCCGATTGCCAAGGCCACCACCCAGGTGAAAGCCTTGTATTCGATCAGTTTTTTCATGCGGATTTCTCCGTTTTGAGTGTGTGGATAAATGAGAGCGTCTCTTACGAAACGCCCGATTTGACCGGGATGAGACCTTGCGCGATCCCATCCTCCAGCGCGCGGCACGTAACCTGATAGGCGTACTCCTCCATCTCCCGGCAAGCGCGTGCAGAGAGGCTGAAGGTGAGTCCGGCCACGTTTTTCGGGGCGACGTCGATGACGACATGGTCGCTGTCGGGAATCTTGAAATACCAGCTGAGAGCCTTCGACCAGGTCATCTCCATGAGGTGGAAATACCAGTCGAGCGGCGACAACCACTCATCGGGCAGCGAATCGGCAAAGCCGAGATTGGCGACAATCGCCCTGCCCTTCGCCCACTTGTGCGGGTTGATGTCGTGGATGCCGCCGTCCATGAGAATCCCGAACTTGCTCTTTTCTCCCTCGCCCTGTCCGCCCCAGTGCAGGACCGGCTTCATGACGACAGGAACAGCGCAAGACGCAGCCGCTACATCGATGACATCGTAATTGGTGCCTTCAAAGGGCACCGGTTCGCGACGCAACACGTTGTAGGTGAGCATGCGCAGGTTTTTCTGCGGTTTCAGATCGTACTTCTCGACCAGTCTGCCGACGAATGCTCTGATGTCGATGACGCCGCCAGACAGGTAATTGAGCGGGTTCAGGAAGGTGAGCGGATTGCGCACCGCGAAGTTGCGGACATCTTCGGCGAGGAAGATTTCCAGCATCTCCTTCGGTTCGTAGCCGTTCGTGTAGAACAAGCCCGCCAGAGAACCTGCCGACGCACCGGTGTACATGCTGACGTTGACACGCTTCTTGTGAAGCGCTCTCAGAAAGCCGATTAGACAGAAAAGCTTGATGCCGCCGGCACCAAGCACAGTTTCGATACTGTGACGAGACTTAGGCATCATAGCCTCCGTTTCTCTCGGCTTCTGCCGAGTGGTCGTTGCGGAGCACCCATGGGTAATGGGTGAACCGTGATTGCTCTGCGTCGTGCCTGGTCGCCAGTCGTAAGCCCGCAGGAATTGGCTTCAGAGTGGGGAACAGGCGGCTTTTAGGAGGTCAGAGAGCTTTCCTTTGAAAAAAAATGGGATTGAGAGATAAATCGACCCTATTTGGTTTTCAAGAGTAGAGGCAATATATTTCTGCCTAATGTATGCTCGTACTGTATTCATGAAGAAGCCCATGTAGTTAGGCTTTCAAGTCAAAGAGCATAGATGCGCGTAGTAATCACTAGCTACGCTAGGTTATCTTGACTAAGTTGTTGAACCTTGACAAGCTTCGCTAATTTCATGAGTTTTTTGAGCGACGCCGCTGAGATCTAATCTCCGAATTTCGGCGGCTCTTTAATACATAGGCATCCCGGGTAAACACCCCGAAAATCCTGCTGGCGCCGCCCTGCCCGCCTGTTATCTGCATCAATGAGCTGCGCTCACGGTTGCTGTACCAAATACCAAGAGCTAGTACTCTCTTGAAATGAAGACTCAGATAG
>CAZBOX010000405.1:0-3088 GCA_964493595.1 uncultured Candidatus Obscuribacterales bacterium | reverse complement strand
CAAGCTTCAACATGCACTTTTCTTCATCGGGGGCATTCTTGGACTGTTTCAAGACCAACGCATATGCCTTCCGGAATTTGCTCTCTGCCAGAGACAAGCTTTGTTGATCCAGGGCCCTTTGACCGTCTGCAAAAAGCTCAGACCAGTTAACGGGAGCGGCAGCAGCAGTCAAGGGTGCGGTTCCAACGCCTAACATTCCGGCCACAAAAACGCCTAGAAATGCGTTTCGCAGTACCTTTTCGTGCTGACCTCGAGACGTGGAATAGATAGACAATGTCACAGGTCCTTCACCTCTTGATTCCATTGAAAGCATATATTTTAACCGGTTTCGACCTTGCGGACCGGTTCATCACCGCCGTTGCAAAGAGAGTGACGGGCACAAACTATGACAGCGAAGCGAAGCCAAGGTCTGCAGATAGTTTAACGAATCAAGATGTTAAGATTGCGCGCAGTAATAAGGCCAACAATTGAATACAGAGCAAGGAGACAGTTTGAACTTAATTGCATTTGCTCTCTCATTAGCTCTTCTTTTCAGCGCCTCGCCTGCGTCGGCCGAGGATCTCGCCTGGAAGAACGCATATAACTTGTATCTTCATTCTTGCCAGAATAGCCTCAATCCAAAGACACGCGCTCTTGCGATTCAGCAGATTACAGAAGCCCTTCGGAAATTTCCGAATAATCCCCAATTCTTGTATCAAAAGGCCTATTACCTTTCAATTTCGGAAGAAGACGACGAAGATGTTCTGAAGTTATTGGAAAAAGCGCTCGCACTCAATTGTAAGGACGCTGCAGCATTGGCACTAAAGTCTGAAGTAATGCTGCGCAACGGCAAACCGTCAGAAGCGCTGGAATACGCGAAAAAAGCAACCTCTATAGATGCGCGTTACTTCATGTCTCTGGTGCGCAGCCTAGAAAAAATGAAACGATATGATGAAGCGTTCGCAGAGTGCAGTAAATACCTTAAAAAGTACCCCAACTGCGGAAGCCTGCTTGCCACTCATTCGGAGTTGGCGCGACAATCGAAACAATGGCAAACAGTCATTGATGATGAAACAAAACTTCTAAAGTTAACGACTCCGAAAGATAACAGCCACTTTGTTCGCCTGAAGAAGAGAGCCGCTGCGTACAAAGCTTTGAGACAATACGATAAAGCAATCATCGACGTCGATTTTGTAATGAAAAAAATGCCGATGGACAGACAAGCACCGATGGAATTGCTTGATATTTATAAAACCAGGAAAGACGCAAAAAATGTCGCAAGAATCGATGCATACATCCGTGATTTAGACGAGGAGATAAAACCCTAGTCGGCAACAGTTTCTACCGACTTGTCCATTTCGCTTGGCCAGTCAATATTGTACGGCTCAACGATGCGCCCATGTTCATCAAAGTAGCCTTCCTGCGTAAAGAACTGATGACGATCCGACGAAATGTTATCGACCCAGCGATATCCAATACATGCGGCTTTTATGCTGACAGGACCAAATGAAACGTCTGCTTGACGGCTCTTAATCGTGCCTGAAGGAACGCAGTCATCAAGCCACTCGGCCATCGAATAAGTAGACACATCATACGCCACCAGCTCCAGCGCCTGGTTAGCGAGTTCACACGGGAGCATGAACAAAATGCGCAGAATCGACTGTTCTTTGAAAGCAGCTCCGCTTGGAGCTTGCCATTGCGCTTGCACAAAGTGAGACTCTTTGACATACGCGCAATCCCACATTAATCCTCGAAAGAACTGCTCAAATGTTTTTTGAGATGTAATCAGTTTGATTGAGGCTTCCATTGCTTCTGTTCGAACATAAAATGGTTCGTTTCCAGAATTAAACCACAATTGACTGAGCAGCTAAACGGCGAAATGCCTGCCATATTAGAGATTACTGGCTTCGAGAACTCTCAGTCAGTTTCGCAGCTGGAGGCAAATTCATCTTCTTACGAATCAATGGCAATGCCTTTTCAGCAGCTATTTCGCCGGCTCTCATTGCCCGAGAGATATCTTCGCTTTTCTTTGAAAATATGGAGATTCCGCTTACATCAGGGCTTATCACGATATCTGCAAATTGCAATTGATGTTCATCCGTAACAGCGAGCACAATGTCAGCTAGTCTTTCTGTGACAGCGCGGTAGTGGCGCAAAGTTTTCTCCTTCACCTTACTAAGCGGATCATCGACAAGAACAGCGACTACGACGTCAGCGCCGGTATCGCGAGCAGCGGATGCGGGCAAGTTTGCTCTTACACCGCCATCGACGCAAAGTTTGTCGCCAATTTTTACCGGTCGAATAATTGGGGCGAGAGTAGAACTCGCGCGCATTGCAGTTGCCAGATCACCCTGGCTGATTCTGTATGCCTGCCCGTCAATCAGGTTGGTTACGACGGCAGAATACGGAATATTCAAGTTCTCGATATTTTCCTTGCCTTCAGGAATATGTTTTTCCAAGAATGCCTGATATTTGCGTCCTGACATAATACCTACGGGACCGGTCCTAAATGGACTCCACAACACCGATAAGGGCAGCCTTAACGCTTTTGCAGACAATGTCGGCACATACGATTTGCGGAAGTCCTTGAAACTCTCTTCATCGCAAAGTTCATCGAAACCCACGCCTGCAGCATACAGACCGCCGACAATTGCGCCCATTGAATTTCCGACGATGTAATCAATCGGAATTTTTTCTCTCTCGAGGACCCTCAGGATCCCGACATGAGCGGCGCCACGCACGCCGCCACCTCCAAGTGCAAGCGCCATAGTCTTGCGCTGTTCGACCTTCTTCACTTGGAATTTCCCGTCACCAGTGACAAAAGGTACGAATTTGGGCACATAGCCGAACTCCATGGACTGTGGCTCAGCCGGTTTGATTTCAGTCGCTTTGGTTTCTACCATCGATGGACTGGGGTTATTAATCACCTCGGGCGCAGTTTGTGCCGGAGGTGCAAAACCAACTGAAATCAGCAAGGGCAGTATTAGAAGGTTGTGCCTGTTCATAAATTAGTACCTTGGTGACTCCGAAACACTTGCCTGTGCCTTAATTCGCTTATTCTGTCGCCAATCAGCTATGCCATAGGCAAGGTCAACACTTGTGCGGACTG
>CAZBOX010000404.1:0-3180 GCA_964493595.1 uncultured Candidatus Obscuribacterales bacterium | reverse complement strand
TTTAATTGTTATACTAAAGAATATAGTGAAATATAGAATCTTGATTGAATCTGTCGCCTGCCGTGCTTACTTCTGAGCTTTGAAAAGTTCTTCTCTGAGCTCGCTGAGAATGCGAGTGAATACATCATCCGGCAAATTGGTTTTGGGATTAGGTTTGCGTCCTGTATCGTGAACGATCGGCCTGGGGTAAGTGGCAACAAATTCTTTGGCAATTTCCGGATGCTGGTCGAGCTTTGCCCGTATGGCATCTTTTACCAGTTCATGATGCTTTGGCGTTCCCAGGATGAAGGATTCTCCTTGGAAGAATCCGTGAGTTGCACTGCCCTTATTGCCGAACGATTTGGCAATGGGTCCCGACATGGAAGAGACTCTGTTTTGTAATTCCGGTTCGGCAAACTTCAAGGAGTGATAGAAGCCCTCCATAGAGGCGTATTCGCGACCTCTGAAGGTGAACGGCGTTTCCGGAAAATTACTCATCATACGACCAATGGCTTCCTCGCTCCTTGATGCCACGTTGAGCGGCTTGAGAGCAAGGTCAGAACCCAGCTTTCTAAGGGTGTCAGGCTGCTCCAGGGCGGCGATAATCGGGGCGTCCTTGCGTGACACCATCTGTCCGAGGGACGTTTCATTGATGACTGCAGAGCCGGCTCTCAGGCTGTTTTGTCCGAATAGGAATTTATTGCCGGCGTAAGCGGATGCGGCGCCGCCGGCGGCACCATATACGACGGTGTCGAAGGCAAAACTGCCTGCCGAGTGCTCCCACTTCCTCAAATTCTCATTGAAATTTGCAGGTGAGCGATACGTGTCTGTAAGCGCCTGATAAGCCGGTTTTAAATGCTCAATGCTATCTTTCACGCCGAATGCGGTCATTCCAGCCAGAGCGCCTAGCTTTATAGTTGCCGGCAGTCCTCGCCCTCTGGTCAGGCAGGAAACCCCGATTCCGATGGCTGATGCAATTCCCAGTTTGAGTGCAGATTCTCCAGGATTGTCGAGAAAATTGTTTGCCGCATTCTCAAAGCCCCTCGCGGTTCCCGCTGTCAGCATGTAAGACTCGCGAATCAATTTGTCCGCCAGAGGCTCATCAACCCAGGACGCCTGCATGTATTCTTGTGTTTGCGCATATTCGCTTTCTAGTTGCGCATCCATCGGCGTTTGGCGGCCCAAAGCACGGACTGGCTGTCCGGAGGCTTGAGAATGCAAATTTCTAAAATCGTCGAAAGTCATTGGATATGAGCTGGACTGGATAGGTATATATAAATTAGCTTCTCATTTTTCCGTCAGACACGGTGTAAATACGCTTTTAAATGCGGAAATCCCCATGAAGATACTATGAGTTGTAGTAATACCTGAAAAAAAAAGAGCAGAAATTCGACACCGATGAAGGAGCGAATTTCTGCTGAATTTTTCTAGAGCCGTTCTGGTTTTTAGTTGCTTTTACTTCTTGAGCAGCTGGGCGGCTTTCTCGGAGAGCGGCTTCACGAGCCAGATGGACTCCTGATCCAGACAGGTCTGAATCCACTTGGGAGTATCCATGCGCAGGTGCTCGGGGATGAGCTCCTTCGGCTGCAGGCTGTTCAGCACGCAAACCCATGCCTCCTGTGCTCGCGTCAGCTGGACACCGTTGTCCTTGAGCTTCTGGATGCCCGCTTTGAAGGCGTTGATGTTCGCCTCCTGCTCGGGGTAGCTGAAGGTGTAGCCCTTCGCCATATTCCACAGGGTGACGTGGTAGTGGCTGGGGCAGGTCTCGAGGGCATCCAGCCCGCACTCACGCGCGACGGCTTCCCATCCGGCATGGGCAAGTTTGCCGACGTCGGGAATGGGAATGGAGTTCTGCCCCGGGAAGCGGTCCAGTTTCCAGGCCCGCTTGAAGAGGCGCAGGAAGAGCTTGGGCCGGTCCATGAAGGTGAACGGCCTGGCGATGAAGTCGTCGAGCTGTTTTCCACCCCCGCTTTTGGCGATGGTGGAGCCCGGGAAGTAGCTGTACAAGGACGTCTCCGCAGTGACGAGGTCGGCGGTCTGTCCATTTACCGTGAGGCGCTTGGACAGAACCGGGTCGTCATAAGGATAGTCGAGCAGCGAGCAGTCATTGGCGAGCTTGGTGCCGTCGTAGCGGCGGTCGCGCAGAGCCGTGCTGAGAATGAGCTCGGCCTTGCCCGCCTTCCAGTCGCCTAGCCAGGCGAAGACCTTGATCTTGGCGAAGTCGCGTTTGATGATCAGGCAGCCGTTCTTGTGCTCGTAGAGGCTGGAGATGTAGGGGAAACGCACCAGGGCTTCGCCATTGCGACCCTTGATCACGTTGCCGTTGATATTGGACACTTCGTCCCCGGGGAAAAAGCCGGCCTGACTATCGCGGAGTTCGACGCGACCTCCGATTGCAGGACCCAGAAGGGCTTTTACTTGGGGCGAAACCATGTGCTTGAGGATGAGCTCATCGCTTGCTTTGGCAAGCGGGCTCGGACCAAGCATTTGAGCAGGGTCGTATTTGTGGAACAGGTCCATAGATACTACTCCAAAAGTTATATCGGACGTTGTTACGAATCCGCCGGAACGCACGTCCGTGCGCGTCCCGGCGGATTGCCTGTTGTCGGTGACTGTATTTCCTACTTGCGGCGCCCGCGCTTCGGTTTGTTTGTCACCATGGAAAGCGGGTCGAGGAGCTTGCTCAGCGCATCTTCCGACAATCCGGACACGCGCAGCGCCACCTGGCGAATGGTTTCGCCGGTGGTGGCAGCCTCGTGGGCGATGGCAGCGGCCTTGTCGTAGCCCAGCGCCGGCGTCAATGCCGTAGCCAGCATCAAGCCTTCCTCGACAAGGCGTGGACCGCGGTCGGTGGCGGTCAAACCGTCCACCAGGCGCACGCGGAAATTGTCGGCGGAACTGGCGAGCAGTTCGATCGACTCGATCAAGGTGATTGCTGCCACCGGTTGCATGACGTTGAGCTCGAAGAGACCGGACTGACCAGCAACGGCTATCGTTGCGTCGTTTCCGATCACCTTGGCGCAGACCATGCAGAGCGATTCGGCGATAACTGGGTTGACCTTGCCCGGCATGATCGAGCTGCCCGGCTGAACTTCCGGCAGATTCAACTCGCCAAGACCGGCTCGCGGACCGCTTCCCAGGTGCCTGATGTCGTTGGCGATCTTGAGCAACGTCACGGCCGCTGTTTTCAGTGCGCCGGAG
>CAZBOX010000403.1:0-3204 GCA_964493595.1 uncultured Candidatus Obscuribacterales bacterium | reverse complement strand
GGCTTCATCCAGATTTGCGGCACGAGCTGTCGCGAGGGAGTCACTACATGGGGAAACCCACAAAAATCTATGTTTGCACCCAGGGCAAGAAGTGCCCGAAGCGCGGCAGCAAGAAGGTGTTGGAAAAACTTCAAGCCGAAATCGCCAGTCAATCCAGTTCTCTGGGAGTGAAAGGTTGCGGCTGCCTGGGAACGTGCAAAAAGGGTCCGAGTCTGATTGTTACACCGGACAAAACCCGCTATGGACGGGTCAAGCCTGAAGATGCCGCCGAGATAGTCAAGGCGCACAGCTCGGGCGATGTTCCTGTCGAGAGACTGGTCGTCACCAAGAAGAAAAAGAAATAGCGCTCGCGCCTTCTTCTAGCGACATCTATCGCTTATTGAATCCAAAATCTGAGCTCACGCTGATGCCGCGACCGCGAAAAGTCACGCCGGCTCTGCGTGAAATGTCCACAGGCAAAACCGCGTCGGGTGGCTGCTGTACCCGATCGGCAACTAATCATGATAAGGAGAACAGTCATGAAACGATGGCAAAACCGTCGCTTCTGTGAACTGGTGTCGCACGTGACCGAAACGCGCGACGTGCTTGCACGTCAGAGCGATCTGTCGCCGCGTAACCCCATCGTCAACGAGAAGCTGACCCAACTGGTTCGCTATGTCACACTCCCGCACAATCAGGCGGCTGCAAGACGTGCTCTGCAGTCTCTGAGTCATTCGGGTGTGACCTCTGACCTGCGCACGCTTTGCCAGCGCGCAGAGTTTCAACTGGAATTGTTCTACAGCGATCCGGACCGAGTTCTGGACTTTCCGTACATCGACCACTATCTGAAACTGGCACTCAAGGAAAGCGAGCTTGCCCATCTGAACTCCAACAGCCGCGTCATCTTCGTCGGCGGCGGTCCGCTCCCGTGGACGCCGCTGGTGCTGACGATCGTGCAGGCGGCGCAGGCACAGGGCATGCTGGGCGAACTGACCCGCTGTCTGGTCGACAACGACAGCGGCGCCGAGGCACAGCTCAGGAAGGTCATCCACCGCGAATTCTGGCGCAACTGGCCAAGCGCATTCCAGATTCTCTCTGTCGAGAAGGAGCCCGAAGCGGCTGCTCAGGCGGTGAAGGCGCTTACCAAGCTGGGCATGCAGGACCACGTGCAAGTCACGCAGGTCGATGGCGCCCATCTGGTGGTGCCTCCAGGCTTCGACACCTTCTTCATCGCCAGCATGGTGACCGAGAAGGAGCGCGTCATGCTCAATATCATGTCGCAAGTTGCTCCCGGGCAGGAAGTCACTTTCCTCGTGCGCAGCGTCGACCCGATCAACATGCGCGCGCTGCTGTACGAGCCGGCTGACGACCTTCTCGAGGACATGGAAGCATGCATTCCCGGTTTGACCTGGGTGGATACCTTCCTTCCGGAGAATGGTTCTCAGCTGATCAATTCCGTCCATGTCTACAAGTATCGCCGTCCGCTGGAAAGCGAAACGGAAGCGGCAGCCTGACGTTCTCGACTACGAAAGCGCGAGTGAGCGAAAATTCCGAGGGGGTTGGCGATGAGAAATTCGCCGACCCTCTTCGGTTTTTTCCTCTTGGACCTTTTCTACCACTCTCATTAGTACGAACTTGATCGCACGATTCCAAACTTCTTGCGGTCACCACATGCGGTACTGCCAGCCCAAAAAACGCAGTAAAACCCAGAGCCCTTGACAAACCCGAGAGAGAGGGAAACTGACACCATTGCAATTACCCTTGTCCCCCTCCCGGGGATACGCTTATACAGCTTTGCGAGCCAGTTTCGCTCAGTTTAGACGAAATTCCATCCCTCGATTAAAGCCGTCAACTAGCGTAAGACAGTGCCCAGGAAAGGCTTTCGCTACCCAAGACAGAGGCTAAAGCCCTCTTCACAACAGCGCTGCCAAGTTGCGAAACAGCCTATCAATCCGGCAGATTTAAGACCTCATTTTTCTTTCTCTGTGACCAGGAAACAAAAACACTCAGCTCTCCTTCCCAGCAATCTCGAGTAATTCAGTCACGCGCCCGTAGCACGTGTCTCTGAGTGTTTCCCTTACCAGCAATTACATGCCGTGCACAAGCTGAATGCGAGTGCGCGCTTCTGTGTGACCAAGGAGTCTCAAATGGACCATACGCATCACATGCCGGAAGGCGCAGTTCTGGCGGCGCCCGAATGGTTGATCACATCTGTCGGCATTCTCTTTCTCGGGTTTGCCGGTTTCTATCTCTACCGCCTTTTCCGCCCGTCCATGGTCAAGAACGCCATCGGCTTCTTCGACTGGGAAGGCGAAGCGGGTCATTTCATCTGCATGCTGGCGATGGCTAGCCATCTGGCTTCCTGGCTGATTCCCGTGCCGGCCGTTGCCTGGTCGTGGATTCTCGGCTTCGGCACTCTGTACTATGCAGCACGCGCTATGACCTGGGGCAAGCGCCTGTCGTACAACAAGCAGTGGTGGGACTGGACACACTCGGGAATGTTCCTGGGCATGTTCACCATGTTCCAGGCACTGCCGCTAAGCCCGCTTCCCCTCACACTCTTCAACCTCGGCATGCTGCTTTTCTGGGCGTGGTTCTCCGGTTATTACGTGCGCGACTCCATTCTCGACGCGCGCGCCGGCAAGACCCTCTCCTTCATCTCGGACCTCGCGCATCTCTCGATGGGCGTCGCCATGCTGCTGATGGCGCTTTTCCCGTCCTTGCTGATGCCTGGGCATTCGCATCACAGCAGTCATCCGGACCATTCGCAGCACAACGCTCCGATGTCTCATTCCATGCCTCTCCACGAGCATGGCGGTGACCTGCCTGACGATATTTGCGGACGCTGAATCATGCGTTGAACAGAGACAGCTCCTCAAGCCTGTGTCTGTGTAAAAGTGGGAAACTGGCTGTTGAATCAACATGCCAGTTTCTTACTAGACCGGGCTTCTACTATGTCATTTAGTTTACACCGTCCTTGCGCCAACGAATCCCATGCCTATGGGTTCGCAACCCCCAGCCCAGCTTGCGCAGGCAGCTGGAAAAATCTAAGATCCGCCCATGAAGAAGCTCTTTGCACTAATTTTGCCGCTAATGCTTCTCTGCGCGTGCGTTGAAGAACAGCGGAAAACAGCGGTCGACGCAGCGCAGATCTCATTCGACCACGAAGAATTCGACTTCGGACCTGTTGCCGAAGGCATAGAGCTGGAGCACAAATTCAAAATA
>CAZBOX010000402.1:0-3271 GCA_964493595.1 uncultured Candidatus Obscuribacterales bacterium | reverse complement strand
GCCATCGACTTCGGCATCCTTGTCGATAGTTCCGTAGTCATGGTGGAGAACATCATCCGCCGTTTGTCCGATGAAGGGCGAGACCTTTCCGTAAATCATCGCCTCATGTTGCTCAATGAATCGGCTAGAGAGGTGGGTGCACCGATTCTCTTCGGCATCGCGGTAATTGTCGCGACGTTTTTGCCGATATTCACCTTTCAGGGAGTAGAAGGAAAGCTATTTCGCCCCCTGGCTACGACCATGGTATGCGCGCTGATTGGCGCGGCTCTGGTGGCACTTACGCTGGTGCCTGTGCTGTGCTCGCTAATTCTTACAAGAAGACCGGTGATAGAGCGCAACAGCCCTCTAATCAGCATTGCTTTGTTCATCTACAAACCGACTCTGAAGTGGGCTCTAAAGCTTAAGGGACTTGTCGTATTCATTGCTACTGTCGCATTCCTCGGGTCTGCCGTTTTGTTTGCCAACCTCGGCAGCGAATTTCTTCCTCACCTGGAAGAAGGAAATATCTGGCTTAGAGCAACAGTAAAACCAGGTTCTGTAACGCTTGAAGAGTCGGTCAAGGTGGCTCGCAAAATTCGCGAGCGCGTTCTCAAATACCCTGAAGTTACGCAGGTGCTCTCTCAAGCAGGCGGACCGGACGACGGAACAGATCCGGCGAAATTCGGCGATCAGGAGTATTACATCGGGCTCAAACCAGCAAAAGATTGGCGTCCAAAATTCAAAGAAACCAAAGACTTGCTGATTGCCAGCATGAAAAAGGATCTCGAAGAGATTCCCGGCGTTGGCTATTATTTCACTCAATACATCCAAACCACTGTCGACGAGGCACTTTCTGGCGTACAGGGCTCGCTTGTGGCAAAGATTTCCGGTCCGGATCTCTATATTTTGGAGGGACTGGGACATAAAGTCGGCAGCGTCATGGACAAAACTCCAGGCATCGTCGACGTAATTGTTGACCCACTTGTAGGACAGCCGCAGTTCGCAATCGAAATCGACCGTGACGCGGCTGCACGCTATCAGCTGAATGTAGATGATTTGAAGCGACTGGTGGAAACTGCCATTGCAGGGGCTTCCGCTACAAAGGTAATTGAAGGCGAGCGGAAATACGATCTAATTGTGAGGCTAGCGCCAGAGTACAGGTCGACAGAAGAGTCTCTGGGAGAAATTTTTGTCGATACGCCAAGTGGGCAGAAAGTTCCGCTTTCCCAGTTTGCGAGCCTGAAAGAAATCTCCGGCGCCACTCAAATTTGGAGAGAGCAAGGCTCTCGACTCGCTACTATTCGAGCCAATGTGCGTGGACGCGATCTGGCTACCGCAGTGGAAGATGCACAAGCAAGGGTTGACAAAGAAGTGTCTTTCCCAGCCGGCTACCAGGTCAAATGGAGCGGCGAATTCCAGCGCCAAAAGGAAGCTTCGCACCAACTGGCGATTGTCGTGCCAGTAACGCTGGTTGTGATTATTACTATTCTCTATCTTTCCTGCGGCACCTTCAGGGGTGCCATGGTGATGTTTTCTGTCGTTCCGCTTGCGGCAATCGGCGCTATCTTAGCGATGTATCTGACCGGCACTTACTTCTCCATATCTGCCGGCGTAGGCTTCATCGCTCTCTTTGGTCTGGCGGTAAAGAATGGAATTCTGCTTGTTTCTTTCGTAAATGAACTGAGGCAAGAGGGCTTGCCGATTGAAGAAGCAGTATACAAGGGGGCTCTAATCCGCATGAGACCGGTTCTTATGACTGCCGTCATTGCCGCCGCCGGGCTATTACCAGCCGCTCTTTCCAACGAAATCGGATCGCAAACGCAAAAACCTTTCGCTATAGTGATAATTGGCGGTTTGGTATCTTGTACTCTTCTCACGCTTTATGTACTGCCCGTCCTCTACATAAAATTCCAACCAAGACCAAACCGACCAGGGCAGATAAGCAATCCGCCGCGCAAGGAGCAGCCAATTGCCAAAGAAATACACAACGAGGACAGATGAAAACGCCTGCGCATAGCAAATCCGCACGATTTTCGCTGGCGAAGCCGGTGACGGCATTATCGCCAGCTGCGGCGCTTTCTGCTTTGGCTCTCATCGCTTTGCTTTCTGGATGTACCCACGACGCTCAAAGTGCCATGGTTCAAAGTCTGAAGACGCCGCCCAAGGGCGAGATTGATATGGACGACTCAGTGCCTTCAACCGGATACGTGACTATTCGTCCCGATCAAATGCGCGAAATTCACTTGACCACAGAAGTAGTTCAGCAGCACAAAATGGTCAAAGAAGTATGTTTGACCGGACAGGTCGAGCCTGATTCGAACATCACGACGCCGGTCATTTCGCTCGTTCCAGGTCGCATTGAAAAGTGTTTCGTACAGCTTGGTGACGTTGTAAAAGAAGGGCAGAAACTGGCATTCATACGAAGCGACGATATTGCTCAGATTGAAGCTGAGCTTTTGAAAAGCGTCCTCGATTTCGAAGCCGACATTGATCAGGCGCGTTTTCAGCTGGCGCTTTGCGAAAAAATATACGGGCGCCACAAACAGCTTTTCAGTGAAGGAATTAGTGCCAGAGCCGACCTTGACTCAGCGGAAAATGAATACCAGAAAGCGCAAGTCGCACTGGAGACGCTGAAAGACAAACGCGAGGCATTGATTACGACAGCCAGGGAGCGCTTGAGACTTTACGGCGTAGAGAAAGATGAACTCGATCGAGTCCTAGCTAAGAAGAAGATTGACGACGACTTTTACATGCTGGCCCCGCGCGACGGAATCATCACCGAAAGGAATGCCGACGTCGGCCAGCTTATTGACAACATGCATAATATTTTCGTGGTCACCGACCTCAAACAGGTATGGCTGACAGCACAGGCGTTTGAGAAAGACATTCACTTCATCAAGAAGGGCCAGAGGGTTTCTGTAACTGTCAATAGCTACCCGGACAAGGTTTTTACCGGGAAAGTCGATTATACTGGCGTCATGCTCGACACCGACTCACGCACGATGCCGGTGCGGGCTACGGTGCAAAATCCCCAGATTATTCTCAAACCGGAAATGTTTGCCAACATGCGCGTTGAAATCGGCGAAACGGAAGCGCTATCGATACCATTTGAATCGGTGCGCAAAACTGGTGAAGCGACGGTGGCGTATGTGGTGCTAGGTAATAATCGTTTTGAAGAAAGAAAAATCGAGGTGGGCAGAAAACTCGGCAGCAGTGTTGAAATTTTAAAGGGGCTGCGACCGGGAGAGACAGTTGTTGCACACGGAAGTTTGCAGTTACAAGGGCAAATGTT
>CAZBOX010000401.1:0-3466 GCA_964493595.1 uncultured Candidatus Obscuribacterales bacterium | reverse complement strand
CGTCTGCCTCGTAATCGATAGAGCCGTTCCACCGGCCTGTCTTGGTGAAACCTCTGGCATCGGTGCCACGATAATCGAATCTCTCATCCGAGCCGACGCGATTGTATTCGCTGGTTTGCCCGGTAGCCTTCGTTACATACGTCATTGACTGTACTTTTTCGCTGCCCTGCTCAAAAACGACTTTGCGAATGTCGCCGTTCGGGTAGGTGATGGAAGTAAGGCGCCCCTGCTCGTCGAACTTTATATTCTGGGAGGAGTTCGCTTCTTTGAGCTCATTGCCGTTGCCGAGCACATAGATTCTTGCATCGCCTGATTCGAACGAGTAGAGCCCGTTCTGATGCAGATTGATATTCTTGCGAACCTCTTCCGGCTTTTCTCGGCTCGTCCAGGAGCCATCGCTGTGGGTCCAGGTGACGGTCTGCCCGGCAGCATCCGTTTCCTTCACAGATACGGGTTGCCCCGCGACCCTGCGCACCTCGATACGTGAGCCATCCGGCCTGCTCACATGGGAAACGGCGCCATCCGTCCCTAAAGCGACACGAGCGCCCCCGGCCAATTGCTTTTCAGTCGAAACCGATCCATCCACGCGCTCAGTGTGCCAATACCCATCGCCAGTCTCATGCGAGATTGTTCCGTCTCGAGCCAGTTTCACTTGGCCCGCCAACTGAGTGAGGCGGCGATCGTTTACATAAAGCCCCCATTTGCCTCCCTCTTCCTGCCTGTAGCTCATCCGGCTCAAAGAGCCGTCCGCCGATTTCTCCGAGATGTCGATGCGACTGGGCGTACTGGCACCGTCACTGGCATATCCGATACTTGCATGCTTCTTGCCGCCCGCAAAATTGATCTCCGTTATTCTTCCGGCACGCTGCCTGTCTCGATTGATAGATTCGCCGGTTTCAGCAGCGAACTCCAAAAATTGAACGCGCTCATCATTCTTTAGAAATGCACGGTCATTTGCACCGGCTATTCTGGCAGCAGAAGATGGGGCCGAAAAAACCTCGATATCGGGTAAACGATAGGGCACTGTAGGCGCTTCATAAGCCTCAGTGGCATAAGGTTTTCGAACAATTTCGGAATTTGGAGGTGCCATAGACTAACTTCCTTTTGAGATCAGGGTGGAGGCAGGGTGAGCGGAGACTGCCGGCGGCAGGCGTCATGCCACTACCAGCAGTGTCAACAGATTTTCGAGTCAGTATGCCAGACCTAACACGGACGCCTTTCGGCTGCGGGAGCCGGCAGACTGATTACATCCGAAAGGCAGCAATCAAAAAGCAAGGCTAGCGGGCTTATGCCGTTACGCCTTGACCTGTTTTTAGGATGACGCGATTCTCAATACAAGGTTGGTCTTGCAAGGGCGGAACTGACAAGCAGCAAGTTCGGTGGTCGAAATGTGGAAGCGACGATTTCAAGTCACTTCCGTCTTGCCATTGTTCGGTAGTAAGAAAAAATGATACTGGTAATGTTTTAAGCGGCGGACGATAGACTACCGTCCTGACTCTTCTTTCTCCCACGGCTTCTCACGACCGATGAAAACAGGTTAAGGAATGTTTGTGACCTTTTGGTATCCCGCTTGTGACCTTTTTGTGACCTGGCTAATCACCGGTTCGCGCAGCCGGCAACTGGAGCCAAAAGGCACTGCCGCCGCCGGGGTTGTCTCGCACACCAATCGATCCACCATGCAATTCAACAATCGACTTGCATATTGCCAGACCCAAGCCAGAGCCACCACATTCGGTTGCATCAGTATTTTTCACCTGTTCAAATCTTTCAAAAATCCTGTCTCGCATATCTTCGGGCACACCGCGCCCTCGATCGCTGATGACAATTTCGACGATTGACCCGGATTGTGGTCCAGCCTGGCTGAGACGCGACTCCAGACTTTCCGCATCGATCTCGATTTCCCCTCCCACTGGTGAAAATTTGATCGCATTGGAGAGCAGATTGACCATCACCTGCACCAGTCTATCCTCATCACCGACAACCATTACGGGATCAATGGTTCGGCTTATATTGATCTCTTTCTCCTCGGCAAGCGAAATGATCGAGCTGGTCGCGCGCTCGGCAATGCGCTTTACAGATACAGGAGAAAGCGCCAGCGCCACTTTTCCTTCTGCTATCTTCTCCAGATCCAAAAGGTCTGAGATCAGATTGATTAAGCGCTCGACGTCAGACTCCGCGATTTTCACCTTGTCTAATGCTTTTGCCGGCAGAGGTCCCATCGCACCAGCAGACAGCAGTGTTAGAATCCCTCGCACTGAGCTTAGCGGCGAGCGCAGATCATGGGACACTGTTTGCAGAAGTTGTTGCTTATAGACTTCCGCTTGCTTCAAGTCATCGACCATTTTGTGGAAGGTCCTATCGAGTTGAGCAATTTCATCGGCTCCATCGACAAGCGCATGGAGAGACTCTCCCTTCGCTACTCTTTGACTGTTTTCCGTCAGGATTTCCAATCGCCTTGTAATTCCCTTACTGAAGAAGACGGCCAGAAAGAATGCCATGACCACGTTTAGACCAACACCAAAAGCAAGAGCTCGCTGCACCATCTCGCGCTGTTGCGTCTGCATGACAGGGCTTTGAGCAAGTATTCTCTCCTCTTCCTCGATGATATCGCGCGTAGCACCACCGAGCTGTCCGACGAGACTGCGCACCCGGCTGTACATGGTTCCGGTTCCTATCAAAGAATCGAAAGTTGCAGACGCTACCTTTCTGTTTTTGAGATCCTCAAACAATTTCAGCCCGCGCTCGGCGACCTCATGCGTATATTTCAACTGTTTCGATTGCTCGAATTTATCACCGATAAGAGTGTCCAGTTGCTGCAAGTCTTGTCTGATCCACCTTTGAGCAAGCGGAAATCTCTCGTCCGAATAAACATCGCCGGTCAAGCTAAAAGAGGCTGCGGCCGTGGCGCAATCAAGCATATCCCGCTGCAATTTGAAGACCGTGCGAACGACATCCTTAGCATGGGCCTCTCTGCGCATTTCCGCTTCCAACTGAGCGTTCAGCGAAGTCAAAACACAAACGAAAACGATTTCGAAGACCAGTGGTATAGACACGAGCAGAAATCCCCACTGGGAGATTTTCAAATTGAGTTGCGCCATGCACAAAGTTCCACAGTGTCGACTCAATTATAATTGCTTCGATGGCCAAGATTTTGATAGTCGAAGATGATCCCTCCCTTGTCATAACTGTCAGGGATTGGCTCTCCTTTGAGCATCACATCGTAGAGGTGGCGGAAACCGGCGAAGATGCGCTCAGCTTACTGAAAACAACTAGCTACGATTTGATCATTCTAGACATTTCACTGCCAGGCATCAGCGGCGTAGAAGTGCTCGTCCAGTTTCGTGCCATGGGCGGTCCGACACCGGTTTTGATCCTTACCGGACGCAATGCGCTCAAGGACAAAGAAGACGGTCTCGACAGCGGAGCGGATGATTACCTGACCAAACCTTTTCACTTGCGAGAGCTT
>CAZBOX010000400.1:0-3512 GCA_964493595.1 uncultured Candidatus Obscuribacterales bacterium | reverse complement strand
GTCGAACTACCAAAAGTTGCTGCGCGATCGCGAGATTAGAGACAATCTCCAAGCGATGCGCTCGGCCGGATCGAAAGTGGAGTATTTGCCCGTCGACGTGCGCAATGACGCCGCTCTGGAAGAAGCTATCGATCTTATCAATGCGGAATTCGGAAGAATTGATGGCATCATACATGGTGCCGGCGTAATTGAAGATGCGTTCGTCAAAGAGAAACAACAAGCATCTTTTGAACGCGTTTTCACCACCAAAATAAACAGCGCCCGCACGCTGAGCAAACTGGCATCCGGACCTGACCTGAAGTTCTTCTTCCTCTTCTCGTCTGTGGTTGGACGCACAGGCAATGCCGGCCAGTGCGATTATGTGAGCGCCAATGAAACACTCAATAAACTGGCTGTCTACCTCAATAAGAAATCCAACGCTCGCGTTGCCTCGCTTATGTGGGGACCATGGAACGCCGGTATGGCTCAACCGGAATTAGAGTCCTTGTTCGCAAAATACGGCTGGGCGATGATCGCCCCTGCAGCAGGGCGTAAAGCTTTCGTGGACGACCTGCTCTACGGACGCAAGGACGAAGCTGAATTGGTTATCGTCGCGCAACTGCCTGCCTCCAAAGGCATTCCGACCGATAGAGCGGTGCGTTTGCAAGATGCATTCACCCGCCAGCTGGACGATGAGACATATGAGTTCGAATCTGTGCTCAGCCCTGATATGGACCTCTATCTGCAAGACCACACTTTCGACACCGTACCGGTAATGCCGATGGCTATGGCCTTAGAGATGATGGCGGAAGCAGCTCAGGCAATCTGCCCGGATGCAAAAATGACCGGAGTCAATCGACTGGAGATTCCGGCCGGCATTGTTTTCGACAGCGCCTCCAAGACTTTGACTGTGAATGCCCGTAAGGCTGAAACCGTCGGTCAGACAACTACTGTAGAGACGGTGGTAATCACTGGAAATAAGCGCCAACACTTCAAGACGTCCTTCGAATTGAGCAGCCTGCCGGCTAACGGCAATGGTGTAGCTCACCGTCTCAGCGGTCTAATCGGCATTCCCGCCTTTGTCCCGACCACGGCGACCGTGGCAAGCATCGGACAGGACATCAAGTCTATTTCCCCGCTTCCGACCCGTCAGGTCGTCTACAGGGACTACATGTTCCACGGTCCGCGCTTCCAGGGCATCACGACTATTACCGCCCTGGGCGAGGAAGGCATTGTCGGTGAGCTGAAAGCGTCCCGTCCGCAGGAATGCTTGAGCAGAAGCACGGGCAACAACGAGTGGAGTATCGATCCGATTCTTCTGGATAGCGCAATGCAGCTGGCCGGAGTCTGGGCGCGCCAATTCCTCGACATTACAGTTCTGCCGACCGGCTTCAAGAAGCTGCATCTCGGCGACCGAGACCTCCTGCTGCAAGACAGCTATTTCGCCAGAGTATTCATCACGCCGGGCACTACCGCTCGCGAGCTGACCTGCGACGTGGCAGTCTATACCAAATCCGGTGTCCTCGCCTTCGTCATCGAGGGGCTGGGCGGCATCGGCAGCAAATCACTCAATAGACTTGCGAACCAATCGGCTAGTGCATCGTTACCCAAGTAACCGTGAAACCATCTGCCACGCATCGCCCACGAATGACTGCGCTCCAGGTAATAAGCGGAGCGAAAAATGCCTGAAAAAGACAACCTCAACTTGCAGAAAGAACCAATCGCAATTGTAGGCATGTCCTGCCTTTTTCCGATGGCGCCCGGTCTGGCATCGTTTTTCGGCAATGTCGTCGCTGGTCGCGATTGCCTGCGTGAACCGAACGAGCATGAGTGGAACACGATCAATTATCAAAATCCGGCCGGCTCGGATTTCAAGAAAATCTACTGCGTGCGCGGCGGATTCGTCACTGAATTAGCTGAGTTCGACCCGCTCAAATACGGTGTTATGCCTCGCGCGGTCAGCGGCGCCGATCCGGATCAATTCCTCGCCTTGAGAGTAGCCGTTGAAGCAATGGCTGACGCCGGGTATAACAATCTGCCCACAGCTATCGACAAGGGAGAAGTAATCCTCGGCAGAACCAGCGCTCCGGGACAAGGCGCCATGACGATGATTCAGCATGGTCAGACAGTCGACCAGATGCTCGCCCTCGTCAAAAAATTGCATCCGGAAATTTCCCACGACGACATTCGTCATCTGGCAGAAGAGCTGCATGCCTCCTTGCCTCCCGCCAATTCAGACACCATGCCCGGTGTCATGCCGAATTTGCTGGCCGGACGTATCGCTCAGCGCTTAGGTTTCAAGGGAAGAAATCTTTTGCTCGATGCGGCTTGCGCATCCTCGCTCATTGCCGTGGAGACAGCCGTGCGCGATCTGCGTACAGGCTCATGCGACGTGGCTCTTGCCGGCGGCATACACATCAATTCTTTCGCTTGCTTCTATCAAATGTTCTGCGCACTAACCGCCCTTTCGCCCAGCCAGGAAATCCGCCCGTTCGATCAAAGCGCAGACGGCACCATACTCGGTGAAGGTATAGGCGCTGTCGTTTTGAAAAGATATTCAGATGCCCTGGCAGCAAACGATCGCATTTATGCTGTCATTCGCGGCGTAGGTTCATCGAGCGACGGTCATGGAACAAGCCTTCTGGCACCGTCGCATGAAGGTGAAAGTCTGGCTATCCGTCGAGCCTTCGAAGATGCTCAAGTTTCTCCCAAAACAATCGGCTTATTGGAAGCGCACGGCACAGGCACACCTGCAGGTGACACTGCCGAGTTGACCGCCATCAAAGAGACTTATGGAGCCACTGATGCTGGAAGGGACAGAGAAGCATCAGGCTGGATAGCACTGGGCTCCGTCAAGTCACAGATCGGCCACACCCAGGCGGCCAGCGGAATGGCAGGCTTGATCAAAGCGGCTCTTTCGCTCTACCACCGCGTCATCCCCCCGACTCTCAACGTCGTGGCAGAGAGCAAGTCGGCTGATTGGACCAAACATCCTTGCCACATCAGCACGCAAGCCCGCCCGTGGATACATCCAAAAGTCCACCCCAGTGTTGAAGAATCGCAGACCGAAAAAGCACCCGGCTTGAAAACGACAGTAGAACCAAGGCGAGCCGCTGTCAGCGCTTTTGGCTTCGGCGGCGTGAATGCTCACGTCATCCTCGAAGAGCACGAAGATATAGACGAGAGCAAACGTCCCGCTCTCATAAAAGACTGGGAATCAGAGCTGATTGTCTTCAGTGGCAACAATAACGATGAATTGATTTTGCAGGCTGAAAACACTGTCAGATTGATCGACAGCCGCCAGTCAAATGAGCAAAAACAGCTCATGCTGCGAGACCTGGCATACAGCCTGAGCAAGAGATGCGAGGCAAAACCTTGCCGTCTGGCAATCGTAGCCAGGTCTGTACGAGAGCTGAGAGAAGATCTGGTCACCGCGCAGGAGCATCTGCGCCGGAATTCTCTGGGTCAAATATCCGAGAATATCTATCTCACAGGCAAACAATCCATTGCCCAAGGCAAGCTCTCATACGTTC
>CAZBOX010000399.1:0-3604 GCA_964493595.1 uncultured Candidatus Obscuribacterales bacterium | reverse complement strand
GGTCAAACCGAATCCGATGAAGACCAGAGATGTTGCCATAAGCGTGGCGATGGTCATGCCTGAAATCGGATTGGAGCTGGACCCGATTAAACCTACGATTCGACTGGACACAGTGACAAAGAAAAAGCCGAATACGATAACAAGGATGCCGATAAGAAGCTTCTGCAGGATAGAATCGCCGGGTATTTGCGGAAGCGCCACCATGAGAACGACCAGCGCAATCGAACCGAACAAAACTGTTTTGATCGACAAATCATTGTCGACGCGCGAGACGTTGCCCGCACTGCCATCGGCTTTGAAAGAACCAAGACTATCTCTGAATGAAGAGATGATCGTCGGGATGGTTTTCAAAAGAGTGAAGAAACCACCGGCTGCAACTGCACCTGCACCGATTTGGCGAACATAGGCTCGATAGACGGCTTCTGCCGTGTTGGCAAAAGTATGAGTGGACGGATCCCAATTGCCCGGACCTCCGACAGCCGTCAAACTCTGCAGATAACCCAGTTTTACAAGCTGTTGAGCAATCATGTCCATGGGCACAAGCGCTGCCAGAAGCGGTATGAGACCGAGCCAGGCAAGCACACCACCGGCGACCAGGCAGCCGGCGATTCTGAATCCGACTATATATCCGACGCCCATATACTCAGGCGTAATTTCTCCGCTGACAGTAGCGGAAGGAAAGAATTTATTCGTTTGCTTGGTTACATAGGTCGGAGTTTCAGCAATAACATGAAGAACATGCTGGAAAAACGCATAAAGCATGGCAAAACCAAGCCCCAAATATGCAGTTTTTGCTGAGCTTCCGCCCTTTTCTCCGGCGATCAAAACAGAACCGCAGGCGGTGCCCTCAGGGTAAGGCAGATTACCGTGCTCTTTGACAATCAAAGATCGTCTAAGAGGGATCATCATGAGAGTGCCCAACATTCCGCCCAGAGCCGCAAGAATGAAAATAGTCCAGTAGTCGAAGAAGGGAGCGCCGACGCTCTCGCCTTTTTCAGTGAGGCTGAGAAAGAGAAATCCTGTAAGAGTGAAGACGACACCGGATGCAATCGACTCACCGGCAGAAGCGGTGGTCTGAATGATGTTGTTTTCAAGAATAGTAGTCTTGAGAAACTTTCGTCCCAGAGAAATAGCCAGAACCGCAACCGGTATCGAGGCAGAGACTGTTAGCCCGGCTTTCAGCGCCAGATACACAGAAGCAGCGCCGAACAAAACACCGAATAAGCAGCCAAGAATAATTGCTCTTGGAGTCAGCTCTTTTACGGTCTCGTCCGACGCTATGTAGGGCTTGAATTCATGGCTAGTTTCTTGCATGGCAAAAGCGTATCAGGTGAACGCTCCTATGCAAAGAGAAAAGCTCAGGAATTTGCGAGCCTCTTACCTCAATGTCGCTCGCGTATCGGTCACATATCTAACTCTTGATCCCGGCTGTGCATCTACTTCTCCGCCGACGGCGATGACGTTAGCACCAACGCGAGCAGAGACTCTGCCGCCGAATACAAAAGCTCGTCCTCCCGAGTTTACGATCACGTCCGCACCAGGTCTTACAACGGCGATGCCATTTTCGAAAAGCTCGAAATTATCACACTTTTCTGCATGCACTACAGCATCTCGCACGGCCACCCGGGGCTTCGGCACGCAATCCCCATTACGCGCCGGAGCGGGTGAGTCGGAAGACACATCATTGCGAGCTTCTGATGTAACCTCCTCCTCTCTGGCAGGCAGGACTTTCGGTGCTTCAAGTATTAGAGTAGCTCCCTGGCATACTCGACCCTTTCTCAGCTCAGGAAATTCCTTTTTATTCAATTCGGTAATGCGATGCATCTCACGCTTAATTTCAGCTTGAGTCGCATCGGGATGTCCTGTCACCCCCAGCGAACGTCTGGCGATTTGATACAGGCTGTCACCCGCTCTTACCGTGTACTGTTTTGCATCAAGAATTTCAGCAGCCCAGCTCGCATATACTTTCTTGCCGGAAGAATCGAGTACGGACGCGGGCGCCCATCCATCCTTCTCATTTATATTGCGAGCTGCTTTCTGGTCCAGTAATTTTAGAGCTTCGATACCAAGCCCGTTTGGTTCGCTCCTCTCACTCGTCTGATGCCGATCGAATTCGGCACCAGAGTACTCAACATGTCTCATCAGAAATCCCTCGAATCCAGCCAGTTATTTTTTCTTCGCTCCACCCGGCGGGCAGTCTTCCGCAGGCGGTGTTACTGGTTTGGCTGGCTTCACCGGTGGACGATATACCGGCTTGGGAGGCTCGGGCAAGACATTTATGGTTGTGACGTTGACTTCAGTAGAGCGTTGTTCCACTCTCGTCACGCGCTTGTCGAACTCTTCGATTTTTTGAGCAATAGCTTCGTCGATGATGCGCTGCTCGGCCGCACTGCTGGCTTGACCGGGAATAATTATGGGCTTGTCCAATCCCAATTTCTTCATCGAATCCATAGTCGCATCAGCGCTATTGGCCAGTGTAGAGCAGACGCTGTCCAGCTGAAGTGAAACTTCCGCCTTGGCATTGGCGATTCTGCGTGCACCGGCTCCTACACCAGGTGCGAAAGGATTGGTTCCCAACTGATTGCCGGCTTGCAATTCTAGCTGGAAGCTCTGCAGAGCAACCATGGCATGGTCGTCGCTAGCCTTGCAGACTTGCTGCATGGTGCGCTGGAAGTCTTCCTTCTTCAAACATTCCTGGTTGATTGTGGACTTGCCACCACTTACACCAAAGCCGAGCACATAAACGCCGGTGCTTCCGCCTTCACTGCAGAATCCCGCGCCGTATACATTTGGTGCCGTAGCGCTGCCGCCATAGACTCTGACATTTTCACTGCGATTGTCCTGAATCTGAGCAGAACCGCCGCGAGCGTCGGAACTCGAAGACGAACCGGAAACAGCATTCGAGCGCGAGTCGGAAATATTCGGACCGGTATTGACACGTACGTCCTGGCGCGGTGCGTTGATCAATGTATTGTCGTTGCGATTGCTGTTTACATTATCATTGCGATTGTTGTTCAGGTTATCATTGCGATTGGAATTGCGATTGCTGTTCACATCGAGCAAATTCAATTGCGGAGCCGGTTGCGTGGGAACTTCTCCACCGCGGGGAGGGCTGTCGTATGTCATTTAGGTTTCCTCTCTTTTACTAGTTAGTTTTAGACTGTGCTTCGGAAGGCGTAACCGGACAGTCATTCTCAACGCCATGTGCTGGGCATCACACTGAGCGAAGTCGGCAGCAGCTGATTGAGAGTGATAGCACTCTAAGGAAACTTGCGGTCAAAATTTGGTCACGCAGATTAAACGCGCCGAGGAAGCCCTACCGGCGCCTGTGGGAAACTCTCTCTAACGTTCTCGAAATATAGAAAGCTAGTTCTTCAGCAAGCCTTTTTCGACAAAATACTGCCTGAGATTGGCGAAAATCTCGTTGGCGTCTCCACCGGCAACGTGATCTGCACCGGCGCCTCTCAGTGAATCAGCCAGCTGGAATTCCTCAGGAACTTGCAATTTACTCTCATCGACTTCCAGATCTTCAAAATATGGAACGGTATCAAGAGAAAAACCGGTCAGTGTTTTTTTCACGAGCTTGACCGCCTCCATCACCTGA
>CAZBOX010000398.1:0-3655 GCA_964493595.1 uncultured Candidatus Obscuribacterales bacterium | reverse complement strand
AACAAGAATGGCATCATGCTCAAGGCGCAGACGGTGACCTTTCTCACGCGCCAGCTCTTCTTTTGTGATGCCTTCTTTGACGTATTGCCTGACGATTTTGGCAATCAGACTCTGCGCTTTTTCCATGTTTTCCGGCGCTACCGAGTATGAAATAGCCCAAACCGAGTCTGGATAGGATGCTTCGGTCAATGACGAATTTATGGAGTAGGTCAGACCGTACTTGTCACGCAGAGGCGCCAACCGGCATGCGAAGGAGTCATAGCCCAGAGCAGCGCTGGCGATTGATTCGGCAAAATAATCTTTGGACTTTATCGAAACAGGCGCCGAGCTGCCGATTACGACATCCATATTGGTTTTGTCATCCAAATTGGACATGAGGCGGCGACCCTGAAAGGCTTTGCTTGTCTGCGACGGGTCAATCGCTATCGCATCTGCTATGCCGCCCTTGTATGAAGCGAACTGTTCAGAAATCAGTTTTGCGACTTCATCGGTCTTTATGTCCCCGACAAAACTGAATATTGTGTTTGCCGGTGTGAACTGGCGCTGGTGGAAGCTCACCAGCTCGTCTCTTTTGACGGTTTTTAAATGTTTGAGCTGGTCATCGAAAGTGTTGGCAAAATAAACGCTTTCCGGCTTGTAGAGCGCATGACGCAGAGACATCCAGGCTACGGAAGTTGTGTTGGCTTTGCGTTCTTCCAGAGCGGATTCCAGAATTTTTCTCGATTTCTCGAACTCTTCTTCCTCGAATAGCGGCTTCTGCATCACGTCCGCAATCAGAGGGACGATGTTTTTTGCATCGGAAGCCACTACATCGACGTTGAAACCAGTGAAGAAGCTGTCGGCGTTGAAATCTAGGCTGGTGCCCATGGATTCAAGTGTTTCAGAGATTTTGAACTTGGAGTATTTCTGCGAGCCTTTGGTGAGCAGTTCAGCAACCAGACCTGGGACCTTGGAGCGGTCATTAGGCACGAAATAACGTCCGGCTTTAACTTTCCCGGCAATCGTCACAGTTCCAGCACCAGGCATCGGCAAGACAATCACGGTCAGACCATTGTCGAATTTCAATGTCTCTGTGCGCGATCCTAATTTGCCGACTCCTCTCTTTCTTGAAACAACTTTGAGAGGAACTATTTGCGGCGATGCACCATCAGCAGTGGCGGCAGCCGTTGTCTGTTTTTCCGCGGCGCTTGCCGGCTTCTGTGGCGGCTTTGTGCTGTCTTCTTTTGTGGTGCTTGCTGCCTCTGTTTCTTTGGACTCTTTGGGTCTGTAATATCCGACTGTAATATTGTTTGCGCTCAGATATTTTTTTGCAGCAGCTTGCACCTGTAGTGGTGTCACTTTGTTGATGTTATCGCAGTAACTGGTCCACCATTTCCAGTCAGCAACACCGATGGCATCACCGATCTGCTCGGCGCGTCCCTGGCAATCGACGGCGTCCAGGCGATAGCGCTTTGTAATTTCCAGCTTGGCGCGTTTTACTTCTGCGTCGGTGGGCTCCTTCTGAGCTAAATCCTCGACTGTCGCCCGCACCGCCTGCTCCAACTTTTCTAGAGCAACTTGCTTTGCCGGGGTGGCGCCCACGACGAAAAGCCCTGGGTCGCGCATCACGTTGTTGAATGCGTATGTATCGACTGCTAAGCCGCTGTCCACTAGAGCTCGGTAAAGACGGCTCGAGGTCTTGCCTTTATCGCCTAGAATAGACTGCAAAACTTCGAGAGGATAGGTGTCTTTGTCTTGCGATTTGACTGTGTGGAAACCGAGCAAGAGCCTTGGAACATCCTGTCCTCGCACGACGGAAAAACGTCTCTCGCCTTCTTGCGGTGGCTCTTTTGTATAGACGGTGGGTAGCTTCCTGGGCGCTTTGCTTATCTTTCCGAATTTCTTTGCTATGTCGGCAAGCACCGCATCTTTATTGATGTCGCCCACGACAATCAAAGATGCGTTTTCCGGCCAGTAGAAGTCGTGATAGAACTTCCTCAGCCGCTCGGTGGGAACGTTTTCGACATCCGACCGCCAGCCGATAGTGGGATGGTGGTAAGGGTGTTCGCGGAAGGCGGTAGCGTAGACGCCATTCATCAGGATTTCGTCGGGGTCATCTTCGCCCCGTTCCAGCTCGTTTCTCACAACCGTCATCTCGCTGGCGCGATCGTCTTCTCTGAGCAGCAGGTTGCGCATGCGGTCTGCTTCGATATCGAGCAGAAGTCCAATATGCTGGGAGGGCGCGACTTCGTAATAATTGGTGCGGTCTTGAGAAGTGGTGGCGTTATTGATACCGCCAATCGGCTTCAGGGTGTCATCGATCCCGGTGCCTTGCATCGGGTCATATTTTTTTGTGCCCTTGAACATCAAGTGTTCGAGAAAGTGAGTCGAACCGGTATATCCAACAGCTTCATTGCGAGAGCCTATTCCATAGACCATCATCACAGATACAACGGGCGCCAGGTTCTGCTCCTGAATGAGCACTGTCAAACCGTTGGACTTCATGCGATATACATTCAGACCATTGACAGGTTGCTTGGTCAGTTTCTCGAAAGAAGAGAAGACCGATGACCCTTGATGAATCTTATTAAGGTTGCCGGTTTTTCTTATTGTTGAGGCTTCCGTGGAGGAAATTGGGCAAAAGAAAATCGCCGCCGACAACAGCCCGGTTAAAGTGCGCATTGGCAAGCGGCGATTTTTCATTTGTTGGATGCCTTTTGGAGAACTGGATGACTATTTCTTGTCTTTTCCAGTGGCTGCTTTGCCCACATCTTCGGCGCCTTTGACGACACCTTTGCCGACGGCGGCAGTATCTTTCACTGCGGTCTTACCGACCGTTTCGGTGGCTTTGACAGTGCCTTTGCCAAGAGCGGCGGTGTCTTTGACAGCGGTTTTGCCGACTGCTTCCGTTGTCTTGACGGCACCTTTGCCTATCGCTTCAGTTCCTTTGACCGATGATTTCACACCAGCCTCAGTGCCCTTCACGGCACCTTTTCCGACTGCTTCTGTTCCTTTTATGGCATCTTTACCGAGGGTTTCTGTGCCTTTGACAACAGCCTTCCCGCCTTTCTCAATGCCTTTGCCAACGGCCTTTACGTCTTTTTCGATCGCTTTGATTATGCCGCCGCCTTTTTTCTTTGTCGTGCCTGCGGCATCGCCAGATGTCGCGTCTTCCGCCATGACTGCCGTAACGGCGGCGGAACTAACAACGCACAGCGCGATTAGTTTTTTACCAAATTGCATGTGGAAACTCCTTCACCAGAGACATCAGAATTCTGGCAAATTTTTCAAATTCCCGCTAGTAATCACTAAGTTGTTAACAAGGGGGTAACCTAGATATTCACCTGTTCCAACGATCTCGAGGTTGACATGAGAGTGCGCGGTTCAATTCTTTCTACTCTGGCGATGGCAGTGCTTTTTGCAGCCGGAGCCAGTGCAGCAGTACACGTTCAGCATCTTGGTTCATCGGCCAAGCCGGGTGCCGTCGACTTTGACAAGTCAGCGCAAGAAGCAACAAAGATGCTTTGCGAATATTTGAAGATCGATACGACCGTCCCTCCGGGCAACGAAAAACTTGGCGCCGAATACCTTGCCTCGGTTTTAAAGCAGAATGGAATCGAAGCGCAGCTATTCGAAACTGCGCCAAATCGCTCTTGCGTTTATGCGCGTTTGAAGG
>CAZBOX010000397.1:0-3685 GCA_964493595.1 uncultured Candidatus Obscuribacterales bacterium | reverse complement strand
GGCACCCTGGCGGCAGTCAACCGAGGATCGTGGTTGGATGTGACGGCTATGTTTTTATCTACTGCCGGAATTTCTGTGCCCGGTTTTGTCATCGGCGCCTTTTTGATTTTCGTTTTTGGAATCTGGTTGAAAGTCTTGCCGGTTGCGCTCTGGGAAACTCCATGGCATATGATCCTGCCGGCGCTCACATTGGCTTTTTCTCCGGCCGCTTACCTGGCGCGTTTGACAAGGGCCAGCGTGCTTGAAGTACTGGAGAAAGACTGGGTTAGAACGGCCCGTTCAAAAGGTCTGTCGCGCTGGTCGACGGTAATGAAGCACACTTTGCGCAATGCGCTTGTTCCCGTGGCAACGGTGCTCGGTCCGCTCACGGCCATATTGATCACCGGCTCTTTTGTTGTCGAATATTTGTATGCAATTCCCGGTATGGGTCGCTTTTTCGTGACCGCAGTAACCAATCGAGACTATGACTTGATCATGGGCACCACACTTGTTTTTGCAGCGATTCTCATTGTCACCAATGCGATCGTCGACGTGGTCTATCAAGTTCTCGACCCGCGCATGAAGGTGGAGGGCTGATGACAGCATCGCTCAGTGCCGAGCCGGTGAAAGCTGTTTCCCGTGTGGAGCTGGCTTTTGGCCGCTTGAAAAAAATACCGAGTGCTTATATCGCATTCTGGATTGTCTGCTTGATTTGCCTTATTGCTCTTATGTCCGCCGTTGGTGTTCCGCTTTCTGCCTATTCTTTTGACCAGGCGACTGAAGATCTTCTTGTCGGGCCTTCTATGAAACACTTGATGGGAACCGATGAATTAGGACGCGACCTCTTTGCGCGGGTCATTTATGGTTCTCGTCTTTCTATAGCCATCGGTTTTGTGACTGCCGGAGTTGCTTTTGTTTTGGGAACCACATATGGTGCAATCTCAGGATACTGCGGAGGCAAGATAGACACTATTCTCATGCGTGGCGTCGATATTGCCTACTCGCTTCCTGACTTGCTTGTCATGATCCTTGTCGGTGTCCTTATCGGCAAAGGCACCTTCGGAATTCTTTTTGCTCTTGGACTTGTAAGCTGGATGGGCACTGCACGGCTGGTGCGCGCCCAGATGCTGCAACTCAAAGAAGAAGAGTTTGTCGAAGCTGCCAAAGCTGCCGGCCAAGATGGTCTGACCATTGTCTTGAAGCATTTGCTGCCCAATGCGATGGGACCGATTATTGTCGCCCTTACGTTTACCGTTCCTTCGGCCATTCTGTCCGAATCTACTTTGAGTTTCATCGGACTCGGCTTGTCTGCTCCTGAATGCAGCTGGGGGACGCTTGCCAGTGACGGGTGGCGCTCTTTGCGCTCCTATCCCCATCTGCTCGGTTTTCCCAGCCTTTTCATTTTCATGACTGTGCTTTCTTTCAACTGCCTTGGAGACGGATTGCGCGATGTGCTCGATCCCCGCACAAGATTGTTCAAGGGATAATTGGTATCAACTGGATTCCCATCTCTCGATTCGCGTGTGAGGAAAAGAATTCTGTTCGGCACTGTTTTGATTAGAACCGCTCTCACGGCTGGATGCGCTCTCATTTTCGCGTCGACAGCCGCAGATGCTGCGTCTCACGATAAGCCGGCGCCGCTTCTGGATGGACTGCTGATCAAGCATTATTCATGGCTGGGCGGCGATGTCGATATTGCCGTAACGCCCCAGTATCTGTGCATCTCTCACCCGAAGCGAACGGCAGTCACCGTCAGTAAGGCGCCTTTCAAAACTGTAATTGCCTACGATACCGCCAAAAAAACTTACTACGAAACCACTCCGGAAGCGGCTGGAAGTTTCATGATCCAGCGATTTTTAAAACTCTTGGGCAGCGATCCGCATCCGCAGAAGTGGAAAAAGGTTGAAGAGAAGGTGATAGCAGGAGTGAGAGCCGGTCGTTATGTCCTCGACAGGGGCAGAGCTGCTCCGCCTAAAACTCCCAGCGAAACCGGCGAGAGAATATTTCAGGATATGCGCGTATCCGGTTTCTGGGCTGCCGAGGATTTGAATATTCCGCCGGGAGCGGCTGATATTGTCTCGAAGATGGAAGGTTTTCCCAGTATCGGTAGATTGCCTATCTACTTTCAGTTCAGCAAGGACAATCCTGATCGGCGCCCTCGGGTAGCAACACGCAGCGTTACCAGAGGGCGCTTTCCCGCTGAGAAATTTCAAGTGCCTTCGGGCTTTCGCAAGTCGAGAACTGAATATTCCCTGCAAAGCGATGAATTCGAGCTTTTTGGCGGAGCGGCGAGCGATTTGAGTCCGAAAAGGAAATAAACTTGAGCAAAGCAGCACTGGTACCGGTGGCTAATAATTTAGTTTTTCAGCCATAAATAAAGGGTACATGGAATAACGAGAGTGCAGAACCACGGGAGGGTGGGCTCGAAATGACGCGCTGCGGCAGATTGCCGAGAATTTTCAGCCGAGCGGCTTTGCTGACTTTGGCTATGATGCTGCCTTTTGCGGCATTTACCGGACCCGCTTATGCGGATGACAAGGGTTGGGTCTTGACTCAAAAGAGTTTGATGATGGGCGATATGTATTTGTACGTGAGCCCGTCCGGCTTCAAGTTCGTAAATCCCAAGGCTGGAGTCAATTTCGTCACCCGTTCGCCGAATTGGGACGTAATTATGTTCAATGACCGCACTAAGGTCTGCTATTCGGCAACTCTGGATACTTTTAAAAAGCAGGTGACGGCTAACCTGCCCCAGCGTCGCTCGGAACTGGGAGCGGCCAATTGGCAGAGGGGAACTGTTTCGAACATAGCCAATTTGCGAGCTACTCAGTATGTGATGGCAGACGCAGCCGGCGTGGCGGCTCGAATGGCCGGACGCCGAGGGCAAAGAGCCCCGCAGCATCTGAAAGCCGCTGACTATTGGGTTTGCGAAGAAATTCAAGTGCCGCCTCAACTGGCTGATTTATTGTCCAGTATGTACGGCTTGCCTAATACAATGAATGTGCCTCTCAGGCTTACGGTGACGACAGCCGAGCAGGGCACGAAGACTCAGCTTGATACTTATCGCTCTCAGAGCTGTCCGATTCCGATATCTTATTATTCGATGCCCAGCGGTTATCGTCCCGTGAAAAGCAGCGTGGAAGTAATGGCTGATGAGGACACCAAGCAAATCATCGACGATATGGCCAAGGATCTCAGCAATGAAGGTGGTGGCAATAACAGCAAGCCGATTACCAACGAAGACCTGGACCGCTTCCTGAACAAATTCAAGAAGCGCTAGACAAGGAGATTGCTTCTGAACCTGCAACGAGTAAATCTCAAACTTTCACACAAGGGGCTGATTCTAGTTTCAGTACCTCTTCTGTTTGAGCTTATATTCTTGCTCACTCTTACCATGCTGCTCAGGCAGGCTGAGATAGAAGTTCAGCGTCAGATCCGTTCTAAAGCAATCATTTCGCAAGCCAATACTCTCTCGAAACTTTTCTACGACGCCGGTGTGGCGATGGGTGGATACTCTATTACCAAGTCGCCCCTCTTCAGCGACCGATACGACAAGATCGTGCGCCAGATCCCGCAGGATTTGAACGAACTGAAGAGTCTTGTCGGAGATAATCCCAGACAACAGAAAATTCTCGAGAACCTTGCCGATATCACGGTCACAGGTTTGAAGATTCTCGGTGAAGCTAAAGCTGCAATTGATGACAACCGC
>CAZBOX010000396.1:0-3708 GCA_964493595.1 uncultured Candidatus Obscuribacterales bacterium | reverse complement strand
AAGCCGATCGCGAACATCGCCGTGAAGACGAGCGAGTTGAGAGCGGCGCGGACGAACTTCTGGGTGCCGGGATTGGCGATGCTCTGCACGTTGAAGAGATTCAGCACGAGCTGCTGAACTGCTCCGGAGGTGAAAGCAACAGCCAGGACGACGAGAATCGTGGGAATGAGGCTGGCGAGCGTGTTCATGACTTTGTCCTCTGGAACCGCGCGGAAAGCCGGTTCCATTCACTGCAGAAGCAGCAAAAATGGACATGGCGCGGCTCATGCAAATCGACTCCTCGAGAAGAGTTTGAGAGCATAAGCCGCGCACGAATAATTGTGAGGCGGTTACTTCTTGTACAGCGCCTCGATTTCGGCCTTGTAGCGCTTCATCGCTTCCTCGGCACGAATCTTGAGAGTCGGCGTGAGCAGACCGTTTGCCACAGTCGCTTCGACAGGGACGATGTGAACTTTCTTCACCGTCTCCCAGCGCTGAAGCTTCTGGTTGGCAGTCTCCTTCGCCTGATCGATCAGCTTCACGATGTCCGGATGCGTGGCGTAGAACGCCGCTGCGTCCTGACCGGCCGGAGCAGTGATGCCCTTGGCCTTCAGGTAGTCCTTAGCGGTCAGCTGATTGACGAAGATCAGGGCGGAGACGTAGGGCAGTCCGTCGCCAATCGGGACCATGAAGCCCACGATTGATTCGCCGTCGAAAGCCTTTTCGACGTCATCCGGCGAAACGTATTTGCCCTGGTCGGTCTTGAACTGGCGCTTGGCGCGGCCGCGGATGGCGACATAGTCACCATCGACAATCTGCACCACGTCGCCCGAGCAGAAATAGCCTTCGGCGTCGAAGGACTTGGCGTTCTCTTCGGGCAGGCCGAGATAGCCGCCGAAGATTGGTCCATGCTCGTCGCGGTTCTTCATCCAGAGTACGCCGGTGTTGGGCTTGTCCAGGTCGGCTTCACGCGGAACGACCTTGATGAGAACGTTCGGGATTACCTTGCCGACGGTGCCGACCTTGTTGGCGGTAGGCGTGTTGACGATGACGCCTCCGGAGGTTTCGGTCATGCCGTAGCCTTCCAGAAGCTTGATGCCAACCAGGTTGAAGAAGTTCAGGATGTCGGACGAGATTGCCGCGCCGCCGGACATGACGATGCGCAAGCGACCGCCCAGACCGGCACGCACTTTCTTGAACACCAGAGCGTCGGCAAGCCAGCGGCAGAAGCCGGGCTTGTTCTGCTTCAGCGCCCAGGCGACAAGTTTGGCTTTGACGCCGGTTTCGGCGAGCAGCTTCTTGTCGATCTTGTCCTTCATCTTGCGCCAGACCGCCGGCACGCCGATGAGCATGGTGGGCTTCACGACGGGAAGCACATCACCGACCTCTTCGGGCGAGCAGTAGGCGGAAGGGATGGCGTTCCACAGTGTGAGCGCGTTCCCGTCCACTCGCTCATAGACGTGAGCGAGCGGCAGGTAGCTGAGAGCGACGTCCTCCTCGTTGAACTCGAAGGCTGTCTCGCTCAGCGTCTCACAGGCGGAGGCGATGTTGCCGTGCGTGAGCACGACGCCCTTGGGACGACCGGTGGAGCCGGACGTGTAGATGATGGTCGCCGGATCGCTGCGGCTGATCGACGCAAGAGCGCCGGCCAGAATCGCATTGCGATGGTCACCCTTGACCACTTGCTCGATTTCGAGAAGCAGGTTGCGGGTGAGAATCGAGTATTCCTTGCGGCTGGGAGCCTGGGCTTCGTAGTCGGCAAGGTTGACGATCGGCTCGGTGAGCAGGAACTTCTTCACCGGAGAGTCGGGACCGACCTTGGCGAGCTGCTCGGAGCTGTCACCGAACAAGAAGGAAGCGCCAGAGTTGGCCAGGATGTAATCGACGGCTTCGCCGTTCGAGTTGGGATAGATGGGAACCGTCACGCCGCCCATGGTCTGGATGGCCAGATCCGTCCACACCCATTCAGGCTTGTTCCAGGCCAGAATGGCTGCTTTGTCGCCGCGCTTGAAGCCGCACTGGCGAAGGAAGTTGACGATTTCCGCAACAAGCACGCCTGCGTCTTCGAACGTGAGCGCGACGTAGGGTTCGCGCTTCGGGAAGTAGACATGCGGAGCATGCATCGGTCCACCGCCCATCACGATTGGTTCTGCAGCCGGTCGCCTGTTCTTCACGAGGAAGGCAGGGCGGTGAGATTTCTCGAAGACGTGGCGCCAGAAGCGATGGATCAGGGTTTCATTTGATGCCATGTTTAACTCCTAGGTGCCTCTTGTTTGGAAGAGGGATCACCGAGCTCAGAACTGGAGGTGCTGAGCCGAGGTTGTTTTGGTTGACACAAGAGCCGGGCGTCTAACTGTTGAAAGCAAAAACTCCCCGTCGCGCTGGTCAGAGCGGATGAGGAGTGGCAAAAGTGTTATGGAGACTTAGTTAGAAGCCGGGAGTGTGAAGTTAGATGGGTTGCAAAAATAAACGACTCACACTACTCAGTCAGATCGCGATATCTCAAGAGAGCAAGGAGAAGATCCTGCTCATGAGATCGAAATTGGTACTGACTTTGGTGCTTTGTTTGACTGAAGCGACAGCGATCGAGCCGCAAACTTAGCAAAGCGGCGTGAGCTGTGATCGGTTGTGACACAGCTCGGCCTTTTGTAATCGAAACCGTGTTGAATACTTGTTCTTGACAATTAGAAGTCAGGAGGGGTGGTATCACTGGCGGAGCTATAGCGAGTGGTAAACAGGCTGAAATTTTGGCGCTTTAGCTTGGTTGAAAAGAGCCTTTGATTGTGTTGTGGATGTCATGCTCTTGACTACATTTTCTGATAAGTAGTGTGCGCTAATTACAAACTCTCGATGTGTCTCGATATTTCATCAGATCTATTAAGCAAAAAGGCTGGAGAAGGCGATTGTTATTGAACCTTCAAAGTTTCTAGATTGCACGAGTACTTTTATTCGCCTCACTTCTTTTTCCGACCAACCGTAAACCCGAAATTACCTTCTGCCCTTTCTGTCCAAGTTCTACGCCTGCCATTTCGGCCGGCTAAATGACAGGCCGTCTCTCAAACAGAAAAGTGTCCCCCCTGCTCTGGTGCGGACATCGGCCTCTAATTGGAGCGCACCATGACAACGCAAAACAATTCTGGTGCTCGCAACCTCGATACGCCGTCACTGCATCTTGTCTGTGGCAGCGGCGGGTCGCGGGCTATCCTCGCCGGGACTGGTACTATCTTGGCTCTCAGCGTCGCTGGGCAAAAGAAGTTCCACTCCATGGGCGGCATCAGTGGCGGTTCCATTCCCACCGCCCTTCTCGCACTCGGGATGGACGCGAAAGAGCTGACTCACCTGGCTCTGGATCTCGACTTCGCCGAGAAGCTCACGCGCCATTCCGGCATCTTCAAGATTATCTTCGCCTACTTCATGCAGCGCCGTTACGAGAAGACTCGTCCGGTGAAGGGCGTGATGAGTTCGGAGAAACTCGGTTACTTCCTCGAAGACCTCGCTAAGAAGGCAGGCGACAATGTCACCGAGTCCGGCTGGCCCAAGGGCTACTGGACGATGGCTGTCGCCGGTCGCTCGCGCTATGTCTTCACCGACCACGGCATCTACGAGCACAAGGAAGATGGCAACATCATCCAGCTCTCGGACAAGCCCGGACCGCTCGGCGTCGCCGTGCGCGGCTCCTGCGCTGTGCCGGGTGTGATCGACGCCGTGCCCTTCGAGGACGTGCTTCTT
>CAZBOX010000395.1:0-3950 GCA_964493595.1 uncultured Candidatus Obscuribacterales bacterium | reverse complement strand
CTGGTTTGAAGAAAGACACTGTGTACAGCATCAGGCAGTATCATCCCGAATTGTGGAAAACCTAAGGTAAAGCAAAGCAAAAGAGCTTGGATCATTGGCCCCGCCGGGCTTTTTGCACCTGCCTGTAAGGCGCCTCAGGATACAAAATTGAGGTTGTGATATCGTGAATCTGCCACTTTTGCAGACTGAAACAGATGAATCGCGCAGAAAAGAGAAAATCGATCAAGGTTCGAGTCGGCAATCAGTACATCGGCGGCGACGCGGAAGTGCTAGTTCAGTCAATGACCAATACGCCGACGGAAGATCCCGAGGCTACCGCCAATCAGGTCCGCGAGCTTTATGATGCCGGCTCTGAGATAGTGCGCATTACGGTCAACACTCGCGAGGCTGCCAAACAAGTTCCAAATATAGTTTCACGCCTCGAGAAAATGGGCGTTTCGGTGCCTCTTGTTGGTGACTTTCATTACAATGGGCATATTCTTCTCACCGAATTTGCCGATTGTGCACGGCTGCTTGCGAAGTATCGCGTCAATCCCGGCAATGTCGGTCGCGGTGATAAGCATGACGAAAATTTCAAAGCAATGATTGACTGCGCGATCAGATACGAAAAACCCGTGCGCATAGGAGTCAATTGGGGCTCTCTCGACCAGGACTTGCTGAAGCGCATGATGGATGAGAACGCTGCATTAAGTGAGCCAAAAGATGCTCACGAGGTGCTTATCGAAGCAATTGTCGAAAGTGCTGTGCAATCAGCGGCCAAAGCTGTGGAATATGGATTGCCGAAAGACCGCATTATCCTCAGTGCAAAAGTGTCTGAAGTTCCCGATATGATCGAGGTTTATCGTCGCCTGGCCTCACGCACGGATCATGCTCTCCATCTTGGTCTGACCGAAGCCGGCATGGCCATGAAAGGCATTGTTGCGTCGAGCGCAGCCTTGTCGGTTCTGCTATTCGAGGGGATCGGCGATACGATTCGTGTCAGTTTAACTCCCGAGCCCGGTGCCGACCGAGCCAAAGAGGTTCATGTCTGCCAGCAGATCTTGCAGTCTTTGCAAATTCGCAGCTTCAAGCCGCAAGTGACTGCCTGCCCTGGATGTGGAAGAACTACAAGCACAGTTTTTCAGGAATTAGCCAAAGAAATAGAAGAGCATTTGTCCAGAAGAAGAAAGCAGTGGCAAGAATTGTATCCAGCCTCGAAAGATTTGAAAGTGGCGGTAATGGGTTGCATAGTCAACGGACCCGGTGAATCTCGGCACGCTGATATTGGTATTTCCCTGCCCGGTACAGGAGAAGAGCCGCGCGCTCCCGTCTACGTTGATGGCGAACATCGAACGACGCTTTCTGGACCTAATCTGGCTAGCGATTTTATCAATCTCGTCGACGACTATGTCAAAACCAGCTACGCCAAAACTCGCTGAGTCTCTAGTCGAATTGCAGCTCGTCTTTTTTCCAAACAATGTAGCGGGGAAAGAGTTCTTTCTTGAAGAATTCAATTTCGGCAGCAGTCAGCTTCTTTTTGGAAAGACGCACGCACTCCAGCCTGGGCATGGCTTTCAGAGTCGGAATAATCTTGATTGATACGGGGCAATCTTCTAGGTCCATGTATTTGAGATCTTTGAGACCGACAAGTTGCTTTAGCGACTCGTCGTTGACGCACTGATTGTTAGTAAGGTCCAGGCGCTTCAACCGATGCATTTGAGAAATCAATTTGAGATCGCCTGTTTTCAGCCGGCAGTTACTAACAGCTAAGTCTTCGATTTTTTTGGTTGAATTTAGAACCAGAAGAGTGTCGGTTATCTCTCTGATAAAGCTGCAATTGAGCTGATTAAGTGAGGGTAGATTCTGCAGTGCCGCCAGATCTTTTCCGGTCAGATTCGTGCCCTTTATATTCAACCGCTTAAGTGAAGTTATTTTGCCTATCTGCGGAATATTCTGCTGGCTGAAAGCGCTGCTCTCCAGTCCCAGATATTCCAGTTTTGTATACTCCGACACGGGACTGAGAATCCGCATCAAATTATTCTGGATGTTGTAAATCTTCAGCCCTGCAATTTCGTCTGTGCGAAATTTTTTGAAAATCACAGGAGCGCCAGAAATCGTCTGGTCGAAATTTATGTAGAAAGGCTTGAATTTTTCAAATGTTCTTAATCCTCTGATTTCTCCGCCACCGCGATTTTCAGGCAGTGTATCCCAGGTTTCATCACACAAACTGCCAATGTAGCCTTTTTCGGGAAAACGGAAAGTTCTCTTTCGTCCGCCCTCATACAGCGTGGAGAAAGGCTTGGAGTCAAGATTTGAAAGACTTGTTTTATCCGGCTCGAAATTCGGCAGTCTTGTATCTGGACGCTCATCTTTAACGACTGGTTTTTTCTCTTGCTCTGTTTGCGAATAGGGGATGCCTGCGCGGGTCAGATAGCCAAGAAAGAAACCGAGTACCAGTACGGCAATCGTCCAGATGATCGTAATTATGTGATTGTCTTGCTTCTTTAGCGAAATGACGTTGCGCTCGCTGGAGCTCACAATTCTGGAAGCCTTCTCGGCAATTTCCGGTTCGCTAAATGATTGTCCCTGCTCTATGGCTACCAGGTCGGCGGTGAGCAGGTTGGCGCTCTGGTAGCGTTTGGCCGGGTCTTTTTCCAGAAGTTTGGCGATGACAAATTCTATGCTCTCGGGAAAATCCAAGCCCAATGATGCTTGTCTCAAAGCGAGCGGAACTTCATTTTGATGTTTCATCATTGTCGACAGCGCATTATCGCCCACCATGGGCGGTGCCCCTGTCAAAGTCTCATACATTACACAGCCAAGTGAATAGAGGTCGGAGCGATGATCGACGGCTGTTCCCATGCATTGTTCGGGGCTCATGTAGAGCGGGCTGCCGAAAATCTCTCCTGTTCTGGTAATGGTTAGTTGATTGTATTCATCTTTGCCGGTGAGCTTGGCTATTCCGAAATCTACAACCTTGACGGTGCCGCCTAAAGAACCGCTGAGATTTTTTACGATCATTATGTTGGACGGCTTGATATCACGATGGATCACTCCACTTGTGTGTGCGTACGAGAGCGCGAATCCCACTTGAATGAAAATCTTCAAGGCTTGCTGAAGCGAGAGCGTGCCGCGAGCGGCGAGTTCCTGCGCGAGCGTGGTTCCCGCCACCAAATCCATAACGAAATATGGCTGACCGTCGGGCAGCAATCCGGAATCATGCACCTTGATCAAATTCGGGTGGTCGAGACGATTTGCTGCTCTCGCTTCATTTTCGAAGCGACGCCAAATTGCATCGTTACCTTGCTTGTGATGCAAATATTTGAGTGCATAACATGTTTCCAGAACCAGATGCTTGACTTTGAACACGCTGCCCATGCCGCCCGAGCCCAGATGCTCCATTACGACAAATTTGTCCAGGATAATTTTGCCTGGTGAGAGCATAATTTGCGAGTCATATGTGCTATGTGCTATGTCCATGAGCACCGTTAGTTCTGTCCTGACCGGCCAGATCATGCGGGGTGTGCGGTGTATTTGCACTCATTTGATTTCGAATGAGTCTAAGACGTAGTGCATCTGTGTTCCCTTTTCGTCAGGCTTCGGTCGCAAAAGTAAGTGCGGAAAATCGTCCTTAATCTCACGGATTTCATCCGGCGTAAAGTCGTAGTCGGTAATTGTGAGCTTCTTAAGTGGCAGCGACTTGAGAAAAGAGAGTCCTCTTTTCGAAATAGGACACTGTTCCAGGTTGAGTTCCCTTAAATACTTCAGTGAGGCAAGCCACTTCAAACTCTCGTCGGTAATATTCTTGTTTGCTTTCAAATCGAGCTTTTTCAAGTTGCAAATTTTGCCGATTGCTTCTAGATCTTCGGGTTTGATGCTGCATCGCTTTAAGCGCAACAGCTCCATTGCTCTGCTGTTGGAAAGCGCAACCAAGAGTTTCGATGCTCCCATGGACTCCGTGATATCGAGGC
>CAZBOX010000394.1:0-3957 GCA_964493595.1 uncultured Candidatus Obscuribacterales bacterium | reverse complement strand
AGGCGTCTTCGCCGAAGAGTTGGTTGCCGATTATTTCGGCGATGGGAAAGTCTTCTATAGAACCCGGTGCGAAGGCTGGGGACATCTCGACGATGATTTCGTAACTGCCGATCCAGACTGCCACTACTCCTGGCGTTGCCAGAACTTCATTTGCGACTTTGACTCCTTTTGCAGCCAGCTGAGGCACGTCTCTGGAGATGGGTTCGACAATGCTGAAAAGGTCACGAGTCTTTTGACTGGTCATTTGTGTTTGAACGCCGAACCAGACGCGCAAGCGAAAGTCTTCTTCTGTGCCGACATAGACGACCGGTAGTTCTTCGTCATCATCTAGTGCTTCAAAGTCCTCCGGTTCATCCTCGCTTGACTCAATTTCGTCGTCATTTTGGTCTATTTCGGATTCCAACCGTGGCGAGGCTGGTTGTGCCTCGGGTATGACGACCTTGGCTCTTTTCTTTCGATATAAAAGCCGATAAAAAACGCTCAACATTTTGCGTGTTTCCTCTTTTGCTGATTTGCAAATGCCCGTCGTTCTGCTCGCTTTAGCTGGCATTCCAAAGTGCTAACTGTCTTGCGGTTTTATCCATATCGCTAAAGCGACATGGATGAAACCCGACATGGCAGCCAGTTCTTGGTTTGCGCGTTGGAAAAGAGAGGAGAAGACAGGATTTGTATGCTTTGAAATTGCCTGAAACCGAGAATCGACACAAGGCGTTTCTGAAAAAGAGATATTTCGTAAAGGTGAACGTGTGGGTGAAGAAAACCTCTGTCTGAGCGACTTCTCACGACTTTTGATGACAGACAGACCACTTCTGTTTCGCCAAATAAACCACTACAAACTGGCGCAGAAATTGAATTGGCTTGCCTCTCTTTATGCCTGAGCACTTAGATACTACACCATGTCGCTGGCGCCCAAAAAAAAAGAGAGCGAACGCTCTGGAATTTCTCCGGAGCGTTCGTCTCATTTTCGGCTGACACACCATAAAAGCTGATGCTCTGTGCTATGCCGATGCAGCGCTTACCAGTTGCCGAAGCCCTTGAAGATGCCGCTGAAGAAACCACGAGGATTCTGCACCGGCTGCGAGTCCGCTTTCACGAAGGACGTGTATGGCACCGAATCAAGCTTCGCCAGATTGCGGTTGCGCGCGGCGTTGGACTTGAATGCGGTTTGAGCGATAACAGCCAGCTTCTCGGCCTGGTCGATGAAGTGCTCAGCGCACTTTTCGAGGTCGAGAGCCAGCTGCTGCCGGCTGGAGCTGGTATCTTTCAGAATCAGTGTCGATTCGAAGACGCCGAAGTGCCGATTACCGCTTTCGCGGGGGCGGTCTTCAGGCTGTGGGCCAGCACCAGGTCGGCGAAAGCGGTGAGGTCCAGTCCATCCGGCAAGGTGACGGAGATGGACTCGGGCGCGGGACTGTTTTCGTCCGCCATTTGACTGGCTGCAGTGGCAAGCTCTCTGGCGAGCAGGGTAGCATTGCCGCTGATGATAAGGAGACCCATCGATTTCAAACCGACTGTCTCCAGGCAGGCTGATGACTGCAGCAGCACTTCGGCAAGGTCACTGACGCGCTTCAGTACGACGGCGCCGCGACCGGGTTCAGTTGTATTCATTTTTCACTCCCACTGAACAGGGTTGGGAGCAAGAGAGGGGTGGGCATTGCGATGAACACCCACCCTGGTTTTTGAATTGCCGAGACGCTCTTACTCTTGGTCGTCGTCGGGTTCGGACGTCTGGTCTTTCTTTTTCATCGGATACGCGAAGCGAACATAGTCCGCATCGGTTGGATCCGTGCCGATGATGCCGTCGGCGAGTCCAGCCGCGACAGTCTCTTCGGCGTCCAGCCAGTAATCGGTCTTCTTCCAGCGTGTCTTGATCTGACGCACCGAAAGTTTCGACTTGCTGGCGAGAATCTTCAGCAGTTTGTCCTGCAGGCGAGCGGTGAACTCGACCGAGTCCTCCATCTCGCTGACCTTGCCGGATGTGCCCGCGGAGACCTCGTGCAGGAGCACGAAAGCGTTGGGGCCAATCAGGCGACGGTCTCCGGCCTGCAGAAGAATCGAGCCCATCGACGCAGCGCGACCAAGTGCCACAACGGTCAGATAGTGACCGGCGAGCTTCAGGATCGACAGGTAGTCGAACAGAGCCAAGCCTTCTTTGACAAGACCGCCAGGGGTGTTGAGGATGAGCGTGATGTTGGCTTTGGGAGCCAGGCGAGACCAGCGTGAGAGCGTCTCGATGCATTCGGTGACGCTTCTCTCATTCACCGATTCGAAGAAGGTGTAGACGAATGCACCGTCTGCAAAAGCTTCATCGGCGCGGCGGTAGAGATTGTCGAGGTCCATCTCGCCTTTGGCGACATCGATCTCGAGCTTGCGAAGCTCCAGCTGCTTACGATATTCCTCGGGCGTGGGCATCTTCTTGCCATCGCCGTTGGTGCCGGGAGCTGCAGTTTTCACACTCTCGTCTTTTGCGGGAGTTTGATTGTTTTCCATGACTAGTCTCCTTCACAACCTCGAGCAGATGGGCTCCGGTTGCGATACTTGAGAGATTGGAGAAGGGGATTTAGCGCGAAGTCAAAGAGCAGGTAAGTAAAGAGCAGCAAAAGAAGGACTCTGAGAAACTAACAGCGGTGTTATTTTCGATTCAACACCAGGCGCTTCTGCAGGCGTTGGAGGCACAGGCAAGATCGTCAGCATGTGCGCTTTTCCAGAGATTGCTGCTTGAATACTTGCAGTAAGTACACTTTGCAAAGCTTGGCGAGCTGTACTCGCTTGGCTCATTCACTCGTGCTTGACTATTGCTTCCCTCCCTCGGGGTATGGGTGAAGAGCGCTTGGCTACTGGCGTGTCGGTGTTCCAACTGTTGTACTATGCTATGTCGTTTTGGCGACGCAAAAACAAAATATGAAAGGCGCCGACCGGTGAGAAATGAATCTCACCGGTCTAAGGTCATGCAAGGGCGCGCAGCAGAGAACTATTCGAACACCTCTGAATCAGTGTTCGACCTCTGCATGAACGGCCGCTTCGTGCGCCTTCTTCAGCTTTTCGCGCGGGTCTTCTTGTCCACAGTCTTCTTGTCGGACGCTGCCTTATCTTTGGCTTTGAGAGCCTTGATCAGTTCCGCGTCCTTGTTGCGGAAGTACATCTCCTCACGGGCATGCGAGAGGGCTGCGATGCTGTTCGAACCACCGCCCGCGTCGTGGGCAGCCTCGTGCTCTGTCATCATGGTTTCGATGGTCTTATTGGTCATGGAGAACCTCCTGTGTGAAACGCATCCATGCGTTCACGATTTGGGTTGCATTGCCGGACGTATTGCACGCGTCCTGCGTTCTCGCTGCATGGAGTGCACCCGGGCGTCCAGGCGCACTCCATGCCGATGTTGAATACTCTGAGCTGCTTAGAAGAGCCAGCCAGCAGCGTCGCGCATAGCCTCCCAGGGGGTGGTGCGATTTTCACCGACTTCCAGGAAGAATGTCGCGATGGCTGCGCCCGCCACGACCGCCGCATGCGGCATGAAGCGGATGTAGAAAGGCTTGGCTCGCCAATTGCGACGGCGCTCCTCGCGGGCTTCACGCTCGCGCTCTTTTACGGCGCGGCGGAACGAGGCTTCCGGATCGGGATCGGGCGCGCACTCTTCCAGCACTTTCTGAGTGCGGGCGGATTCCAGCGCACTGCGGATACGCTGTTTCTCGAGATAAGCATCGACGTCCTGCCTGATGCTCTCCAGCATCGGGCGCATATTGGCGTCGAAGTCGGCTATGGTCTTCTCGATGATCGGCTTCATCTGCGCTGTGAAATTGGCACGCGCTTCGGCGCCGACCTCGGCGATCTTGCGCGTGGCTTCCTGGAGAGTCGCGTTGTTGTCGAGAACCTGCTCGACATGGAAGCGGAGTATCTCCTGGCTAACGTTCTCACCGTTCAGGGTGTGGCGCTGGAACTTGTCCAGGCACCGCGTCAGCG
>CAZBOX010000393.1:0-4003 GCA_964493595.1 uncultured Candidatus Obscuribacterales bacterium | reverse complement strand
GTCGTAGCGAGAGAATTTCGGCGTGGCATCCTCGGTGAGATTCGACGGCTTGAGCACGCGCAGCGTGGCCGCGTCATGCGGCAGAACGGCGGCGGTTTCGATCGCCTTGTCGACTGCCCGCTTGATCGCTTTCGTGCTGGTGCTGTCCGTCGCGAAGAAAGCAGTGCGGCCCCTGGCGTTGACGGTGATCGTCACCGTCGTCGTGCAGGTGTCGACGTGCTGCGTCATCTCGTTGTTGGCGAACCGCGAGGTCGCCTGATCCTGCTCGAACACCGTAACCTGCATGTCGGTCACGCGGTCACCCGCATGCGCGATTGCGAGGTCGATGATCTTTTTGCACTTTGTTTCAGTGATCATTTGGAACCTCCCGCGCAGTGGCGATGGTGTCTCGCCACCTTTGCATGGTGATGGCCGGAATGCGGCTTGCTGTGGGCTCCGCCTTTCGGCTTGTCCTCAGCAGGCTTGGCGACGCCGACCTTGGTGTTCTTGAAACGCGCCGGAGCCGCACCGTGACCGGTGCCGATCGCCTGGCAGGGCTGACCCTTCGCACACGTCGGGATGCCCCAGTACACGTGCTCGGACGGCCCGCAGATGGCGTCGCAGCTGTTCCAGAAGTTGGTGGTGATGCCCCAGTAGCTCGGGTTGCGGACCGGCTCGACGATCTTGCCGTTCTTGATCAACCAGCCGATTTCCGTGCCGAACTGGAAGTTGTGGCGACGGTCGTCGATCGACCAGGAATAGTTCGTGTCGAGCAGGATACCCTTCTTGGTGTCGGCGATCAGATCCTGGAGAGAACCTGCATCACCCGGCTCCAGAGAGACGTTGGTCATGCGAACCAGAGGCGTGAAGCCCGGACCCGTCGCCCGCATCATGCCGCCCGAACGGTCGAGACCGAGTTCGAGCGCGGTTTCGCGCGAGGTCAGGTAGCCGACGAACAGTCCGTTCTTGACCAGTTCCACGCGCTGACCCGGAACACCATCGTCGTCGTAGGCGAAGGTGCCGAGCGCGTTGGGAACGGTCGCGTTGGCCGTGAGATTGACGATCTTGGAACCGTACTTCAGCTTGCCGAGATTGTCCGGCGTCAGGAAGCTGGCGCCGGCGTAGTTCTCTTCCTCACCGAATACACGGTCCAGCTCGGTCGGGTGACCGGTGGATTCGTGAATCTGCAGTGCCAGCTGCGAGGCACCCAAGATCACGTCAGTGACCATCTCCGGGCACTGGCGTGCCTTGGAGACCATCACCGATTCCTCCGCGACGCGCTGAGCGTTGCCCAGAAGGTCCCAACGCTGCACCATTTCCCAGCCGGCGGACTCGTACTGACCGCCGAAGGAATTGGGCCACGAGCGCACGAAGTGCTCGTCCACACCTGCCTGGGCATCGATGCCGCAGCCGGACGTGAGGAAGGTCTGCGTGATGTCGCTGCCGTCGGTGGAGACGAACAGCTTCTTCTCGCGGGTGAAGGTGAGGATGCCCGAAGTCTGCTTCACGCCACGCGTCTTGCGCATGAGCTTTTCGCACTCGAGCAGCAGGCTGACCTTGTCGTTGGTGGAGATCTTGAACGGGTCGATGCTGAAGGGCGACTGCCAGATGGCCTGGTGAGCCGCCTCTTTCGCCAGTTTCACGCGCCCGTTCAAGAGACGCGAGCTGGCCTTGGCCGCTTCGACCGCCTTGGTGACGGCAAAGACGACGCCCTGCTTCGTGAGATGGCGAGCGGTGGCAAAGCCCCAACCGCCACGCACCAGGACACGGATACCGAGACCGATGCTTTCGTTGTCTGCTGCATAGACCACAAACAGATCACGAGTTTCGACAGTCTCGGAGACCGTCTTGATCAAACGCGCATCTGCGTAGCTCGCGCCGAGGCTGCGTGCCACGTCGAGCGCGTAAAGCGCTAGTTCTTTGTTCATATGTGGCTCCCGTAGCACATTCGTGCCGGTTGCGCCGCAAGTCGGCCGGCACCACTGTGGCGCCGACTGAAGCCTGCGGGCTATGAGAGATGAGAGGTGTATGGTGCCGTCATGACGAGCTGGGCTCGCCTAGCATCACACCTGACTTACAGAAGGCGGTGAATGGAAAGCGAGCATCTGCCCGCCCTCGCACCACCGCCAACCGTGTTCGGAGCACCGCATGGCACTCCGGATTGCTGAATCAGATGGACGGTTAAGTGGTTCAGGAAACGCAGTCCAGCACCGGATAGCCGAAGTCGAACTTGCTGCCTGCCTTCTTAACTTGACCGGCCTTCTCTCGCATCTCCCGCGCGAAGCAGTCGAATCGAGACGAAAGTCGTTCTTGGTCCTTGTCCTTAGCGATTTCATCGGGCACGAGCACGTTGTCCTTGATGGCAAGGACGACGAACTCTTTCGGCAAACCCGCGATTGCGCCGGCAGCGAGCAGCACGGGATTGCCCGCACCGCCGCCCGTAATCGCAACCGCAGGAAGGCCTGCTTGAGACAGCGCTTTCACGATCGGCTCGCCCTTATCCACGGGGCCGATCAGTCCGCCGTCCACCAGCGCCAGCTCGAAATCACCGAAGAAAACCTCGATCAAGCGGCTCGAATCGCCGTCCCACTTGTCACTCATGGGCTCGGCGTCTTTGCTTGCGAGGATTCCCTTCAGCCGGTCGGTACCGATGGATTCGGCGCCGATGATCCAGGTCACTTGGTGACCACGGGCTTCGAGTTGCTGTCGCATTGGAACAGCGAAGCCCGCCATGTCTTCAATCAGGAGAATATTCATAGCTCTCCCTTTCTTTTACAGGGGGGCGTTGCGGAAAGCATCAACGGGCTGCCCTACTGCATGTGGCCCGTCGACTGGCTCAAGCGCGTTATTGCGCTAAGAGCTACTTTCCTGGACTAAGCGGGCAGGTCAGCGAAAGGAGATTGGAAAGGCTTGATGCCCTCCATGCCGCTTTCGGAGTCGCCGACGTAGTCGAGGAACATCCTGTTGTCGGGATCCCCTTCACGAGCGCGCAGCTTGCGGCTGTAGTCCGTGGGGTCCGTCTCCAGGCGAATCTCCACGCGAGACGCGCGCGAGAATCGTTCGGTCAGGTAAGCGGTGATCTGCTCGACCAGCGCTTCTCGACCATTGACCGGTTGCACGACGCTGAAGGACAGCGGCGAGCAGGCCATGAGATCGAAGTCGTTCGTGTGCGCCCAGATGCGTTCGGGCTTCAGTTCACCGTCGGACAGGCCGGCGGCGAAGTGGTCGCACATGATCCATTCGAAGTTGTTGTACTGCTTGTCCGGGTCGATGAAGCGCACGCGAGCGGTGGCGACATCGGACGCGCACGATGCTCCGACTACGGCCTCGACGACCGAGCGGATGAAAGACGCGACGTGACCGGACGGGACAGTCTTCTCTTGCATGGGGTTCTCCTTGTACTTTCAGAACCTGGCTGGAAGAAAAACGTCCTCGCACATGAGAACGTTCAAATCCGAGAACTCCAGTGTTTTCGCTCCCAGGCACTCGATGTCTTCAAGCAAAGGACAGGCTCGTCTCCGCGCTCGGTGAAGCGATAGAGAAAAGCCTGTAGATGCTTATAGATATTGAGTTCTGGTTGCTAGAACGATGGAGAGAGAGAAAGAGATGTAACTGCACCCTACTCCTCGCCTCTCAGCCATGCAACGCCCAAAAACAGGCAGATTAGCCGGGTCTAAACGATTCGGAATTGGTGAAACCTTGTCAACCCTGTTGCTGAGTACTTTTATCCCTTAGCAAGCTCCGAAAGTCTTGTCCACCGCGTAGCTTGGAAGAGTCTAAAGAAACGATTAATACTTGGCGCGGGCTCCGCTAATAATTAGCTGAAAGCTATAGCTCATAACTTTGATTTCTTCTTTCATAGCTCCGAAACTCGAAGATCTGATTTCAAGAAGTGTTTTTGCATTGCTGCTTTCGTTATGTTGGCATGTCATTTCTTTCCTCCAACCCGAGACTCCTCTCCAGAGAAACCATAACCAGAACCTTCCGATGAGCATTTCGCTGCGGCTTCAATCGCACCCGCTCA
>CAZBOX010000392.1:0-4022 GCA_964493595.1 uncultured Candidatus Obscuribacterales bacterium | reverse complement strand
ATACTGCGAGTATTTTTTTGCCGAGTCTTTGTCGAGGTCGTCTAATTCGAGTGACGTTTGAAATGACGCTCTGACGTTCTTGTTATCCCTGGCAAAACGCGAGGCTGCATCGATTCGCTCCGTATCAGCTTCGGCAATGGTCATTTTTGTTTGCGCTACTTGTTCGGCTCGCCCTGTATCTTCATAGACCTTAAGCAGTGCAAGCTCACTTTTTATAAAGCGATCTCCCTGGTCGCCGAATTCTTTTGCATCGCCGGCCGCTTTCTTATAGTGCTCTTCGGCAGCTTGCCAGTTTTTTTCTCGCGCGGCGCCATCTCCTTGCGCAAGTTCGAATTGCCAGAGCAATTTCTTGTAAACCGGACCTCTGTCTTCTTCCGGACCCGGCCAGGCAAGCAGCATGGCGCCCAGAATCAAGCCCGCAGCCAGGAGGGTGTAGAGTCCATAGATGTACTGTTTTAGGCGTTTGCGCTCCTTTTCTTGCCTCTCATTCAAACTGATTGCATCGACAACCAGGTTCTGCATTCTTTTCTTTTCTTCCGCTTCTTTTTCCTGGCGAGCCAGAACCTCATCATCGAGGGGCGCATCCGCAGCCATAGCCGCGTTGAAAGGATCAGGGCTGTAGTCTGCATTATTTTGTGATTGATCCGGCAGGCGCGAGCGTTTGGCAGCATCCAGCAAAGATGCTTTTAGTTCTTCGGCGGTTTGCTGCCGCTCTTGCGGATCTTTCATCAAAGCTTTCATGACGAGCTCGTCGAGCAGAGCCGGTATCGGCAGCTCTGGAGCTATCCCACGAAGAGAAAGCGTCGGCTCGTTGCATTGCTTGTTCATAGTTTCGAAAGGGCTGCCGCCTATGTGCGGCAGAGAGCCTGTCAGACACTCATACATGACACAGCCTAATGAATAAATATCGCTTCGAGCATCTACCTTTCGTCCTGTGCATTGCTCAGGGCTCATATAGAGAGGACTTCCGAAGACTTCACCATCTTTGGTCAATTTCTGATCTTTATTCTCGTCGTCCAGCATTTTTGCTATACCGAAGTCGAGAATCTTTACTACATCGCTTGCATCGGCTTCGTGAACGAGGAAAATATTTCCTGCTTTCAGATCCCGATGAACAATGCCCTTCTTGTGCAAAACGCTCAGCCCATCGCATACTTGAAGGAATATCGAAACCGCTCTTTGGGCAGGGATATTAGTCGAGGTTTGCAGAATATCGGCGAGACTTTCACCCTGCAAATATTCGGTAATTAAATAGGGCTTTGAATTTTCCGATATGCCGAAATCGAAAACCTGGACGATATTTGGATGTTTCAAGCCACTCAGTGTTTTTGCTTCTTTTGTGAAACGCTCTATATGAAGCGGATCATTTACCAGGGCAGAATTGAGAATTTTGATGGCGACGAAATTGTCCATGAGAGTATGTCGCGCTTTGTATACAGTGCTCATGCCGCCGCGGCCGGTCACTGCCAGAATTTCATACTTTTCGGCAAAAATACTTCCCAGTAGAGAATCCGTCGAGACTGGTATGAGCATTCCGCCGTCAATCGGACAGGCTACAGTTCCTTTTGGGAATGAGCCGTGACAGCGCGTGCAAGTAAGCGGCATTACTTCTTGTTGGGCTGGATTTTGTGAGTCCAAGATACGCCTTGCCCCTAGCCTTAATCGGCTCAGTAGATTTAGTTTTTCCGGCGGCACCTGCAGCCGGACGCACTCGATCCGGCTTGATAATGAATCATAACCTCAAATAATCGCGAAAGCTCGACTGCGCTTTCCCGGACTCGGAGCTCTGGAGCTGCGTCAAAATTAGAAAGGGTTCAGCCGCGAGCAAAATTAAGCGCAGGTCATTTACTGCGTCAATCAGTGCATGTGGAGAAGGGACTAGCTTGGTTCCCAGGTGCCGTTCTTCATGTCTTTTCCAAGGCGGAAACCATGAATCAGATTGGCCCTTGTTAGTTGATAAATCTCATGCAAAGCATCGGTATCGTCGATGCCGTGTTTCGTAGACATGGCATTGACCTGCTGCATTGCTACAGCAGAGAAATAAACAAAGACTTCGTCACGCACCTCTCCTCGCCCCTGATTGGGCAGGCGCAATACCGCGCGTCCAAAATCGTTGTTGACGGCTTCCACAAGCTCGTGTGTGAGTGAATCGCCGTAAAAAGTATCCGCTTTCTTACCCATTGAATCCTCTAAGCTTAAGAGTCATCGCCACAGGCTCAGACTTTTCGTCTACATGATCTTTTTGAAAGAATCGTTCTTAAACAATCGCACTCAGTTATTGGCGATTTAGATCAATTATCGAGGTCGTCCAACGCTCTTCGTATTTCCTTGATGTCTTGCCACATCAGCCATTTGGGGCTTCCTACCTCTCTTGATTCATTTCTCAGAAGAAAGGAAGGGTGAAACACGGGCATTACTTTAGCACCGTTTTTGAAGTCAAACCATTTACCTCGAATACGACTTATCGGATCCTTAACCTGCAAAACTCCCTGCACAGCGGTCGATCCAGCCAATACGATCAATTTTGGTTTAACAAATTCAATCTGAGCTTCAAGAAATGATCTGCATGCTTCCATCTCATCTTTGCCGGGAACCCGGTTGCCCGGTGGGCGGCATTTGACCATGTTGCATATATAAGTATCTTTTTTGCGATCAATGTTTACGGAAGCAAGAATTTTGTCTAATAGTTGACCCGCGCGTCCAACAAATGGCAAGCCCAGTTCGTCTTCTCGTTGTCCCGGCCCCTCGCCGATAATCATCAATTTCGCGTCCGGGTTACCGTCTGCAAAAACTACGTTCTGACGTGTCTGACAGAGGCGGCAGGCCTGGCAAACCGATGCGGCGGCGGCCGCTTCTTCCAGTGATGTGATGACAGTGAATGTGGAATTTGCAAAAGAAAGTTGCTGGGTCATGTCGTTGCCGGCACCATATTCGGAGTCACAGTGGTTGTGTTGACCGCATGTTCTACCAGCGATATAGCTGGAATAGTGACAGTCAACTCGTCTACTGTAATACCGTTTACGGTGTCGAGCGGATAACCTAGGCAGATTTTAGCTGTCTCGCGAAACCTTGATGGATCGCCAGTTGTATATATGTGAGAGCGGGAAATTTTGGCTTGCCCATTGGTATATGCGGATAGTTTCGTATCGATATCCAGTGTGCTTGATGATTGTTTCGAAATAGATTGAGCGATTGAATCGGCAAGAAGAACAGCTGGATCGATCAGTTGCACTCTACCTTGAAGAAGACGGGTAAGAGCAGCATCGACAAAAGGAAAATGTGTGCAGCCGAGAATTACTGCCTCTGCGTTTTCCTTGAGTAGTTTGTCCGCATATTTCTTAAGCGCTGCATCCATTTCTTTTGATTCACTCAATCCACGCTCAATGAGGGGAACGAGATCCGGGCAGGCTATTTCAGTTACGTGCTTGTGAGAATCTCTTTCGTGAATCGCCCTGGAAAACGCTTTTCGCTTTACCGTTGTCGATGTGGCTATTACGCCGATTCGATTGAACTTGGCTGAGACCAGGTCGGCTGTCACACCGATAAGGTCGATAACCGGTACCTTAACGGTCTTGCGTACATCCTCACCGGCGACTGCGGCGCTGGTATTGCAAGCAATGATAATGCTGTCAACGGTTTGATTGGATATCCAGTGAACAATCTGCGATACGAAGTGGGATATTTCACCAGCCGAGCGGTCGCCGTAAGGGCATCTTGCCGTGTCTCCCACATACACGAAAGAGTGAGCGCTGGCGCCCAGACGATGCGAGAGTTGGCGAAGGACGGAAAGCCCGCCTAGCCCTGAATCAAAAAGTCCGATCCGAGCGCCCTGGGCGATCTGGTCTCCAGTTCCTTCTGGCTGATGGTTTTTGCTGACTGACAAATCCAGTTCCTGGTTTCCTTTGAAACTTCCAAAAGCAAGTTTCGTTCCAACATTATGATTCTCAACGAAAGCTCTCAAGCTATGGTTGGCACAAGTTTATGTTTTTGTTTTATTCACTTTAACTTTTCAAGGGACCGGA
>CAZBOX010000391.1:0-4044 GCA_964493595.1 uncultured Candidatus Obscuribacterales bacterium | reverse complement strand
GGCATCGGCACCACCTGTAAGAATCATGCTTCCTATCGCCGCTGTTATGATGGCGCCGTCTGCGACATAGTTCGCTGCAGCTTTCTTTGATTCCACCGCATTCTCCGTTGCTGTATTTTGAAATTCGATTGCCTGGTTGATTTGCGCGGACAAGCGCTGCTGCAAGGCAAGCATCTGTTCTTGTGACAGGTTGTTCGCGAATTCATTGCTGGCTGCAATTGCAGCGTTCAGTTGATTTTGTTCTGAAATTGCCCTGTTAGTCTGTTCCATAGCGTCGTCGGCTTGTTCGCCGGTACCGCTTCGAAACACACTATCAGATAGCGCAGCTCCTATGCCGCTGCGCGCATTCTGCGTTTGCGTGCGGGCGATATTTGTGCGATCTTCCAGAGACAGGTTCATCGCCAGCACTCTTTCCGCGACGTCCTTATCTTGTCCGCTTAATTTGCTCATCAAATCGCCGGCGAGACTGCTGCCATACTTTGCAGCATAATCTGCCTTGACGCGCGCAAGATCGTCCGGCTTAATGCTTTTCAATTCTGCGACGATATCGGATGAGCCGCCCCAGCCCACTACCGCCGCGCGAATATTGTCTTCCGCCTGAAGCGATGTTTGATTGATGGTTGCCATAGCGATTTGTCTGCGATTGTCATCCATCCAACCCAAAACTCTTTCGCGATATGCCGGATCGTCACGCATCTTCTGTTTTTCTTCAGGGCTTGCGTTTTGCAAATCCTGAAACGCTTCCTTATATGCATTGCTGAAGACGCCTTGATTTAGAGCCACCTTTCGCTCGAGCGGCAAATGCCCCTGTTCTACCAGCGGCTTGCCGAAATTCTCATAGTCTTCTCGGAAAGTTTCTTCTGCTGCTTTTCGGAAGTCTTGAGCGTATTTCTTTTCTGTTTCGGTTTTAGGATTGAGCAAACGTTCACGCAAGTCAGGGTTGCGGCTGAGTACGCTGTCTACTCTGCGCGCAATCTCGCCGGTCTTCTCCCCTTGCCAGTTAGGGCTCATTTTGAGAAGCGCTATCACGTCCGAGTCTGGTGCCTTGCCGTCTTTGACTTGCCGCAACATACGCTGCGCGGCGTCGAGCTGATCTGGATTTTTCAGCAGTTCAACTATTGAAGCATCGATTTGTTTGCGGAAACTTTCATCTGTTCTATAGCGATTTTGATCGGTAAGAGACATGTTGGAGACGGAAGTGAGAAGTCTCTGGGTGTCTGTGCCGTACCAGTGTCTGCTCTCTGCAAACTCTTCTGAGACGCTGACTTTTCCTGCTTCTTGCGCTTTCGTAAAGTCAGTGGCAGCGATCATTTTGTCGTACACCGCAAGAACCTGTTTTCTCTCATCGGCGTCTTTATTCAAACTGCTCAGCATTTGATCCAGCGCAGCGCGTTGAGCTGGATCGCGTTTGGCACTTTCGAACTGCGCCTGTGTCATATTGCGCACGTCGTTTGTGATGTCTTCTATGCTGGAATTGTAAATCGTTCCTCTGTGGCGGGCCAGCGATGCAACCAGCGAGCCGCCGCCCTTATTGGCAATCATGTCCTCGTACTGAATCATCTCGGTTTCGTTCGCCATTTCTTTAAGCGAATCATGCACCATTTTGTAATAGTCGCTGGCGGCTTTCCGTCCTTGTTCGTCCAATCCAGCGACCGGTCTGCCTTCAGCCAATTGCTTGCCGTCGACATACATTTTTCTCTCGCGGTCGGTCATTCTGTTGATTGCCAGTTCGACACCTTTCTCATTGTCGAACGCAAATCCGGTGTTATCTTTGATTTGTGTGGCAGCGGACAATTTGCCTTCTCGCGCATAGTCCATTGCGTGAGTAACGTCAGAGTTCGAATACCAATGACCGAATGCTTCTTTCACTTTCTCTTCGCCGCCGTTTGCAAGAAACGCGCTGCGAGCCGCGGGCGATGCGTCGCGCATCGATTCTGCAAATAATTCGGTATTCTCTGCTTTCAGCGCTATGTCGATTAGTTTTGCGGTGTCGGCATCTGTTCGTCTATCATTGCCCTTGATGTAAATCGATACCATATCTTTCGTAGACTGCGACAGATTGTCGTCTTTCATGATGGCGTCTGAGAGTGAAACCCCGTATGTCGATCGATATTCCGCGTCCATCTTGGAGATCTGATCGGCATTGCGCGTGGATAACAGGTCACGCACGTCTTTTTCGATCTGGTTGGAACTCCTTCCTTGAATCCAGTTTCGGTTCTCGACCAGGTCTTCATGAAGACGACGCGCCGCGGTGTTTTCCGCGTTGTTGTCTTTGCGATGCAGGATGTTGAGGAATTTCTCCAGGTCGCTTCCGCTCTGGAAGCCGCGCATCTCTTCCTCGAGACCTTTGCCATATTTTTCTCGGTAGAGCTTGTCTATTGCTCTTCTTTCGCCCTCGCTCTTGCCTTCCAAAATTTTGTTGATGGCGTCTCGGTCAGCCCAACGTGCCACCCAGTTGTCATTTCCGGTTGCTTTACGAATCGCTTCTGCGTCGCGCAAAGCCTGTGCCATGTCTACGGGCTTTTCAGCCGGGGGCTTCTGGTCGGCGGGCTTTTCCGCCCGGCGCAGGTTTGGAGTGGCGGCTGCCACTTGCTTTTCCCCGTCGACCAGCTCGAATTTAGCCCCTGTGCCTGCTTTGACCCCTGCAAAGGAAAAGGCCATCTCGCCTTTAGCCAGTCCACGGCGAATTGCCCGGAATTTTTCTGTCTGATCCCCGTCCTTGGCGGTTTCGGTGACTTTATTGCGCTCAGTTTGCTCTCTGGGCTTTGAAACTTCACCCTTCTCAGGCTTCCTCGGGGTTTCGTCAGACATATCGTCCCTCCGGGACTGCAAAGTCCCGCGCAAACGCACTACCAGGCTTATATACCCATGGAGTTATAGGGATTTTTTGTTAAACGGTAAGCTTTGAATTGTCAAGAGAATGTAAGATGCCCCGCCGGCGCCTCCTGCGGGGTAGTCCCTGGACTCTGTAGAATAAGCGTGTGGAAGAAACACCAAATATTAACGCGCAAGCCGATTCTCTCCTCGGCACTAAACTGGACGATCGGTATGAGATTCTCTCTGTCATCGCCAGTGGTGGCATGGGCGTTGTCTATCGCGGCAAACATATTTTGATGGACAAAATTGTCGCCATCAAAATGCTCAATGCTGCTTTTTCTAACGAGCCGAATGCTTTTGCCAGATTTCAGAATGAAGCAAAAATGGCTTGCCAGCTCAGTCATCCTAACATTGTCACGGTCCACGACTTCGGTATAGCCGGCGATAAAATGTATCTTGTCATGGATTATGTTGACGGGCAAACTCTCGGTGATGTGCTCGATGATGAAACATTTTTGCCGCTAGACCGCGTTGTGAGCATGGGGCTGCAAATTTGTGATGCGCTCCAGTACGCTCACGACCAGGGCCTTATCCATCGTGATTTGAAAGCCGAGAACATCATGATCTCGCCCGGCAAAGACGGCAAAGACCAGATCAAGATTCTTGATTTTGGTCTGGCGAAATTTTTCGGCGAAGGACGACAACAGCAGCTTTCTGCTTCCGGGTTTATGATGGGAACTGCTTATTACATGAGCCCCGAGCAGTGTCGCGGAAAGAAAGCTGATGTGCGCAGCGAAGTATATTCGCTCGCTTGTGTTCTCTATGAGGCTTTATCCGGTGTACCACCTTTTGTTGGTGAGAATGTTCTCGAGACAGTGCAGAAGCATATCGACGAAACGGCTGTTCCGGTTTCGGAAGTTCGACCTGAATTGAAAATTCCACGCGAGGTGGAATCGATCATTACTCGCGGTCTCAACAAAAATCCGGACGAACGTTTTCAATCTGCCGCCGAGTTCAGAGCTGCGCTTGAACAAATTGATTCGTCTTCGTCGGTTGATAATTTTTCTCGTGAGGTGACATCCTTTCCTTCAGCGCCAATTGGCTCGTCAGCCAGAGCTACATATCAGCCGTATCCAGAATCGAAGTATGCGGGACCGCTACTAGTGTTTCTGATTCTCGGGGTGGTCGCCGGTGTCGTCATGATGGTGCTCCACCCGGAGCATCTTG
>CAZBOX010000390.1:0-4076 GCA_964493595.1 uncultured Candidatus Obscuribacterales bacterium | reverse complement strand
GACTGTAATCCGACTTTGGTGGCATTGACGGCTATTTGATTCCACGGCAAAAGATAACCGGTGAAACCAAACGTAAAGGTGATGAAGAGCAAAATCACTCCGGCTATCCATGTGATTTCACGAGGCTTTTCAAACGATTTCATGGCGAAGGCTGTTAGCAGATGCACCATGGCGAAAAAGATCATGCATGAGGAAGACCATGCATGCATATTTCGTATCAACGCGCCTCCGGCTACATGATGACTTATGTATTCGACTGAAACATGAGCGTCGCTGACGGTGGGCTGGTAGTAGAAAAGGAGGAAAAGCCCTGATACGACCTGAATCATGAAAAAGAACATGGTCAGCCCGCCGGTATAGTAGCCCCAGCTCATTCGATGAATCGGTACTTCCTTTTTCTCGACCATCGAGTGAAAGTTGAGCTTCTCGACAGGAAATCTCGCGCATGCGAATTCAGCCAGTCCATGGGTTGCTCTTTCCAGGTCGATCATGCCTTGCCCTCCTGGCCTTTGCTTATATACACTTGCGCAGTAGCCTTGGCCAGCGGCTGCAACTCACCCTCAGTCTTTCCTGCGGCGTCACGACTGACAAGAACTTTTCCCTGCTCGTCCATAATCACCCAGCCCAGATGAGGCAGGGGAACTTTAGCGGGCGCCTCCGCATTCGGTTCGCCCGTGACGATATCGAAATAAGAAACATGGCAAGGACAGAGTATTCTTCCTTTGTCGTCGACCTTGTTTCCTACTGTACAACCCAGGTGAGTACACTTGGCACTGATCAAGAGCGGCAAATCGTCCTTGCCCTTAAAGGCGATCGCCGGTTGCATCTTGTAGTCGATAAAATACTTGCCATTATCAGGGCTCAACTCGCCAAGCTTACCGACCAAAATATAATTGGATGCCTGCCTTTCCAATTCCAACTTTCTCTGGCCCACTGTCGACTCCAGGCGAGAAAGGCGTAATTCCATTAGTTCTGTTTCTTCCTTGCGTCCGAGTCGGGGTCCGAAGAAGAAGGAAAAGACATTCCTGAATGTGCCGAGAGAAAGAAGGAAGCCACCAAATGCAATACCGGCAAAAGCGCGTAAAAAATGGCGTCTCGCTTCCTCTTTGACAAAACTTTGACTGGCTACATTACAGTGATTTGCATTAGTCCAGACAACATTCTGCGGCGGGCGGAATAAATACTCCACTGGCACGGCGAACATATGCACGAGCCGTGAGAAAGGTATCACGAATATAAAAAGCCAGGCCCCCACGATATGGGCTTTCACAAGAACAGGCAGGTCGCTTATATAAGATATGTCCGGCTGGAAAGTAACAATACTCCACAAGTAGGGAGTAGTAGTGCCAGAGCACCATGAACTGCCCCATTTACAGTGAACCGCCGTCGCTACGCCGAGACCTACTTGCAAAAGCAGCAGGGCAATCACAATCAAGTCCATGACCGAAGTCACAGCTTGAATTTTTGCCGAAGTCATACGCCTTATGGCAAGGACGATGAGACCAATCAGGCACAAGAGAGAAAGGCCCATTCCTATTGATTCGACTGCAGCCAGTGCAAGCTGATGCGAAACCAGGCTCTGCCAGAATCCGGGTGCAATGAAGGCAACAAAATGAGCAAGCAGAATGATAGTGATACCGATATGCCAGGGCAAAGATCCCCACATCAAGCCCTTGCTTTCAAGAAACTGCGATGACAGCGATGAGTATGTCATTGGAGCGGTGCGAATTCGGTAGATGGAACCGAACACACCAACAAAAATAGCCAGATAAGGCAGAGCAATAAACAGCAAGGAGTCAATCATTGTTTTGAATCTCCTCCGGATGCCGATTTCAAACCAGCATTGATGGCAGTGAGCAGAAAGAAATAGACGTTGTCGCAATTTCTTAGCTGCTCGCACATTTGCGCAACCGGATCGCGCAAACAGTATTCGATCAGCTCATCTAGTGTCTCCTCGTCCAACCAGCTGGCAAAACGCAGCAACAGCGCCAAATGATCGGGAAGCTCACCCTCCAGCTCAAAGCCGAGGCGAGAATAATTTTCACTCAAGCACGCCATGAGCGTACCGCGGTCATAATTTTCATCGCCGTATATGTAGCCGGTAATATAAGGGCTGGCAATTGCCGCCAGATCAAATGTACGGGTATACAGTTCTTCCAGTTCAGAAAGCGGCATCTCCTTGCACAGCTCGTAGAACTTCTTCAATGGCTTTGCCGCTTCCGGGTAAGCAGAACCAACTGAATCAGCCAGTCCGCTCAGCCTCGAATAAAACTGCCCATCCGGATAATCGAGCATCAGAGCAAGCTGCGCCAGCGCGATACCTCGCCGGGTTCCTCCACTGTTCCCGCCACAAGCAGAAAAAACCGGTATCGACTTTGTATTCGACACCATTGCGCTGTCCTCTTGCGAGCTGCATTTGCAGCCTGTGTAACAAGTCATAGTCCCCTCCCTGCGGGCTGATTGATGCCCAGACCGCATGATCCTTTGCAAAGCTCAGGATTGCAGGTGCCCTCAATCGCCTCTTCTCTCTGAATCTCCGGAATGACAAAACGCTCGTCAATAGTGGGCAGAGCGGTCAACCTGTAAATTTCCTCGGCCTCCGCAGGTGTTGTAGAACCCTCTCGCATCATGCGGCTAACCAGCACAATATCCAGATCCGCCATCTCGATCGAACGCTTGTAATAACGGACAGCCATCAACTTTTTCATCACGGATTCGATCAGCTCCTCGTTACCGGCACTGAACAAGCGAGAAAGATATTTGATCGGCAATCGCGATTTTTCCAGACTCGTGAAAAACTGATCGACCGGATTTTCATAGACACCGTTGTCGATCTTGCCCATGACCGGCAGAAGCGGTGGTACATAAAAAAGCATTGGCATCGTGCGATATTCGACATGCAAAGGAAGCGCGATCTTCCACTTCATCACGTACTTATAGACTGGAGACAATTGCGCCGCCTTTATGAATTCATCGCTGATTCCATTTTTCTTTGCCAGCGCGACAACATTCTCGTCAAAAGGATCCAGAATCACGCTTCTTTGCGATTCCACCAGGGCATGATCGGGAACCTTCATGGCCTCGGCAACGCGATCGGCATCGTAGAGCAAGACTCCAAGATAGCGAATGCGGCCAACGCAAGAATGAAAACAATTCGGTATCTGGCCTGTTTCCAGCTTGGGATAGCAAAGAATGCATTTCTCGGACTTGCCTGTTTTCCAGTTGTAATAGATCTTCTTGTATGGGCAGGCTGAAATGCATGCTCTCCAGCCTTTGCAAACGTCTTGATTGATGAGCACGATTCCGTCTTCACCGCGCTTGTAAAGCGCACCGGAAGGACAGGATGCGACACAACTGGGATTGGCGCAGTGATTGCAGATGCGCGGCAAGTACATCATTGAGACGCGCTCAATCTCGAACATCTGCTCGCGTTCTTCCTCGGACAGACCTTCAAGATTCACATCGTTTTCGGCATAAATCGGTGAGCCGGACAGATCATCGTCCCAGTTCGGTCCGGCTACGATGTCTACAGGATCGCCTGTAATCTGTGAGACAGGAATAGCCGTGGGCTGGTCGGTGCCTAACTCGCTATCGAAAAGCTCTGCATACTTATAAGTCCACGGCTCATAATAATCTTCAAGGCCGGGCTGATTGGGATTGTAGAAAAGCTTTATGAACGAATCGAGCTTGTTCTGGCTGCGCAATTCGAGTTTGCGAGTTCCATTCTTGCCGCTGACTTTCCAACCGCCTTTATAGTGAACTTGATCTTCCCACAACGTCGGGAACCCTGTACCGGGTTTTGTTTCCACGTTGTTCCACCACATATATTCTGCACCGGGACGATCGGTCCAGACATTTTTACAGGCAACGCTGCACGTGTGGCACCCTATGCATTTATCAAGATGGAAAACCATCGAAACTTGCGCTCGTATGTCCATGGTTTAAAACTCCACTTTGTCCATGCGTTTGACCACCACAAAAGTGTCGCGGTTGACGCCTTGAGGTCCCCAGTAATTAAATGCGTATGTAAACTGCGCGTATCCTCCGATCATGAAAAGCGGCTTCAGGCGCGCGCG
>CAZBOX010000389.1:0-4174 GCA_964493595.1 uncultured Candidatus Obscuribacterales bacterium | reverse complement strand
GCACTAAACCAAGCCACAAAAGAACGCGACGACGTTTGCCCATGCAATCTAACGTCTGAATTCACCGGACCTGCGCGGCTTTTCGCGCAGGTCCGGTGGAATGATGGGTTATGCGTATGTCGGACCGGAGATTTGTCATCGATATGTTGCCTTTGACTTAGTCACAGGGACCTCTCCGAATCCAGCCTGCTGTAGGAAGCTTTCCACCACATGAACCGGGGTCTGTTGTTTTGGCCCAAGTACTACTTCAACAATGGGCTTTCTCTCGATTCCACGTAGATCAAATGCGCGATATGGAACGACTTGGCCTCTTACTGCACGAAATGAGCATGTGTCGCCAACAGCTCCCACATAGTAGGAAACCATTCTCCATTCGCGTTCTTCGCGAAATGCAGAAGACTTCAGTAGATAGATATGCCTGACAAGGGATAGTGGCTTACCTAAGACGTCCATGTTTGCAAGCCTAATCTCTTCATCTTCTTTTGTGATCTCTTCCTCCGATCTACTATCGAGAAGGCCCCGTCTGCCGGGTTCTCGGAACGCCCCAGACTCAATAGCGCGTCTAATTTCAACGTAGGTTGGAGAAACCAGAAGATCTTGTTTGTCATCATCGTAAACGACGCTGTTTAGATTCAATCCGTAGCGCTTTTCTTCACGATTCGATTCGATCAGCCAATTCAAATATGCCTCATCGAACCCGATGGAAAAGCCCGTGGCGTCATCTGCGTAGCCACGCCATTGACTAAGCAAGTCGCCTTCTTCAGAAAGGCAAAATCCAAGACCGTCGAATAGGTTCTCCAGCCGTGTAAATAGCTCTTGAATTCTGAGAGCTTTTGCGGAATCGAGGCCATCTGCACGCGCCAGGCGTTCGACAGCGTGAGACAACAACTTCCCCTCCATGTGGTCGTTCGACTGCGCGAGCGACGACAGCCAAATCGATTTGCCGCTGACGATGCTGTGAAAGGTTTGTGTGGAACAGTAGTGATATAGCGTCGTCATGTCTGCTCAGTCAGTGAGTGTGCCAATACGCATAACGTTTGAATTCACCGGCTTGCGCGGCTTTTTGCGCAGGTCTGGTGGAATGATGGGTTGGGGCACAGCGGCTCATGTTAGAAGACGATGCCCCAGCCGCGGCAAACCAACTGTTGATGGCGGAACACACCGCCGCAAGACTTGCAACGAAACGACGACATGGCAAAGAACCACGGATTGAACACGGGCCATGCGACTGCCCCACTGACGATAGCGGCGGAAACAAGACCACCACCGAGGCGCTGAACTAAGGCAGCGCAAATTAGCCAAACGAACAATACTGGAATGAAGAGCACGACCTCTTGCAGCATGCCCTCGGCGAAAGAAGGTTTGAGGCGAGACACTGCCTCCCCGCAACTTGGGCAGAAATGCTTTGAAAATGAGCGCCGAACTAGGCTCATGCGCCAAAACACCCGATAGAGAAGAGGAGCGTGAGTTCGCTCACAGTGATGTGCCCCAACGTTGTAGGTAAAGGGCCGCCCGCTTGCGGGCGGTCCAGCGACCGAAGGGAGCGGCTTTGACCGCAATGTTAGAGGGCATGTTTTTTGAGCTAGGGTTTTTTCGAGCGCTCGGATATTGCAAACCACACAAACATAGATGCAAGCGCAAACAATACCATGGTCATTGAAAAATTTGCTCCGCGCTCGCCAAGTAGGGCACTGAGAAAGTTAGGAAGCCAGCAGCCTTTGGCACACCGAAAAGCTGCTGGAACTGCGCCAACAAAATGGGCCAGCCCTTGGAGGACGCAGGCAACTGCGCAAACCCAGAGCCCGATGCGGACAATAGCCGGCAAGGTCTTGCCCTCTAACGTCTGAATTCACCGACCCGCGCGGCTTTTCGCGCAGGTCCGGTGGAATGATGGGTTGGGCACGTGGTCACTACTTGGCTCCCTGTAGAAGAAATAGGTCAAAAGGGATTCTTGACCAGCTATCTCGAAACATTGGCTCCAGCGGTTCAAGCTCTTGGAGAGACCTTAACGGGGTGAGCTTCTGTAATGATTTCAGTGGCTCCAATTTTGTGAGCTTATTTACTGCTCCTTCGATGAAACCGACACCGTTTCCTTGGTGGTCTCGAACAATTCCATCCTTGAACCAGCCGAGATGTTTTCCGTTGAACCCGTAGATCGACGATTTTTCAAGATAGGCAACCGGGCTTCCATTCCAGAGAAATATTGTCAGGTCTTCTCCGGTATCGATATAGGCAATCGCGGTTCCCTCCCGATCGAACAGCGTAATTTCCCGAGCCTCAGCAAGTGAAGAGAGCAGCAAGCAAAGAGCTACCAGTAAGATCTTCAGTTCTTTGTGCAGCATAGGAAACCTCAAGGGAAGAACTTCGTAGCCACGATCAATTCGCCAGCAGGCGATACGCAACCTGCGCGAATCATCTTTTCAGTGACTGCCAAGATCTCGTTCCGATGCTTTTGAAATACTTGCACGTAATCGTGCGCATTGTCGCCACCGAAGTGGTCGTCAAGCACCTCACGCGAGACGAAACATTTCACGTTTTTCCCATCAACTTTTGCGCGAAAGAAAACGCTTGTCCTATCAGCGACCCAAACAGCTCCATCATCAAATTCAATGTGCATGGCTTCCTCCGGGGAGAAATGAAAGTGCCCAACGTCGAAATTGAGCGGCCTGCGCGGCTTTTCGCGCAGGTCCGCTCGAATGTAGTGTTAGAGCGCGACTACCACCCACCGCGAAACTCCCTCTCCATTTCGTGCTTGTAGGACAGATATTCGCCGAGTTGCGAAGTCGCTCCCATGAGGATGACTGAAATTTTGCCGATAACGTCTCTCACGTTCCGCAGATTGATGTGAGTGATGCCCGGCAACGATGGATTTCCGTCTTTGTCTTGCGGATAACGGAAGGCCATCGAGCTTGGATCAACTGCCGAGAACTCGGAGATGAGGCGAGCGATCTCTTTCAGTTCAGCCACCGAATCACCCGGTGATATTTCGGACAGGAGCTGGTGGCAGACCTCCCATAGGTTCCCGATGTTGTGATGTTTCGGAAAGTCGCCCTCCATGTCTTTCAGGCGACGCCCCTGGCGGATGAGGTCTTTGATCTGAAGTTCAAGGTACTGACGGTAGAGAAACAGTACGGGGTAGACCAGTGCGTCCTGCCCGGCACTTCGTTGTTCGACGTGCTGCACAAGAAGATCGGCGGCGTCTTTGTAACCTGAGGCGTAAAGCCCCCACCCGTCGTGACACCAGTTAAGGCATGCGTTGTTCCACCAGTCTTCTTGGGACGCAAATAGGCGATCTTCCAAAGATGGCAAGGCCGGTCGTTTCAGCAATTCCGTCCACTCGTCGTCGGACGCAGAGTCGTTCATGTCGCGCTCTAACGTTTGACGTGAGGGGACGCCGCAGCGGCGAAGCCGCGAAGGGAACCCACAAGCGCAGCTTGTGGGCGGTCCCTCTCGACGGAATGGTTAGCCGTTGCGAGCATTCATGATCTCTCGCATTTTTCTATGTCGAGCCAACGACTCTTCTGAAAGACCCCGAGAGAGAATTCCTCTCGTGACCTCTTCTTGGCTCTCGATCCACTGAATGCGGCGCGTGCTTACATCAAGCATTTCGCTTGCCATGTCGGGGGTGATGTGTCTGAGAGGACTTGTTGGCACGCCATCCACAAACCCGCAATAGATCGAATTGTTTTTGTCTGCATTGAGTTCGCCCGTGGTATCTAAGGCGGCTTCGTAATCACGGACGTCACTATCGTCCGCACGAATCTCTGTTTGGATGTAGTCATGGAAATGACCGGCATCAATTTTCTTGACGTGGGACGTAAGCCGCTTCTCAAGCTTTGCCCAATCGTAAGGAATGCCGGCCATTTCATCCAATACCGCGCGCACGAGCATCGGAATCTTCACAATTTCTTCGGAAGCTAGGTGCGCCAATGTGTATGACCGTGCAAAGAACCCGTTGTCGAAGAGGAGTCGGGCCTCGCTCAGAAGCGAGAGGGCATTTTCAAGAATCTGCGCCCGGGCGACCTCAACTTGATCGGCTGAAAGCGGTTTCATTATTGGCGGCTAACGTTTTAAATCACCGGACCTGCGCGGCTTTTCGCGCAGGTCCGGTGGATTGATGGGTTGGGCGGCGAGGGCTGCTAATGCCTATGGTTTGAGGATTCACTCTTGTTGT
>CAZBOX010000388.1:2049-4218 GCA_964493595.1 uncultured Candidatus Obscuribacterales bacterium | reverse complement strand
CCAAGTAGAAAACAGTACAGAAAAGATCAACTCGTCCAACAATCCATGCAGTCGTCTCCGCGTGCAAAGGATAAGCAATGAAAAGCAAGGCTCCCAAAAGCGCAGCGCAGAAGCGTCGGCGTTTGTCCTCGCCGGACAACAACTGGAATGTCAGTACACCGCAGAGCAGGGCACAGAAAGAGAAAACGAGAAGATTGGTAAAGTGATAGCCCACAGGGTTCAACCCGTAGACCATATGGTCCACGAGAAAGGAAGCCGATATCCCAGGGCGAAAACTGGTCAGTCCGTCAGTCTGCCCTGACCAATTGCCGGTAAAAGTTTTGAGAAAACCTGTCAGATCTCCATGAGATGCATCGGAGATGTATCCCAGGTGAACGAAATCATCGAGAAGGAAACCCACATGCAGCGTCTTAAAATAAAAGAGCAACGTGAGAGAAAACGTACCTAAGAAGCAGGCAAAAAGAATAAAGGTCAATCTTTTTCTTTTCTTTTGCCTCTCGGAGTGGTCAGGTGACTCTTTATGAATTAAGACACCGGAGCACTATCGGAATGCTCTTCGTAAACAGAATCTTCTTTAAGAGACAGGGTAATTTTCTTCGTAAGGTCAGAGCTTATTGAAAGCTGACGGATCAGCTTAACCTGGTATGAGCCGTCATGAGGCGGCGAGAAGCGGAAGATATAAACACCGGAAGGCAATGTAAGCCTGCAGATACCATCATCAGGCGTCACAAAATAACCGCGTGGCATTCCCGACTGGTCGAATTGCTGGCGCTCAAATTCGTGGCCATCGTCGTCATCCTCAGGGAGTTCGGTTTCGTCATTGCCGTACGGAGCATATGAAACCCGGCAACGGGGAACTGCAATTCCGTCTTCCCCTTGCACTTCAAATCGAACATGGCACCAGCCATGCCAGGTTATGTCGACATTTACCGGTTCGCTGGCAATTTCAACCATGCGAGCATTGACGAAGTCTTTATGCACGACCAACCAGTAACTTCCAGGCGACAAGAATATGCAATATCGTCCATCACCATCGGTAATACCACTGGCAAGTGCACGCGACCGGTCGGCATCTAGTTGTTTTTCAGAGTCTGGAAAAACACTGACCCTGACTCCAGGTCTCGCCTGCCCTTGTTCATCTGAAACGCGTCCCTGAAGGGCTGTTCCATTCTGGATTTTGACCGCCACATGAGTATCGCCGCCGACGACTATCATGCGAGTCCATGGTGCCAGACCGTTGTGTTCCTGATCATTGATGATCACGGTCGGCGCATCTTTAGGGTGGGCCGTTACGACCAATTTGTAATTTCCGCCCGGCACGGCAGCCGAAAAATGTCCTTGTGCATCTGTTCTAGCCAGATATTCAGTCTTTCTATCGGCAGCGCGAATACGCACCAGAGCCTGAGAAATAGGTTCGTCTTCATAGAAGACCTGTCCGCGCAGGCGGTGCCCTTCACTGACGGTGAACTTTTGAAATACGCTTTCTCCTACAGTCAGCCCGGTCTCCTTCGTGGAGAAGAACATTGAGCCGTCGTCAGGTTCAATAGAAACATCGTAGTGCCCCGGTGAAACCAGGGCACGAAATCGGCCCAGTGAATCGGTCAAACAATGGCCGGTCAAGTCGAGTTCTTGAGCAAGAACTTTATCTCTGAAATCCATCGAAGAACGTGATGGCGCAACAGAAACGCGGGCAGATGCAACCGGTTGTCCGAAAATGTCTTGAACTTCGCCATCCAGAGGGACCAATGGCGGCAAGACAAGATCGAGCTCGTCATCATTGCCGAAGATCATTACTTGAACGGTTGTGCTTACAAAAGTGTGCGATGGGTCAGTGTTCATCGGAAGTTCAGAGGCTTCCTGCTCCTCATTGATATCATCGAGATCTTCTTCCAGTTCTTCTTCAATTGCTGAAGGATCGAACTTGGTAGCCCGGGCAGCAACGTGATACTTGCCTCGCGGAAGGACGAGACTATAATTGCCTTCCTCATCCGTCTTGGCGGCAGCCTTATAAGATGAAGGCTCGATACCTAAGGCGACGACTTCACAGCGTCTGACCGCTTCGCCTGTGTGTGCTGTCACTTTTCCGGTCAAAATGCAGCCGGTGGTGAGATTGATGTTGCAGTTCGTATTGCTCAAGACGCGAGCTTCGGCGATCGATTGTTTCAAAAA
>CAZBOX010000388.1:0-1949 GCA_964493595.1 uncultured Candidatus Obscuribacterales bacterium | reverse complement strand
AACACTCACCTAAAGCAAGATTTTACCTTGACGTGGCCATAATTCATACCCCAAAAGCAGCATCAGCGCCCAAATCTATGCGTGCCATAGCGCGTCGATACCCCCAGGCTATCAATTGCATATCGCCGGATCTCAGATGGTTGGAAGCTCGTCGAACCTAAGTATTACCGACATAGCTGTCTTCGACATATGTATAGCCGAAATGCTGCATGGTCTCCTTGATGGCGGCAAACGAGCCAGAAATGACGATGAATTCGTCCCTCTCTTTGCTTGCACGGGCTGCATCGACGGCGTGAGAGATACTGGGAAAGCTCTTGCCTTGAGCCCCTATCAAATTCAAACAGTGAAGCAAAAACTCCTTGCTGTGGCTGGATCTTCGCCCCTTAGCCTCAGCCACAAAGACCCTTTCTCCTTTGTGAACGAGACTGCTGAGCAGCTGCCGCGCATCTTTCGTTTCAAAACTGGAGATGACGAATAACGGGCGAAAGCCCGGATATTTCTGGTCGATGAAAGCGCGCAAAGCTTGCGCTCCTGCAGGATTATGCGCACCATCCATCAAAATGTCCTTGCTCTGCAAATATTGCAGACGGCCAGGCCAGCGGACGTTTTTCAGCCCCGCACTCAGCGTTTCCAGATCACATTTGTAAATCGCATCGACAAGCTCATCCGGCAAAGGCGGTGTTTTACCAGACGCTATTTCCGAACTCGAGCCCGCAATTTGCACCTTAACGTCTTTATCTACGATGAGAAACTTTGCCACTGCCAACAGTGCCAAAAGACCGTTTTGAATTTGGTGGTTACCCAAGAGCGATAGGTTCTCTTTGAGCAGGCTGAGAAGGGGAGCCGCAGAGCAAGTCGCTTCTCTTTTGCCATTGATGTAGAGCACAATCTGGTCGTTATTTGCCAGGGCGTATACCGGAGACATTTTCTCTCGAGCCACGCGAATAACTTCATCAAGAGCACCTTCCTGGCATGCAGTAATGACTGAGATGCCGGGCTCGATAATGCCCGCTTTTTCGAAAGCAATTTTCTCGACCGTATCTCCGAGCAAATGAGTATGGTCGAGACTGACATTGGTAATCACGGTAACAAAAGGATTAGTGCGTGCAGTGGTGGCATCAAACCTGCCGCCCAGTCCGACTTCAACGACAGCGACGTCGACTTTGCACTCAGCGAAGTGCATGAAAGCCATTGCTGTGAGAAATTCGAACCAGGTCAAAGGTCCGACATCCTTATTTTCTTTACCGAACTTTTCCGAAAGCTCGCGGAGCTTCGTTGCCAGCCGTGCAAAATCTTCGTCGCTGACAGCTTTGCCGTCGACGTGAAAACGCTCGTTCCAGCGCAATAGATGGGGTCCGGTAAAGCGCCCGACTTTGTAGCCGCGCGAACGCAGCAAGCTGTCGGCGATAGCAACGGTTGAGCCCTTACCGTTGGTGCCGCCGATATGGATACATGGAATATCGGCTTCCTTGGACAAATACGCCTCAACGAAGCGATTCATTCTGTCCAGAGTCGGACGCGAAAGAGTCGGAGAAAGACTCTCCAGGTATGTTTTTGCTTCCAGGTAATTCATTCGATGGACTTGTAAAGGCGGGCGGGAAATTATAACCACAAAAGGGGAGCCAAATGGGATGATGCTATTCTCAACCACGCAGACGGCAGAGAGGGAGACCAGTGGCGTTATTTACACGCGAACACACATACAGATCCGAAAGAATTCACGAGGGACACATCATCAATTTGCGCGTCGATTATTTGCGCAATCCCGAGGGTAAAGAAGTCGCACGTGAGCTTGTTGAACACAACGGCGGCGTGACAATCTGCTGCCGACCCACAGAAGAGACAATTGTGCTCATAAAGCAATACAGATATTCAGTCGACGAACTGCTTTATGAGCTGCCGGCCGGGCGTATTGAAAAAGGAGAGGATTTGCTTGCCGCAGCCAAGCG
>CAZBOX010000387.1:0-4256 GCA_964493595.1 uncultured Candidatus Obscuribacterales bacterium | reverse complement strand
ATACATGCGGCTCTGCCGCAAGCGAACCGGATGCAGTTGCTTGTGCCAGCTTCAATATCACTTCAACTTCCAATCCACCACCCTCGCGATTGCGCACCTGCAGCGTTCCACCACAGGCTTCTACGCAACTTTTCACAATCGCCAGCCCCAGCCCGACTCCGCCGGTATCGCGGCTGCGGGATTTTTCGGGGCGGAAGAACGGCTCGGCAAGATGTTTCAACGCTTCTTGTGGAACACCGGGTCCGCAATCTTGCATCACAATAGATACATTGTTTCCTGCAACCGCAGCCTTTATTGATATCGGGGTGTCATCACCGGCATAGCGAACACTGTTGCGCAACACGTTGGAAAATGACCGCTCAAGCAACAATCTATCGCCAACCACGCAGAGACCCTCAGCTATTTCAATGGAGGCTCTCTGTTTCAGCCCAAGCCTTTCTCTCAATTCAAAGAACATCTCATCGATATTCACACTGACCAGATTTCGGCTTTGTCCCTGGAATTCAGCTTTAGAGAAAGCTATCAACTCATTGATCAGATGATTCATTTCTTCGACCTCTTCACGAATATCGTCGATTAAAGCCTTCTGGTCTTTAGACGACGATTCGTCAAGAATTTCGAGAGCGACTTGCAATCGAGCAAGAGGTGAAAAGAGTTCATGCGAAATGTCAGCAAGGAAGCGCTTCTGGGCTCCTACGAACCCGTTAAGGCGTTCAGCCATACTATTGACTGCATCAGACAAGCGCCCAATTTCATCCCTTCGTCGCGTATCCAAACGCGTATCAAATTTCCCTTCGGCAATGCGTTCGGTCGCCAGCGTCAAATCCGAAAGTGCTCTGGTAATACGGTAAATGAAAGGCAACCAGAAAATAATCGACAATAAGGCAATGGCGCCCGCGGCCATCGCCAAAACTTTGAAATCCAGTAGCAACCCGGTTTGCCAGATGTTGTCGGTAGAGGCAAGAAGAACGGAAGGACCGGGTCGAACATAATTCTCACCGACCAGGTCAATCCGTGTGCCGAAATAGAAATGGTCGGGTCGCGTCGTATGAATCAAGAATCTCCCATGAGCAGGCGTGGGCAGGCGCGGAATGCGCATTATCTGAACCGACATGGGAGGACCAGGAAATGGTCTGCCTGGCTCGTTCTCCATCCCAGTCCCAAAAGTGAAGCCGGAGCGTCCGCGGAGGGCCGGGGCAGGAAAATCATCAAGCGGCAATCTATGTGGACCATCAGCAGGAGGCAGACGTAGGTACAAATTCTTACTTGCATGAGGATAAATTCTCTCCATCCGCCTGGTGAAAGTTTTCCATCCTGCAAATCCACGCTCTTCGGCAGGAAACTCCGCAAAGACGCCATCCTTAGCCGAAGCGCCAACTACGGAGCGCCCCATTCCAAAATGAGGCGGAAGAGGAAGCGCAAACTGATCGAGCACCGAGACCGGAAGATCAATTTTTTCGCCGGCAACCTGGCGACCTTCCAGATCGAAAACACTGAATTTAACATGGTAAAGACCGCCGAACAAATCCAGAACTTCGTCCCATTTTTTCTCCGGCGACGAGCGCAGCTGATTGCTTACAGCATCGGCCACTGTGTCGACTTTGTCGCCTAGAGGGCTCTGCATAAGCGCATCCCAACCGGCTCCAAACTGCGTATTGAAAACGATAAATACGACTGCAATAAGTGCGGAAAGATAGAGCACCAGCAACGCTAGTGTTTCTACATACAGTGACTGAGCCAGCTTCATCACCTCGTCTCCTGAGGCGGAATCAGCATGTACCCGACAGACCTGACTGTGCGTATGAATTTAGGACTTTTCGGATCATCTCCCAGCTTGCGTCTCAGAGCTGAAATATGCACATCGATCGAGCGATCAAAAACATCATAATTGCGATCGCGAATTTCATTTAGCAATTGCTCGCGGCTCTTAATGCGCCCTGCAGCTTGAGCCAGCACCACCAATAAATGATACTCAACAGGCGTCAATGCCAGATGCTCACCATTTAGTTTGGCTGTATGTGCGGCTTGAGAAATGACCAATCCACCCACAACAATTTCTTCTTCGTCATCAGCCTGTATCTCGGCAGCATTCCTTCCGGATCGCCGAAGAACGGCTTTCAGCCGCGCTAGTAATTCACGAGGAGAGTAGGACTTAGGCAGATAATCGTCCGCACCAATTTCCAGCCCTACAATCCTATCTGTTTCGTCTCCGAGCGCAGTAAGCATCAGAACAGGCACGTTGGACGTTTCGCGAATACGTCTCAAAATCTCGAAGCCATCCATTTGCGGCAGCATCACATCGAGAATAACCGCGTCCCAACTGCCTTCAAGCATCATCTTCAGCGCTGTCTTTCCCTCATGCGCAAAACTGACCACGTACCCGTATCGATGTAGATAATCGCTGATCAGGCGGCAGAACTTGATGTCATCATCGACCAGCAACAAGTTCTGTGGCGATGCCGTTTCAGCTGAAACGATCTGCGCTTCCGGTTCATTCATAATATTCGCGTTCGAATCCAAAGCCATACTGGCGTTGCTTAATCAATCTCATGCCTGGGACTGAATGGTAAGACCACTCAAGTCTTTTAATTCTCCCTTTAAATCGTAAAGGAATTGTGTGGGAGCCTCCGTACAGTAAATAGTAAAAGGTCCAGTAAGCCTGTCCATTTTATAGGCACCCACAGGTCACAATTGAAAGCCTGTGGATAAAACCACCCTCGCCCTTCACTCTCACTTCATGCTCGCGTAAAAAAGCGTCGTAGTCGATCATACTTAACGCTGCCTCAACGCTCTCAAATCCACAATAGGGCACGACCCCAGACCTATTGAGGAAAACCAAGATGCTACGAAGTGAAGTCGGTAATGGCGAGAGCGATCACAAATCAAGCAAGGCGACAGGCAGTGACAGCGCGGCTCTAGAAGCCGACAAGGCAGAATCCGGCAACGGACTGGCAAAGGAATTCAGCGACACTGTGGTTGCAAAAATTACAAGTTCAGCCTGTCAAGACTCTGGCGCTGCGGTCAAAAATGAGGCCAATGGCTCAGCCTCAGGGCAGAGAACTGCAGAGGCAGGCGCGGCAACGGAGCAAGCACTGGCCGACGGAAAGGGTACAGGAATGCGGGCAAACGCTGCTATTGAATCCTCGCTTTCGGCCGGAGCAAGAGCGAATGGTGGCGAAAAGAAAGCAACCGAGGGGACATCCGGCTTCAGCAAATTGCAACCATCCGGACTCGGCGACGCATTTCCTTCGAGCACACAACTGCTGAACCAGCTAAAGATATAGCATTGAGCTCGGGCTCTCTGCTCGGCACTCGACTTAGAACACCTTATACTAGTGCTCCAGCTATACCAAGGAGCACTAGTATGCCGCCACTGCACTACTTTCTCTTCGTTGTCATCGGACTGACCGCCGGCGTTTTATCCGGCATGTTCGGAATTGGCGGAGGGCTCATAATGGTGCCGGCAATGGGCTTTATGGGAATTGAGTTCAAGACCGCGACAGGCACATCGCTGGCTGCGCAGTTGCTGCCTTTTTCGATACTGGGAGTGATTCAGTATTACAAGAACGGTGGCGTCATTGTTCCCGGCGCGCTGCTTCTTGTCTGTGGCTTGTTCGTCGGCGCCTTCTTTGGGGCGAAACTGACAATCGGGCTGCCTGATATTGTGGTGAAACGAGCTTTCGGCATTTTTTGCCTGGTCATCTCAGCAAAATATCTTCTGGCAAAATGATTTCAACGCACTGCCGGTGCCGAAAGAGAACCCACAGATTGCGGCGTCTTTTGGCTCTGAGCAAGCTGCAGAAGACCATCGATATGGTCCATCAGATCTAAGCCGGTTTTTCCCGGATCAAAATTCAATCTTTGGTTCAACTGATTGAGTCGATCGAGCAGATGCAATTTCGCATATGTTTGACCAAAAACCTTGATCTCGCACCAACCCACCTTGGTCAGCAGTTTGGCCGAGGCCGGAGGTGGAGTTGAGGACTTCAACAGAGGATCTTCCAGTTGCTGTTCTATCTTTTGTGCTTCAAGTGTTTGCTCCGGTCCCTGTCCAGAGTTTTGACCAGCATTCATGACGCCGGCACCCGGCATACCGCCGAAACCAGGCATACCCATACCGCCACCCATCATCCCGAAACCGGTCATATTCAAAATTGTGTTTCCCACAGCAGCAAGTTTGGACAGTCCCGCGCTACGATTCGGCTGACCTCCTTCTGGCGAGGAGGCGTCCATTGCGGTTCTTCCTTCTGCACCAA
>CAZBOX010000386.1:2187-4267 GCA_964493595.1 uncultured Candidatus Obscuribacterales bacterium | reverse complement strand
AGATGGCGGCGGCTCAAGCTGGGATTTTCGATTTGTAACGGGTCTGGATCGGCTCAAACACCCGTCCTTCTTCAAAAAGAAGGCATTTGCAATCGCTCAAGTGCCAAGCCCTATGGGGTTTTGAGGGAATTCTTGTTAAAATACGATGCCTTAGCCATAAGGATTCAGTAGTTTTTCAAGTCAAAGGATAGTCACCGTGCCCCCAGCCGTCAGAGTTAGAATCGCCCCAAGTCCAACCGGGCACCTGCATCTGGGCACCGCTAGAACGGCGCTCTACAACTACCTGTACGCCCGCCGCAATAACGGCACTTTCGTTTTTCGCCTGGAAGACACCGATGAGGTCAGATCCCAGGAAAATTACACTCAGGACATCATTGACGGGCTTAAATGGCTGGGTCTGAATTGGGACGAAGGTCCGGATATTGGCGGACCGCACGCTCCTTACAAGCAAACTCAAAAGATTGATCACTACACCGAAGTGGCAAACAAACTGATCAATCGTGGTTATGCCTATTTCTCGTATGAGACGCCCGAAGAGCTGGCGGCGATGAAAGAAGCGCAAAAGGACTCAGATACGGCGCACCGCTATGACAATAGCCACCGAAATCTTTCCAAAGAGCAGGTGGAGAAATATGTAGCCGAAGGGCGCATTCCCTCTATTCGCTTCAAAATAGAGGAGCCTCGCGTCATTTCCTGGCATGACAATATCAAGGGTGAAATCGCCATAGAAGCATCCGTACTTGGCGGGGATATGGTGATCGTCAAGTCGAACGGGGTGGCTATCTACAATTTCGCAGTAGTAGTGGACGACATCGACATGAAAATGACGCACGTCATCCGCGGCGAAGACCATATTATGAACACGGCCAAGCAAATTTTGATCTACGAGGCGCTCGGCCATCAGGTGCCTGAATTCGCACATGCGCCGCTCATTTTCGACCTCGACCGCGCTAAATTGTCGAAGCGCAAACACGGGGAAGCCGTGCACATCAACAAATATCGTGTCGACGGTTATATGCCTGAAGCGATGGTCAATTATCTGGCAGCGATGAGCTGGACTCTGCCCGATGGCAAAGAGTTCTTCTCACTCGAAGAAGCGTGCGAGATGTTCGATCTCTACAAAATAAGCAAGAGCCCAGCAGTTTTCGATGTTCAAAAACTGAACTGGTACAACGCGCACTACATTCGCTCCCTGCCTCTGGAGCTAGTCACCGAACGCGCCAAGCCTTATTTGACAATGTTGGAGACGGAAAATTACACAAGCGCAGAGCTCGAGCAGATAGTAGCCAGTGTTCGCGACGGTCTGACGATGCTGTCCGAAATCATGGCTGCCACTGAATTTTATTTCTTGAAAAAACTGGAAATCACCGACGAGCTCAAAGAAAAAGCATTATCGAAGGATACCGCCAAGAAAGTTTTAGAAGCGACTCTCAAGCGCCTCGGCGATCTGCCCTTCGGCGATCATGCCGGCTGCAAGGCTGTCGTCGACAAGCTCGGCGCAGAACTGGGGCTGAAAGGCAAAGATCTCTACTGGCCCCTGCGGGCAGCGCTTTCCGGCAAAGTCCAGGGTCCCGACCTGGGCGCAATCATCTCCATACTCGGACCGGCAAGAGTAAAAGCTCGCCTGGAAGACATTCTCTGTCTTTGCGCTTAGCAGGAACGCGCCAACAGGCGCGCACTTACTGACGCCAGGAGACAGGGAGAGAAGAATTATGTCCATACAATTATTCAATACACTGACAGGCAAGAAAGAAGAATTTGTCCCCATGGAAGCGGGCAAGGTCAAACTTTACGCTTGCGGTCCGACCGTATACGACTCCAGCCACCTGGGTCACGCACGTATGGCCATAGTCTGGGACGTGATTCAGCGCTACCTGCGTTTTGCCGGCTATCAGGTCACATTCGTGCGTAATATCACGGACATCGACGACAAAATTATCAATCGAGCGAAAGAGCTGAATATTCGTCCCGACCAGCTGGCGCGTCATTTCCTTTACGAGTTCTGGCAAGATATGTACGCGCTTAACGTCGCCCCGCCGGACATCGAGCCGCGCGCCACCGAATATCTTCAGCAAATGAT
>CAZBOX010000386.1:0-2087 GCA_964493595.1 uncultured Candidatus Obscuribacterales bacterium | reverse complement strand
CGACCAGGCTGGCACCTGGAATGCTCTTCAATGATCAAATCCGTGCTTGGCGAAACTATCGACATTCATGGTGGTGGTGAAGATCTCGTTTTTCCACACCATGAAAATGAGAAAGCGCAGTCCGAATCTCTGCACGACAAGCCACTTGCCAGATACTGGATGCATAACAGCTTCGTCAATGTCAGCGAAGAAAAAATGTCGAAATCATTGGGCAATTTCAAAACTATCGGCGATTTGCTCAAAGAATACTCGGCAGACACCCTTCGCTTATTTATATTGCAAACGCATTACCGCAATCCGATCGACTTCAGCCCGGAAGCAATGAATGCAGCAAAGCAAGCATTGATGAGGCTTGTTCGCGCTGCTCTCTTTGCAGAGCAGGAAGAAAACGGCAGCGGCTTTTATCCAGCCAAGCATTACCGATTCGATCAAAAAGCGGCGGAAGCATACGCGAGCGATACTACTCTCAGCGAATTCCACAATGAATTTGTTGCCGCCATGGACAATGACTTCAACACCGCTGTTGCGGTATCGCATCTTTTCGGGCTTGCCGACAAGATTTCTGCATCCAAGGACGCGACGCAAAGAAAGTTGTGGGCCAAAGCTTTGCGGGACTATTCCGGAGTGCTTGGATTTACACTTGCCGACACGCGTAAAGAGGTCGATAAGAATTCCACGGACAAGGTTCTTTCTCTACTCTTGCAACTCCGCCAAGATGCCCGTGCCAACAAAGACTTCAAGACTTCAGATCTGATCAGGAATGAATTGGCGAAAGCAGGTATCAGTGTCATGGATACAGCCGAAGGTCCCACCTGGGAAAAAACATAAAGGCGGACCATGAAGTCGGACATCAAGAAAGTTGAGACGAGTTGCAATAACTGCGGCTCGTTTGATGCTGAGCTGGTTACGTATGGGGTAGAGCACGAGTACACGAATACTACGGATGACATATTCAAGGTGGTGCGCTGTCGTCAATGCGGGCTAGTCTACTTGAACCCTCGTCCTGATATTTCAGAATTGTCGACGATATATCCGCCCAATTATTACGCCTACAGCCTGGAAGAAGGCTATGATGAAAACCAGCGTCAAAACTTGTATTACAAGTATCGTTATCAACAAATATTGAAAGGACTGGAAGGCTGCCTCACCTTTGTCACAGCACCAGATCCGGTGCGCATACTGGACATCGGATGTGCAGATGGACACATTCTCAACTGGTTCAAAAAGGTTCGCACACGCCAGGTGGAAACTTACGGCGTGGACATGAATGAAAGAGCTGCAGAGAAGGCGAATGCAGCCGGCCATAAGGCTTATGTTGGAAGATTCGAAGAAGTTGATTTGCCGGAAAATTATTTTGATTTTGTCTGGGCAAGTCACGTCATTGAACATGTTCCAGATCCAAAAGGTTTCGCTGAAAAAGTGCGACGCATTTTAAAACCTGGCGGCATATTTTGGTTCTGGACTCCAAACATTGAATCAATTGACGCAAAATTGTTCAAAAACAAGCATTGGGGCGCCTATCATTTCCCGCGGCACTGGGTCTTTTACGATCCCAAGTCGGTGAAAGAACTTGCCAGACTAACCAATTTTGAACTTGTGCATCTGGAGTTTCAGCCAAATGCAATTTTCTGGGTATGGACGATGCACTCTATGCTCAAAGCAAATCCCATTCTAAAGCCGCTTGCCGACCCGCTTTTCCCACCCATAGACTGGGCTAAGACCAATCTCGGAAACCTTGTGAGAAATGGATTCTTCGCGGCGACCGACCTGGCTATTAAAGCGGTGACGGGTCAAACATCCAATATGGGCGTAGTCTTCAGAAAGCCACTTTCTTAGGATGCTTCGTCACTTACTCTGCCAGTCTTCGCGCGTCATTCTGTACAAGACATGCGGCTTTAAATAATGCCCGTCTTCAACATTAGGATGCATGAAATCGTCCGAAGGATTTCTCCGCATCGAGATTTTTTCCATCACTCGAATCGACTTGGAATTACATGCAGCGGTAAAGGCGACGATTTCCTCCAGGTGATGATTCTCGAAGCCATCTTGCAGAGAGGCGATCGCTGCTTCAGGGGCATAACCTTTCC
>CAZBOX010000385.1:0-4318 GCA_964493595.1 uncultured Candidatus Obscuribacterales bacterium | reverse complement strand
ACATAGCCTGTCAACTCAATAACCTTTTCCGGCTTTGCAAGGGAAATATCACGCGAGCCCAGAGCCTTTTTCAACAAACCGGAAATAGCATTCTGATCGCCGCCTACCATGACCAGCGAACATTCTCCTTGAGCTGTTTCAAAGATCAAGGTTTTTATCATTTGCCTTTCTCTAAAACCGAGCGCACGCGCTACATTAGCTGCCCCCTTCTCCGTCGTTTCCGGAAAGGTTCGCATCTCGTATTCGATATTGCGCTCGTCAAGAAAGAGGTGGGCGGGCAGTTTCTCAGTCATTTGTTTTTCCAGAAAATTGTTGTCTTATCTCTGCGGCTCTATGTTTTGGATTTCGTGTTCTGGGTGTTAACCAGTTCGCGCGCTCTTTCTGCCGCTTTCACCACAGCCTTGATGAGTGTGACGCGCAATTTACCCTCTTCCAATTCCATCAATCCATCGATTGTGCAGCCGGCAGGGGTGGTCACCATATCTTTCAGAAGCGCAGGGTGTGCTTTTGATTCCAGAATCATGCGCGCAGAACCCAGCATCGTCTGCGCCGCAAGCAATGTCGAGACATCTCGGGGAATTCCCAGCTTCACTCCTGCTTCAGCTAGCGATTCAATCACAACATAGAGATATGCCGGTCCGCTGGCCGACAACGCCGTGACTCCGTCCATCAATGATTCATCAACAAAAACAGTCTCGCCGACGCATTTGAAAATCGCCTCTGCCATTTTCTTGTGTTCTTCCGTTGCGCTTTTTCCTGTGCACATTCCCGCCATTCCGGCATTCATTACAGAAGGAGTATTGGGCATGGCGCGAACGACAGGAATGTCTGCGGGCAGGCGTTCTTCCACAAAACTAGTGGTGACTGAGGCGGCCACCGAAATGATCAATTGATTCTTGTTGATGACAGGCGCAATTTCCTTAAGAACGCTGTCCATGTTCTGCGGCTTCACGGCAAGCAAGATCAGATCTTTGCCCTGAACGGCTTTTTGATTGTCTAGAATAGCTTCAATATTGAGGCGCTCTTTGACGCGCTTTACAGATTCTTCGTGGCCGACTGTGCCGCAAACATCGCTCGCGCTTATGGCATCCCTCTTGAGCAGTCCGGAAATCAGCGCTTCGCCAAGCTTGCCGACACCTATGACAGCGAGCTTTTTGTTTTTTAGCATTTTTTATTCCTCTTTGCTCTTCTACAACGACTTGCGGTCTACCCACACTCACGCACACGTCAGTCTATTTTCTTATGCGTAAACTTGCGAGGATTGTCGCCGCAATAATCTGCGACTACCTGTCCTTTTCCAATCAGTTTATATTTGTAAGTGATAATTCCTTCTACGCCCACGGGACCGCGAGGGTGAAGCTTGCCTGTGCTGATGCCTACTTCGGCGCCGAAGCCATAACGAAATCCATCGGCAAATCTAGTCGAGGCGTTTTGATAAACACCGGCTGAATTTACTTCTGCAAAAAAACGTTCGAAGGCCGCTGTATCTTCAGTGACGATGCATTCAGTATGACCGGATCCGTAGGTATTTATGTGCTGGATGGCTTCGTCAATCGATTCTACAACTTTTATGGAGATGATCAGATCAGAGTATTCGGTCGTCCAGTCGGTATTATCTGCAGTGGCAACATCGGTTAGTTTGAAATCATCGATGGCGGATTTTTCAACGCGAACTTCCACGTCTTTATCTCTATAAGCGCTAATAACGCGAGGCAAAAATCGGTCAGCGATCTTGCTATTTACGAGCAAAGTCTCAATTGCATTGCAGGCTGCCGGATACTGTATTTTGCTGTCCACGGCTAGACGAATTGCCATGTCCAGATCGGCCTTCTCATCAACGTAGAGATGACATATTCCGTCTGCATGACCGAGGACCGGAATGTCGGTATTGTTTTGGATATGTCTTACCAGATCATTGGAACCGCGCGGTATGACGAGGTCCACTTCTTTGTCCAGCTTAAGAAGATCCGCGACTTCCTCTCTTGCCGAGAGCAAGAAAAACGCGCCTTGCGGATATTGCACCGAATTCAGTGCCTGGCAAAGGCAGTCGAAAATTTCCTTGTTTGAACTTTCCGCTTCTTTGCCGCCTTTTATCAGTCCGGCATTGCCGCTCTTCACCAGCAACGACATTATCTGGGGTAAGGCATCCGGGCGAGATTCAAAAATTACGAGCACCACACCGATCGGGCAATTGACTCTGTAGAGATTCAATCCTTCATCCAGTTCTCTCTTCAGAGTCGGCACACCCAGAGTGTCTTCAATATCGGCAACTTGTCTTATCCCTTCAATGATGCCTTTGAGTTTTTCGGCATCCAGTTTCAATCTCTTCAAATAAGACGACGGCATCTTGCCCTCAGCAACAAGCGCTTGGGCTTTCCGGCAATCCGTTTCGTTTGCTTCTAAGATTCTTTTTTCGGCTTTGCCGAGCTGGTCGGCCATGGCAAGCAGTGCTTTAGTCCTGTCTTGCTGCGTCAGCCTGGCTAAGCCAGCCGACGCCAGTCGCGCTTGCTTGGCGATTTGCTGTACTTGAGTCAAAACCGATTCTGCCATCTCTTGCCTGCGTATTGAGCCCGTTTCGTTTGTCCGAGCCTGATTTTACGCGGTTTCGAGCAAAGCGATATTATCCCGTGTGACGATTGCGTCATAATTTCGCACTTCGATCTTTGTGTCTATGGCATCCGAGTGTTGTCCCGAAATCTGTTTTGTTTCATCGCTCGAGTAATTGGCTATGCCCCGGGCGAATTCATGCCCCGACTCGTCGACGATGCCTATTACGTCGCCGCGCTCGAACTGCCCTCTTATCTGCACTATTCCTGCCGGCAGCAAGCTGGCCTTGCCGTTTTTGAGGGCTGTTTTTGCGCCGTCGTTGACTACCAGTGCCGCTTTGACGGTGGTAGCAAAGGCAATCCACCGCTTTTTGCCGGTCATGCCAGGATGAGGAAGGAAGAGTGTGCCGATTGGCTCGTCTGCGAAAAGGCGGGGTATGACATTATTTACTTTTCCGCCTGCGATTATGACCGAACAACCTGATTGGGTGGCGGTTTTAGCTGCTTCAATCTTGGTCTTCATGCCGCCTCGCCCTAATTTGCCAGGCGCAGCCGGTCCGGATGCCAGTTTTTCAATGTCCGAATTGATGATGGGAACAAGGGGAATCAGTTCGGCACCCTCGCCTTTGCGGGGGTCATCGGTATAAAGACCGTCTACATCAGTCAATATTACGAGAAGGTCGGCTTCCACTTTGCTGGCGACAAGCGCGGAAAGCTTGTCATTGTCGCCGAAATTGACTTTCAAAAATTCGAAATCCTTGCCTGATTCAATCTCGGCGGTAGACACAGTGTCGTTTTCGTTGATTATGGGCAATACTTTCAAGCGCATCAATTCGCCGATTGTGCTGCGCAGGTTGAGATAGCGGGTTCTGTTGGAAAAGTCTTCTTCGGTGAGAAGTATCTGAGCCGTGACGATGTCGAGCGCCTGGAAAGCGTCTGAGTAGAGGGCCATCAGGCGCCCTTGCCCAACGGCCGCACAGGCCTGCTTCATAGGCAGAAGCTTGGGCTTCTTGTCGAGCTGAAGCTTCTGAACGCCCAGCCCTACAGCGCCAGAGGTCACGAGCAAGACCTCTTTGCCCTCTTTCATAAGTGCGGCGATTCCTTCGATAAAGGCGTAGAAACGGCTGAGCGCTATTCCTCCCTCTTCTTTCATGAGCACGGCAGTGCCAAGCTTTATGACAATTCGCTTAGCTCCGGCTAAAACCTGTTTGCGGTCCATCTGGCTTGCCTTTCACGTATTTGCACGCGGAATTTTTCTGCCCTGTCGAAAGTGTTAGCAGAATTACCATTGATTTTAAACTCATATCGTCATTCAATAATGAGGATCTCAGGAGGCTGGACTGTATTTCGTGCCATACACAGGCCCCGAAAACCTCCCTAAAACTCTAGAGGATAAACAAAGTGGTAGAGCGCGATAGGAATGGCAAATATCCGGCATCCATCGAATTGGGTTCTCTCGAAAATCCAACTGGCGAAAAGGTAAAGAGAATTACGCGCGAGCAAGTGCGTTCCATGCGTACTCAGGAAATGCAAAAAGTTGGAACGAATTTCGAACTTAAGCAGGTAGCAGTCCGCTGGTGGAAGGAGCTGGTCGCCTTCTTTTCTTACAAGCCCAAAGACAGGCGTCTTCCTCAGAACTGCAATTTATACGGTCATACTGTCGTGCGAACGGCGGGCGGATTCGAACCCCGCTGCCGCTTCTGCGATGCAGTTATTGACGACGTAGAGATGCTGCGTTCGAAAGTCTAAGGCTGCAAACTAGCTATTGTTAT
>CAZBOX010000384.1:0-4366 GCA_964493595.1 uncultured Candidatus Obscuribacterales bacterium | reverse complement strand
AAATTGGGCACGGGTTTGAATTTGGAATTGGACCAGATAATCGTTTCTCTGAAGAAACGTTTTTTGATCCCTGCTCTTATCGTCGTCGGCGTGGTGATCTGGTTTAGTCTCTGCCGCGCTTTCTATGAGAGCTATTGGACTGGGACTGTTCACCGAGTGCAGACCGTTGACTTCAACTTGCTGCACCATACTTTGCCCAACACGCTCTCGCAGCTGATTGTTTCCGGCCGTGATGACCAGATTCAACAAGTTCTAGATTCGACATACGGTCTTTTCGGTCTGGTGATTACCGACCCGACCGGCAATTCTATTCTTTATCAAACGGATAAGGTCTATCGACGCAAGTCATGGCAAAAGCGTGTCAGTCCTGAGAATCTGAAAAATGAGACTGAGCCTTACGACTTGCTTACCGACCCACCACCTATAAGCGCCAGTTATGAGCATAAGTCGCCCAGGTCCACAGGCGCGGTAAGAGTGGCGAGCGAAGCACAAACGGGAAGGATTCTCGGGCGTGTCTATTACATGCGCTCCTACCCACCAACTTTGATGGAAGACTTGAACAATTTCCTGACTACCGGGTTTTGGGAATTGTCCGGTTCCAAGCGCGGATATCTTTTCATAACTCTAGCTTCAATTTTCTTCTGTCTCGTCGTCGTCTTGCTTATCTGGCTCAGGCGGCGTGGCATCGAGATGAAAGAGAAAGAGCTCGAGCATATCCAGAAAGAGCTTGAGATAAGGCAGCGGGCACTGGCGCATCTATCTGGAGAGCTTGCCAATCAAAAGACCAGAAAGGCATGGCTGGAGAAGGAAGCTGAGCAATCTTATAAACGCGCGCTCGGGCTCAAACAGTCGCTTGAGCATCTAAAGAATTCACTGGCTCTGGTGAGCGGTCAACAGATAACGCCCGCGCAGGCCGAACAACTCGACCCTCAGCAAATGGTCAAAGTGCGTCCGCCGGTTCATCCGCCCAGTGCTCTTCTGGAAGAAATAGAGCAGCTGATACCGGCTCTTTCGGACAATGCCAAGGCTTTGCGGTCGCAAGCAGGCTTGTTGCAAGACTATTGTCAGATTCTCGAGAATCGCCAGGTGGAAATGCATCAACTTGTCGAAAATGCTTACAACAGGGCGCAGCAAGTTTCAGACCGATTTATTGACATGCGACCCGGTTCTACAGTTAACAACTGAGCAGGGCGGGCAATTAAATACTGTAACCACGTATTTCTCTTGATTTCGTGTTGTTGCTTGGTAGTTAGCTGAGTGGAAGTAGGCCATGATAAGCTAATGGCTGTGGGACTAACGCCGCCTGCATCCCGTGATGTATATAAGTGGGACGGGTAGGTGATTTAGCATGTAGCCCGCGCAATGCGAGCTTTTTCCGGCCGCCTCGTTTTAGAGTTGCGAGAAAAGCCCTGGAGTATAAGGAAGTAATGAAACCAGCCTCCGGTAAGAAACTGACGCTGTCGCTGAATTCCTTGCAGGAGTCGAGCAGCGAGCCTGTCTATCGCCGTGGTGTGCAGTACTACCGCCGCAAAAAGGTACTCAAGTACGAAGAGACAGAAGGCGGACAAAAAATTGATGCGCTGGTGATTGGCTCGGAGCCGCAGCCCTATAAAGTCCACGTCACCATCGAATCAGAGGAAGTATTCAAAGCGGAATGCTCCTGCCCTTATTTCGAAGAAGTGTGCAAGCATTCTGTAGCAGTCATTCTTACCCACATTGCACGTGGCAATCCGGGCATTAGATTCGATCTGGCTGAAAACGACAGAGGTCGGGACAATCAGCAGGAGCGTGCTCCGAAAGCCAAGGATATGCTCGACGACACCAAAGGCGCGGAGCCGGAGCCGGAGGAGTCTCGGCATCAGCTTGGCGTTCTGGTTCTGGAAAAACCCCTGGCTCTCATCGTCGGTACAGTTCCGCAAGAGAAGCAGGGCAAGGTCAACATTCTCAAAGTCCCGCCCGAGTTTCTGAACGTGCTCGAGCCGGAATCCAAAATTTATCGTCTGACCAAGTATTTAACGCAATTGCCTCAGACTACAAAAGGCATTGCCGGCGGTCACCGAATTCCTCGTGGCGACGAAGGTACCGTAATCGGTCATTTGAGCCTCTGCAGCAAACTTGTGAATACAGCTGATGGCAGTGAAGTCGGTTTTTCGAATAAGGTAATCAAACCTCTAGCAGTGCTCTCCGAAACCGAGAGCGGCGAGTTGATGCTGAAGTTGGAAGCGCGTGATGAAGAGGGTAATTCGCTCGAACATCCCGTATTTTTCCTTGGACAAAACAGTTGGGTCATGTCCAAGAACACTTTCTATAGCATCGACTTGAGCGCTATCCACAGGCTATTCCAGTTCTTCGACGCTCACGGACAGATGACCGTGAAATTGGAGATAGTTCCTAAGTTCTTGGCAGTAGATTTGCCCATATTGCAGAAGCGAATGGATGTACGCCTGGACGAAACCAGTGCTCCGTTCCCGGTGGCTGTTACGGATGCGCCCAGAGTAGTGATCAAATTGGGCGAACGCAAAGGTGTACCTACCGCGGCAATCGGCAGCGGGCCCAATGACGTTTCTCTGGAAGTTTCTCTTTCTTTCGGTTATGGCGCTCTTGTTTTGCCGTCGCGCGACGAGACAAGCGCCGTTGAGTCAGAACTCTATACTCGCACTATGTCAGAGACCGGGCAGAGCGTCTGGGTTAAGCGGCAGTGGGAATTGGAGCACCAGGTGCGCCGATTCTTGTCTAATTTGCAGCCCACCAGAACTATTGCCGACCGCTTCTTCTTCGCTGATGAAGCAGCGCTTGATGCTCTCTATTACCTCTCGTCCGAGCAATGCGCGGATTGGGAAGTGACAGGCATGGATGCCTTGAAGAATTACAAGGTCCGCAAAGAGCCTCTCAAACTCAAAGCTTGCCTGTCACTTAAAAAAGATTCGTTCAAATTCGATTTCGACCTCGATTGCTCTTCGAATGGCGAAGTAATTCCATTTCCACTGGTCATCGAGTCACTTTTCCGCAACCGCAATTATTTGAAGCTGTCCAGCGGCGAGTGTGTCAGATTGCCGATGACTACTCTTTTGAGCTTGCTGAAGACGATTGGTCAGAGCAAAGATACTTCTCGTCCTCTTTATCAAGCCTTGCCGATTGCGCATGCTCTCGAAACGCATGAAATTGAAATTAATGCCGACGAAGGTTTTCAAAATTTCCTTCAAAAAATCCACAATTTCAGAGAACTGGAAGGGATTCAGCTGCCTGAGTCGTTTGGCGGCGAGTTGCGGTCTTATCAGAAGGAAGGATGCAATTGGCTTTCGTTCTTGCGTGAGTATGGTCTGGCCGGCATTCTCGCTGACGACATGGGTCTAGGTAAAACCGTTCAGGCTCTTGCTCTTCTTCTTGATCACCACAAGGACGGCAAGAAGAAGATGCCATCGCTTGTGGTGGCGCCGACTTCGGTTGTTTATAACTGGCTCAGTGAGGCCGAACGCTTTACACCGAAGCTCAAAAAGGCACTTTTCCTTGGGCGTGATCGCGGCGAACTTCTGAAAACGCTTCAGAAAGACAACGCCAAAAAGCCGGATGTAATTTTCACCACATACGGTATCATCCGTCGTGATTATGAAACCCTCAAAGATTTGCAGTTCGAGTTTTTGATCCTCGACGAAGCGCAGAACATCAAGAATCCGGAATCCGTTGGCGCGATTGCCGCGAAGAGTCTGAAATCGTTCCACAGACTTGCGCTTTCCGGTACGCCTGTAGAAAACAGACTGAAAGAATTGTGGTCATTGTTCGACTTCTTGATGCCGGATTTCTTGGGATCGTACAAAGATTTCAACGAAACATTCGAGCGACCGATCGAAGCCGGCCTCGATGGTGCCGGTCAGAAGCTCAGAAAGATCGTTCATCCGTTCATTTTGCGCAGATTGAAGAGCCAGGTCGAGAAAGAGCTTCCGGATCGTACCGACATCATTCATCTTTGCGAATTGGAAGACGATCAGCGCTCTCTCTATCTCGATGTTTTGGACGAGTGCCGCCAGAAGGTTTTCAACGAAATTGCCTCGCGCGGTATCAAGCGCTCGCAGATTTCGGTATTGGCGGCGTTGCTTCGACTGCGACAAGTTTGCTGTGACCCGCGCTTGCTGAAGAATCGCGGCGACGGACCGGCTGCGGCATCAGCCAAGCTTTCGGCCTTTATCGCGATGATCGACGAAATCATCGACGAAGGTCACAAAATTCTCGTATTCAGTCAGTTCGTTGAGATGCTCACACTCATCCGAGCAGAATTGGAGAAAGCCGGCATCGATTATGCATACATCGATGGTCAAACGCCGGCTAAGGAAAGACTGGACCGGGTCAACAATTTCAACGCCGATCCCAA
>CAZBOX010000383.1:0-4414 GCA_964493595.1 uncultured Candidatus Obscuribacterales bacterium | reverse complement strand
GTTCAATTCTCTGAATCCGTCTCAAGTTTTGCTGCTCGCCAATTGCGCCTATTTCAAGGCCGGCTGGGCTACCGCCTTCGATGTGTCTCAGACAACGTATGAAAATTTCTTCGCATATGGACAGAATGCCATTCAAGTTCCGATGATGAAGATGAGCTCCATCTATTCGTATTATGAAGACAGAGATCTTCAATTGATTGAATTGCCTTATTTTGATACGCGCTTCACAATGTATGTTCTCTTGCCGGCGCGTGGCGTCTCATTCAAGCACTTTCTGGCCGGCTTCGGCTTTGATCAGTTTGACCGTTCTGTTGCGGCAGCTTCTAGCCGAAATGGATTTTTCGCTATGCCTCGCTTTAAGTTTGCGTATGGTGAATATCTTGCGTCACACTTGATGCAGTTAGGCATTAGTGAGGCATTTACAGAAAGAGCCAATTTTTGGAATATGCTTTCGCCTAATCAGGCTAATCTGCCATTTTTCAAGATTGATGAAGTCATTCACAAGACATTCATTGATGTCAATGAAGAGGGTACAGAAGCGGCAGCAGCAACCGGTTTGGTCATGTCTGCTGGCTTTCCACCAACCTTGCCGCCGTTTGAAATGATTGTCGATTGTCCATTCATGTATGTAATCACAGAAAACCAATCGGGAACGATACTCTTTTCCGGAAGCGTTCAAGATCCCAGCAGCCAGGGCGCCTGACGGAAGTAATCCACCTAAGCGTCGCTGAGTTTCAGCGTCCTTTTTTCTCGCCTTACGCGTTTTGCTTTGAAAACAATCGGGCGCTTGCAAGCCGCAGCTACACCGTTGAGCATTCCCGAGAAAATGAATTCATGCAGGGGTGAAACACCAAACCAGTAAAGTAGCCCGAGGAGTCCGGAGGGTAAGAAGCGGGCAATTTGCTTGATTTCTGTTCTGTTTGGCCCGAGTGGCGTAATCTGAAATTCGAGTGCTGCCTCGCCGGGCAATTTCATCTCGGCAACAAGCAGCAAGCGCCTGTCCTTCTCAATGGATTTCACCCGCCAGAAATCTACGGCGTCACCCGTGCGTAATTCTTCCGGGTGCCTTCTTCCTCTTCTCAAGCCTATTCCGCCGGATACGAAGTCGACAAAGCCTCGAAGCTTCCAGAGCCAGTTCGCGTAGTACCATCCGGTCGTTCCACCGATGCGCACGACTGCTTGCCATGCATCTGATGGGGCGCCGACAATCTCCAGCTTTCGAACATCAGAATAGACTGTTCCACCCGCCCAATTTGGGTCGTGGGAGTGGAACCACTCGACCGGCGGCATCTTACCTGCGTCTGTCCAGTGACTTTCGACCTTATGATGTTGGATTCGATCGACGGCTATTTTGACAGCTTGTGAGCAAGTAAGCAGTTCTTGCGGAATGATGGATGTTATTCGAGATTCCATGCAGACGGCTGGATTCCTGAGACCCTCAGCCAGGGGGCGGGCGATAAAAGCAGGGACAGGTGTCACAAAATTGATCCAGTATGAACTCAGCCTGGGAGTGAATACGGGAACTGGAAGAATTAGAGGAACCGGTAAGTGAGCTTCTCGGGCATAAACTTCCATCAAGTGCCTGTAAGTGATTACTTCTGGACCACCGATATCGAAGGTCTGGTCATAAGTCTTTTCATTCTGTAGCGCTTCAACCAGGTAATTGAGAACGTTGCGAATGGCGATGGGCTGAGAGTATGTCGCTACCCAGCGCGGCGTGATCATGATTGGCAGGCGGTCGACAAGATATCTCAAGATCTCGAATGATGCGCTGCCTGATCCGATAATCATCGCAGCGCGAAAGATTGTTGTTGGAAAAGTCGCACTTGCCAAAATTTCGGCAACTTCCGCTCTCGATCGCAGATGTTTGGATAAATTGGTGGTTGTTTCTCCCAGTCCGCCAAGGTAAATGAGATGGTCAATGCCCTCTTCCTCACCGGCTCGAACTGCATTCTGCGCAGCCAGCCTGTCGGCTGCTGCGAAGTCGCTATTTTGCGGATTCATCGAGTGCATCAAATAATAGATGGCAAAGCAGTCACGGACGGCATCCCTGGCTGACTGGAAGTCCTTGAGGTCCAGCTCCGCCAGCTCAACATTCGCATGTTCTGCCCAGGCTCTGGTCTTCAGTTTCTCTAGAGAACGACCCGCCGCTCGAACTCTGAAGCCTTTGCTCAGAAGCAGAGTGACCAGGCGGCTGCCGACATAGCCGGTGGCACCTATGACTAGAATACTTTTGTCCGTTCGTGGCGCCATTTTTGCGACCTCTTACCCTTTCATTTTCCACCTTAGGCGAACGAAGTGAACGGTCTGTGAACTTAAAGGGCTATCCGCGTTGGTTTTTGCACTTTTATGTTAAATGCTATGTTTTCAGGCTTCCGTTTGCACAGGAGCGCGTTTTGCTCCCAGGGCAAGGACGATGGGCAGCATGAAGAGTGGTGCCAGAGCGCTGATAGCCAGCCCCCAGCTCAAAGATGCACGATCGGCTATAACTCCTACCGCCCACGGCATGAATATGCCTCCGGCATTTCCAAATGCAGCCAGGGCACCAAACATGGTGGCGCCGCCGTTCGGATATTTGTCTGCAGTGATTGCCAGCATTGTCGGCCACAGGCAGCTGCCTGTCAGTCCTGCCAGGACACAAGCTGCAAGCGCCATTATCTTGATTGGAAAGAACGATCCCAAAAGAAAAAGGACGACTGATAGACCGCATCCCCAGGCCATAATCGTCACCGGATCAACTTTCTCACTGAGCGCGCCGATACCCATGCGACCGATCGCCATGCAGATTGAGAAGAGAAAGAGAGCAGTGCCGCCTACCCATTGCGGATATTTCAGCGCCAGCTCAGCATAGGCCGGTAGCCACTGTGCCATGCCTAATTCTGTGGCACCGCCAAGAAAGATGGCAGCCAGAGCTCCAGCGAACCATAGGTCGCTGACAAGTTTCAAAAATGGCGTCCTGGCTTCTCCTTCTGTTGTCAGCGAAGGAAACTTTTGAGCGCCCAGCGCGAATATGAGCGCAATCGGCAAGGGGATGAGGATCAAACAGGCCGCCCGCCAGGAGATATTGCATTGCAGCGCTGCTGTGCCTGCAAGGACTGTGACCGTTGCACCTACGCAATAGAAAGAATGCAGCCAATTCATCGAGGCCGAGCGGTTGTCCGGGTTGATTGCAGACACGACTGGACTTAGAACCATGTCGAGAACGCCGGCACCGACTCCCATGACAAAATTGGCGAGCAGAAGGACTGTGTAATTTGGCGACCAGGAAGTTATTGCCAGTCCGATGGCCAGGAGCAAATTACCTGCAATTGCGAAAGTTTTCGCGCCCATGCGATCGGCTAGAGGACCGGTAACCAGAATTGCAAAAGTCAAGCCGATGAAAGCCAGAGACCCGATTCTCCCCAGCTCTTCTTGAGTCAATCCGCTGCCGTTTGCGCCTGGAAAGGAATGTTGAATCGAGACCAGAAATATCGGCAAAAGATTGATGCCGATCGCCAGGCTCATCATTGCGCCGTAGCAGAGATATGTGAGCAAGCGGGATTGAGACATTTTTACCAGTTGGTCGAGGAGCCGCAGCGCTTGCGATTTACGAATGGGCTTTCTCTGCCACCGGGCAACCCTGCGCCAGCCAGTCGCGAACATGATGCAAGGATTCGAATACGCCTTCTGCGATTTTGCGGGATTCTTCGCATGCCGGCAACAGATCAGGTATGAGGCAAGAGCGCATACCGCCGGCACGGGCAGCAAGCAGCCCGCTATGTGCGTCTTCAAGGATCAGACAATTGTCCGCTGCAAGCTTCAGCTGTTCTTGCGCCATAAGGAATATGTCAGGGTTCGGCTTTCCTCTTTTCACCATATCTCCGCCGACAACAACCACGAAATAGTCGAAAATCTCATGGTGCTGGAGACGGGCGATGGCCTCTTTTTGAACGGTTGAAGTGCCGACGGCGCAAGGAATTTGGTTTTCCTTCGCCCAAATCAGAAGCTCTCGCACACCTGGCTTGAGCGGCAGACCTTCTTTTTTGTGCAGTTCTTCATATAGAAATGCAGCGCGGTCGTGAAATTTCGCTTTGTCGAATGTGGGGCCGAATTCACTGGCCAGAACAGTCTCGGCGTCGGCGACGGTGATTCCTATCAGCTGAAGATAGAGCTCGTCCGTCAGATCAAAGCCCATCTCTTTTGCTGCTTGCGTCCAAGAACGTTTGTAATGCAACTCAGTGTCGAGCAGCAAACCGTCCATATCGAAAATCAGAGCGTGAGGAGTGCGCATGTTTTTCTTTTCCCTTAAAAGCGACGCCAGGCATCGCCAAATTATTTTTTAACAGCAAGGCACCAAGACTTTCTCGTCAGCTTCCGGCGCCTGGAAAATGTCGATTTTCTTATTAGCGAAAACGTTGTCCGTTTCCTCATTGCA
>CAZBOX010000382.1:0-4445 GCA_964493595.1 uncultured Candidatus Obscuribacterales bacterium | reverse complement strand
TCTTTCATTACCTGTCCGTAGCGCTTGCCGACTGCGCCGCAGACTATGTCGCAGAGTTCGTAAATGGTGTTGTCGCCAATGCTGTAATAGACGAACAGCCCTTCGCGGCGTCTTTGAACTATTCCCTGCTCGGCAAGTATAGATAGATGTTTGCTGACGTTTGCCTGGCTCATGGCAGTCAGCTCGCACAACTCTTGTACCGAGCGTTCGCCATTAAAAAGGTTCTGCAGGATTTGCAGTCTTGAAGCATCGGAAAGTGCTCTAAACCGCGCCGCGACAATTTCGAGCGCCGGTCTTGTCAATAGAGTTTTCTTGCCTTTCATGCCTCTAAACCCACCAGGATGATGGCTTTAGTGTACAACCCCTTGACTAATTCTGCAATCATTCTTATGGTTGATTCGTTATATAACCAAATGGTGATATGGTTGTTTTGTGACCGATGAGGGTTATTCAAATGTCAGTACAAACAAATTCCACAGTTTGCCAGCAAGTGCCAGCCGCTGAGGTGGCGTCTAAGTCGGGGCTCGTCCTGGTTGATGTTCGCAGTCCTATTGAGTACGAGACCGAGCATATCGCTGGCGCCATCAACCTGCCGCTTGAGACTCTCGAATCGCGCTGCGAAGAGGTGCCTAGAGGCGGTCAGCTTGTGGTCATTTGCCGCAGCGGTAAGCGTGCCGAGCGCGGGGCTTATGCCCTCCTGGGGCGAGGTTTTCAGCCGAAAGTCATGGAAGGCGGCATGATCGCCTGGCGAAAGGCTGGACTGCCTATAAAGGAAGGGAAGAAAAGGCTTCCGATCGAGCGTCAGATTCAATTGATAGTAGGCTCGGGTGTTCTGACGGGGGTTCTGCTGGGTGTGTTCGTCAACCCCTGGTTCCTGGTTATTCCTGGATTCTTCGGCGCTGGGCTTACTTTTGCTGGACTGTCCGGAACCTGTGCGTTGGGTATTTTGCTCAGCAAAGCACCGTGGAACAAGCTGGAAATTCCCTCTTCTACACCTCGAGCCGGCGATTCAAGCTGTTGCTCCTGAGCGGAGTTGATGAGTGTGCAGTTTTAGATAGAAACTTTTGACATAGAGGCAACCGATATGAAAGCTAATGGTTCTGACGCGAAGGCAAAGAAAATCGTCATCGTTGGTGGTGTCGCCGGTGGTATGAGCGCAGCAGCCAGAGCCCGGCGAATTTCCGAAGAGTCGCAAATCATCATATTTGAGAGAAGCGGTTATGTGTCCTACGCAAACTGCGGGCTGCCCTATTACCTGGGCGGCGAAATCGAATCGCAAGATGATTTGATTGTAGTCACGCCCGAGGCGCTGAAGAACAAATTGAATCTGGACATTCGCACTAGCAGTGAAGTGGTCAAAATCGATCCGGTGTCGAAAGTTGTTTCTGTCAAAGAACTCAGCACGAACAAAATATACGATGAAAGTTACGACGAACTGATTCTTTCCGTCGGCGCTGCAGCTATTCGACCGAGGGTTCCTGGCATAGACCTTCCTGGGCTTTTCTCTCTGCGCAATATTGAAGATGTAGAGACGATTCAGTCGTGGGTCGATAGCCAGCACCCTCGTACTGTTGTCATCGCAGGTGGTGGCTTCATTGGACTCGAGATGGCTGAGCAGTTTGTTCGCCGCGGGCTTGATGTCACTCTCATTGATGGCAAAGATCAAGTGCTGGCGCCGATAGACCCGGAGATGGCTCAGTTTGTGCACAAAGAGCTGCGTATGCACGGAGTGAAGTTAGTGCTTGGTCAGTCCATTAAAGGTTTTCTGCCGCCTGAAGGGGCTGGTGATGAAATTCCGAAAAGCTGCTGGGTGCTTGCAGGTGATCACCCGCCGATCTCTGCTGATCTTGTAATTCTCGGTCTTGGAGTACGTCCCGAAGTCGCGCTTGCGCGAGAAGCTGGTTTGACTATTGGAGAGCGTGGTGGCATCCGTGTCAATGAATATCTTGAAACCAGCGCCGCGCACATTTGGGCGGTGGGAGACACAATCGAGGTGCGCAATCCAATAAGCGACACATGGACTCTAATTGCACTGGGCGGACCCGCGAACAAGCAAGGACGCATTGTTGCAGACAATATTTTCGGCGCGAAGAAAACCTATGGTGGCACTCTGGGCACAGCTATTTTGCGTGTTTTCGATTTGACCGTCGCCTGTGTCGGACTCAACGAAGGGCTGTTGCAGGCTAGTAAGATTCCATATGAAACTGTCTACCTTCACCCCAGTCATCACGCCAGCTATTATCCTGGTGCGGCGCGCTTGGACATGAAGGTGCTGTTCCACAAAGAGTCGGGAGTTTTGCTTGGCGCGCAGGTTGTGGGCAAAGAAGGCGCCGACAAGCGAATAGATGTTTTAGCCACAGCCATTAAGGCTGGCATGACCATTCGCGACTTGTCGGAACTGGAATTGGCATATGCGCCACCTTTTGGCTCGGCAAAAGACCCGATAAATCTCGCGGGTATGGCCGGCACAAATGTGCTGGACGGATTGGTTGAGCAAGTGCAATGGCATCAAATTCCAGCGCTAGACATCCATAAGACCTGCCTGGTCGATGTGCGCACGAAGGGCGAGCGCGACAGAGGCTTTATTCCTGGCAGCGTTCACATTCCACTGCCAGAGCTTAGAAAGCGACTGTCGGAGATTCCGAAAGGTAAGGACATCGTCACCTACTGTCAGAGCGGTCAGCGCTCGTACAACGCATCGCGTCTGCTCCGTCAGAGTGGCTTTAGCGTCCGTAATCTGTCGGGCGGATATCTGACGTGGAGCACAATGCAGCCCGCAAATGAGAGAATGGAAGTAACGCCGCAGCCGGTGCAAGTGCTGGCTAAGTGAGCGGTCTAAAAGGACGAGTGTTCTTATGATGAATGAAACAACTGAGATTGTGAAACGAAAAGGAGAGAAGTCCGTTATGGATACCGTGATCTGGTTCGTCGGGGCTGTCTCGCTGTATTTCGCGCTGCAATTATGGATATTGCCGAAACTCGGCATCTCCACTTGAATGTCCCGCTCCTGCTCGGTCGGGCAGAAATCCGGACATGCTAGTGAAGTACAGCAAGTGAAGCGCGAAGAAGTACAGCAAGTGAAGCGGGAAGAACTTAAGAATGGGGTGCAAGGGACCAGCGAATAGATTTATCCGTGCGATGCTCGTTGTTGCATTGCTTGCGAGCAACATTGCTGTCCCGGCGTGGGCGGACGAATGCACGCCAAACGCGGCTACCGGCGCCAATGCAATCGGGGCGCGCTGCACGGAGGATCCTTCCTGCGTTATTGTCGGCGAGACTCATATGCTCGAGTGGAAGAGTCCCACCCCGTCGAAGACAGTGGTCGTCTGCATACACGGGCTCGGCTTGTGCGCCAGAGCCTACAAGCCTCTCGGTAAGGACCTGTCGGCTAACGGAATCGATGGTTTTGGAGTCAATGTGCGCGGCTTTGGACCGGACAGGGGCTTGCCCGAGCGCGCGAAACTCGATTGCGTGAAGACGGTGAATGATGTTGCAGAGCTGCTTCGCAATATCCGCAGGGAACAGCCTGACTACAAAGTTTTTCTCGTGGGCGAGTCTATGGGGGGCGCCCTGGCTATACGAATCGCGGCAGAGAATCCGACTTTAGTCGATGGGGTTGTCTGTTCTGCACCGGCGTGGAAGTTGTTGAAGATGCGCCAGACTGCAGTCAAAGGCGTCTTTGAGTTGTTTTTGTCTTCAGGCAATCATCCAGGTCCGGCCGGTCGTGCTGTCATCCATCAGGCGACTAATGACCCTGAGCTTACTGAGCATTGGCTGAAGGATTCTTCTCACAAATTGAAGTTGTCCTGGAAGGAGGCGACCTCATTTTTGAACTTTATCGCAAAGACAGACGCTTACGCTAAGCAGCTTGAAAAGCCTGTTTTGGTCGTACAGGGGCTTGGCGACAATTTGGTTTCACCACGTGCGGTTGCAACGCTCTTCAGCGATGTTCCTTCCCACAACAAGACTTTTCTCATCGACTGCGAAGGCGAGCATCTTGTGCTCGAAGAAGGAAAAACTACGACTCCACTGCTGGAGAAATTGCTGGACTGGATGAGGACTGGCTACAGTGCAAAGTCCGCGCCATCAACCGTAGAAGTTGTAAACAACGGGGACCTGTCGCCTAAGGAGAAACGCCGACTTTCGAAGTTGCGCCGATTGGCTAACAGGAAGGTCAGAAACGACTCCCGTTAATTGGAAAGACTGTTGTAAAGGTCGATCATCGGTTGTTGATTCAGATGAATGAAGCCTTTTCCAGGCGAGTCTAAGTCGTAGATGAGCTGGATTACCAGAGCGAATGTCAGCACCAGCGCCAGTTGCGATGGGAAGCTGCGCTTGCCGGTGATGCCGAATTGAAAGCCCATTGTAAACATCGAAATGCACGATGACATAACGAGAATTATCCACACGAAGGTCGGGATGCGGAAGTTGGCGCCGAATGCGAC
>CAZBOX010000381.1:0-4494 GCA_964493595.1 uncultured Candidatus Obscuribacterales bacterium | reverse complement strand
GAAGAATACGGGAAGACGGTGTGACCGCCTCCCCGTACCTTCAAGTCAACCTGCGAAAGTGTCGCTCACTGTCGACCGGTCAACATAATCTCAGTAGTCCACAGGCGAAGGCATATTGCCCCAGCCGGTGGTGCGCTCGTCTGCAGAAGAAGAGTCGCCTCCACTGAGCTTGGTACCGGACTGATCGGCGTCCCACTGGTCGCAGATCAGAAACTGCGTGGCGCACGACAGAGAAGAGCTCTCAGGTTGTTCGGCAGCATCCGTGTTCACCGGCTCCCCGCTGAGCAGAAGCTGGCGAGCGCAAAGGATGTTATTCATCGCCATCTCCTTGATGGCAGTTTTGCCGATCAAGTAGAGGCGGCGCGCCAACTCCTTCTGCGCCAGATTGAGGCGCTGCCAGGCGGGCGCCATCATCATCGCTATCACATCACAGCCGGTGGAAGCCACCTTGTAGCTGTGCAGCCGCTCGAGACTCGAGCGTGTCGCATCGATGAGCGCAGGATCGACCTTCTTCTTGCGCCCTTTTCCGTCGTTTGAGACGAGCTCATGCCAGCCAGGAATCAGGCGTCCCTTCGCCTGACCGCGGTTCTGCCGAGCCAGTTTCTCCTGCTCCTTGAGCGCCAGCAGCTGGTCGAAAGCCTGCTGAAGCTGCTCGAAATAGGAGCGGCACTTAGCGGCGGAATCAGCGTGCGGGCTATTGCGCAGAGACAGAATGCCATTGCGCCGCAGCTCATCAGCCTTGGCGTTGCCGTTGTCGCGAGCCGCGCTCTGGTGCCAGAGCATCAACTCGAATAAGTCGAAATCCTCGACACGAATGAACTCGGACGGATCCGAATGGCGGTAGACGGGAAGTTCGCTCTGGCTGGAGCTGGCGGTGAAGGTCGCTGGGTGGGTCTTGGTAGTCATTGAATGTTTTTCCTTACCTGGATTGTGAATTGCGCGGGCATCTGAGCCCAGGCCGGCTCGGTGACACCCAGGCGTTGAGCGGCTCCGTGCGGCAAGAGAATGAGGATGGAATGTCCTCGTCAAGCCAAATGCACAGAGTCGGGAGAGTCTTTTTCGACACGAATACAACAGCGCAAAGCCGGGAGAATTATTATTCTGTTGACTTGTAAGAGCTGCTGTGGACGTGGATTCCTATGAACAAGAAACATGAAAAAGACGTTTTCACTTTAGAAAAGTGGTACGCCTCAAATACATACAGAAGGGTGATTTCCTTCTTTTTGTGTCACTAAGAAAACCTAAAACCTTGCGCGAACTTTTTTCGCATGATCCATGAAGACGCTTCCTGGGGCGGCTGCAAGAGACATGGACAAAAGAAAATGTGGTTTAGCTTCATGTCACACAGCTGCCACGCACTGTAGCGCAACATGGACTCAGCCCGTCAACAAACACGCTTATCGTCACTTTGCTCTGCGAGGAATGAATGCGCAAATTCCGTTTGCCTAAAATTCAATATCTGTTCATCTTACTGTGCGCCCTTCTTTTATCGGCATTTCAGCCGAGCCAGGCGCAATACTATCTAGTTGAATCCAAGCGTGAAACAGCTGCCTCCGCCTATCAAAACGCTGACTATGACTACCTATCCGGAGTCTCAACATCAGCCGACGACCTGGCTCCTCCCGAAAGCGACGGCTGCGTAAACGGAGTCATGAGCACATTCTTCAATATTGCCGGAACGTGCATCATTCTGCCCCTTATCCTGCTCTTTCTGCTCAGAGGACTGATTGGCAATGGTGTCAGAAACGCCAGCTTGCAGAGCCGTCATGCAGCGGCGCTGTACCTGGACGCTCCCCAGCAACCGTTGAGGTGGCACGATCCAAGCCGTAAAAGCCTTGCAGAAACGGTCGGCAAATAGGTTATCCAAAGTTTTATCTGCGCCGCCCCTGGCTCTGCGTGGATAAGAGATTTGATAATACTACTTACTTTAGTACATAGATGCAAAAAAAAATTGCGCATGTGTGAGTTTTTTTCATTACTCACACAGCGCGAATCTTTGCTGGAAAAGACGCCAGGCGGGGTCCGATGCGGCAGCAAGCTCTTTGCGCCTGTCACCGAACCCCGCCTTTTGTCCATTACAGCGATTCTGCGATTTGCAGTTTCACTCGGTTACTTCAGCGGCAACCAGCGGCTCGACAATCCCATTACTCGTCCAGGCAGCAGACGCTGTCCAGGTTGGGCTCGATGTCGAGTCCTTCCTGAATCAGGCGAGCCGCCTGGGGAGTGCAGACGAGTTCGACCTCGAACTCCCCTTCCTTGTCGCGATAGTCAGCGGACGCCAGGAGCGATTCGACCACCTCGCGGATGATCTTGGCCTGGCCCTTGAGCTTGATCTGGCTCATGCTGTTGGCGGCGACCGGAATGGAAAGGCGAGAAGCACCGCGCTTGAGCGCGTCCTCGACCGTGGTGTGGATGGCCTTGCAGAGATTGCGTGGCTGAAGAGTCCCCATCTCACCGAGACCGACGATGCTGATGCGCTTCGCCGGAGCCCCTTTCGGAGCGATGCTGATGAGTTGGCCGACTTCTCCCGTGAAGCCGAGTTTCTTCGTCTGAAGTTTGCGGGTGATAAGCCCATTCAGACTCTGATCGACGGCTCGGGTGGTAGGACCGAGTTCAGTTCCTGCAACAGTGCAGAGAAGGAGCACGTCGGTCTCGACATTTTCGACACCTGATGCCCCCTTCAGAGCGGGATTTACTACGAAGCTAGCTTTCATAGTGTTTGGTCCTCCAGTTTAACTGGCACGCGACTTGCGGCGTTGCGATGAGCGCACACTCAGAACAACGCTTGGGTCGCTAAAACTAAGAATCGATCGATTGTTTTGTGTGATGATGCCGCTCCGCATTCTGCGTTACGGAGGCTATCTCGGCGTGCGCACATCGAGACAGTCATATCAACACACGAGACAAGCTGCAGCTTGCTCTTCTCCCTCATGCCACCGCTTGCAATACCATGTCCGGCGCCCCACATCTGACGGAGTCAGGTGAGAGAAAGACAGACAAAGCAGGATATCGGATGGTTTTGGAACTTTGGGGTTCTTTGAGAGAGAAAAAAACAAATATGCGTAGCTAATCTAGAGAAGGCTCATGAATACAAGCAAGATATATGTCTGAAGGTGAACTTATCTGACGAAGCCGGGCCCGTGCTGTTTTTCGAAAATGCCTCCCGAAAGCCCAGTGGGCGCCAGGTTTTCAGGAGGTATTTCCAGACCTCGAACATTAGAGAAAACAGAGATTCACTTGATAACTAGCGCGAGTGCCGCAAGCGCCGCAAACAGGATAGCAAGAGGCTTCCAGCGGGATCGGCGCAATCACAATCAAGACAAAAGGTTTCGGTTCTTTGACTGTTTTCAAGACCGCCTTTAGTTCTAGAGCAAGCTTTCTCTTAGGTTTCTCTTAGCTCCTTGATGACGAATCAACGGTCTTGCTAGTTACAAGCATTCTTCTTTCCTTCTCTCTTTTCGACCTGATCAATTCGCCTCAAATTCCTTTGCTGCTCTCTCTTTAACTGTCCCCAGACCGGGTTTCTACCTGGTTGATGGTCACTAACTGAGGACATGTACGATGTCAAAAACAAAACTGAGCAGCAGGCTGGCTCAAGTTCCTGCAGAGGAACTGCTGAGCCGTCTGGTGCACTCATCTGTATTTTCTCTGATTGGACTGTCGCTGAAAGATGCCAAAGCTAATGTCACAGAAGCTGATGGCGTAAAAGCGCATGAATACGTCACCGACAAGGGCCGTATTCTTCTGCGCAACGACGGCATCCGCATTCTGATCGAAGGCTGGCAAGGCGAGAAGCCGATTCTCCGCTGCGCACTTCGCGATCGGCAACTGGACGGCACCGACCAATCGTCGCCTCTCACCTTCTTCCCCAACACCGATCCAGCCTGCAACCGTTTGCCTGAAGGCTTCCTGGCTGCCGAGCTGTCGATCTACTCGTGGGATCCCGCCACTTATCTGGACGGGCTGGATGTCGAAGACTCAGTCGGACACTTCATCTCCGACCCCGACTTCTACGCCTGGCGGCAGTATGACCGCGACACCTACATGTCGCTCTGGTCGCAGGCCTTCTTCCTCGGGCGCGCGCCCTGGCAGATGGCCAGACCGATGTCTGCCGTGCCTGTCCACTTCGTCAGGCAAGCCGCCAAGCTGCTCAAAGAAATCGGCTATCACCGCGTCGATGCTGTTCCCAGCTGGTACAACGTGGCACGCTTCTTCAAGACACTCGGCTATAGCTTCACCTACGGTGAGCACGAGCTGGCATATGAGGGCATCCGCGAGGGCTTGAACGCATTCATCGCGCGCAAGTCCGAAGATGGAAAGAAGGCTCGTCCCCTCACTCGCTCGCAGGAAGCCTGGCTTGCTGCTCTGCAGAACATTCCTGCCGAGCATATTCCGGACGAACTGAAGCTGCCCAGCCGCTGGCCTGTCACCCACACAAACCAGTACTGGGTGCGCATGCATCTCGACCTCAATCCGTACGACGCCGGGCATTCC
>CAZBOX010000380.1:0-4532 GCA_964493595.1 uncultured Candidatus Obscuribacterales bacterium | reverse complement strand
GCTGTTATCAACGCAGAGGACGGCAAACTATCACCGCCGATTGCGCAATTCGCAGAAAGGCAGGGCACTCAAGTGGCGCTCAATGTGATTCGCAGACTGCGGGGCGAGCCGACAAAGCCTTTCTCGTTCAAGATGATGGGATCCATGTGCTCGATTGGCGGGCGCTCTGCCATTGCCGAAATCATGGGCTTGAGAATCAGCGGCTTTCCGGCCTGGTTTGTTTGGCGCGGCGTCTACCTGATGAAACTGCCGTCCTTTGCTCAACAAATGAAAGTCGGGCTGGAATGGATGTGCGATCTGGTCTTTCCTCGCACCCTCGCGCACATGAAAGCAGACCGCTCCAGGCGCGTCAGTCGCGCTTACCACCCCACCGGCGACTATATCTTCCACGAGGGAGATCCGGCTACTGAATTCTATGTTATTCAGCAAGGACAGGTGGAAGTAGTCAAAGGAAGTGTCACCGCCGACGGTGAAGAAATTCTTGCCATTCTCGGACCGGGCGACTTCTTCGGCGAAGGCGCATTACTGGACAGCGGCGCCCGCAGCGCCTCCATACGCGCGCGCTCCAATGTCGAAGTTACTGTTCTGGGTCGCAATGTATTCACGCAGATATCGTCTTGCCTGGCTCCGCTGCGCGACGCCGTAGCAAAAGCAATGAAGCGCCGTACGAATATTTGGAAAAACTTGCCCGAGGCAAAAGAAATTCTCGAGACTATTCCGCTTTCCTGCCTGGTAGAACCACTGAGTCATCCTCCGCTCAAGCCTTCGGATGCCGTAGAGACGGCAATCGAACTGATTAATATCCATAAGCTTGACTTTATTTGCGTGGTCAACGACAAAGAACAATTGGTAGGCATTGTTTCGCGCTCCGATCTTTTCCGAGCAATAGAGCTGGCTGTGCAGGACCGCGGCTTGCGAGTTTGCGTACGCGATATCATGGTGCCCGAGCCGATTTTCATCTCCGAAGATGAAAGTACCAGTTTGGCGCTGTCAACCATGCGTGAGCATGGTTTGAAGAAACTGCCGGTCGTTGAATCGAGAGATTATCCTATATTGAAAGGCGCCGTGCGCGTGGAAAACATTCTCGATAACCTGGTCAAGCTGTGGCTTGCCGGTGAGTTGCTGGTGGCGACGAATTCGGTCAAGAAGTAGTGAAGTCTTGCTCAAGCAGCAGAGTCCAATTGTCTTACCTTTTCGAATTCCAGCGACCATGAGCGTTTGAGTTTAGCGCAATCGGCCAAGCAGGTATTGGGCATACCGGAAATTTCCGAGCGAAGCGCCGCCACTTCGCGATAGAGGCTTTCGGTCAAGTTGCGCGCAACTCCCAGAGCATCTGTTTTATACCGTTGTGCGTAGACCTCTAGATCAACAGGCTCGCCGAAAATTATTCTGGCGACATTCGTTTTTTTCCACTCGTACATTATTGATGCGGGAATGACCTTGACGGCAAGCCCATTGTCTTGCGCGGAAAGAGCGACTTTGGCGGCACCCAGTTTGAATGGATGCAATACGCCGTCATAAAAGACCGTTCCTTCAGGAAAGACAACAAGTCCGTCGCCCTTTCTAAACCCTGCTTCTGCAAATCCGACCAGGTCGCATTTGGGATCCGCAGGAAAAGCTCCCACCCATGGAAGAGTGACGCCCTGATAGCCGGTCAGCTCCGCAGGCGAAACCATATAATTGGCCTTTCTGCGCAAAGCGCGCAGCACCATGAGCCCGTCAAATCGCGAAGAATGATTGCTGACTAAAATGAATGGTTCTTTGTCAGGCACATTCTCTCTGCCATAAACTTCGATGCGTCCGAATTTGAAACGCAGAACGATTTCATTGACGATCCACAAGAAGATAGCACCCAGCCAATTTTTTCGATCAACTAATTTCTTGAGCTTGCGAATTTCTCTCATGCAAAAACCGAAGCGAAATCAATCGCTTCTCCTCCAATATTCGGTGTCATGGGCTTACCCTACAAAATTACAACCTTGAGCAAAACAGCATGCGACAAGGCCTAACACTTTCATGACTGTTGCCGGCACTTCTATTCGGTTTTCTGAGAGCTAGCGCTTTTCATCATCGCCAGGTAGCTGACGCCCGCCATGGCAAATCCGACAAACCAGCCGTAGTCGTAGAGTGGCTTCATGACCTCGACGACTACGCCAATCCAGGCAAAGAAGCAGCCGATACATGTAGCGGCGACAGCCTTCCAGTTCCAGCCCCCTTTATAGGTATAATCGCCGTTTTGCAGATAAAGATCAGCGAGATTGAGCTTCTGCTTTCTTACTATCCAATAATCGGCTATCAGCACTCCGCCTATCGCGCCGAGTCCGCCTGAATAGCCGATCAACCACTTATATATGTATCCGGAAGGATCGGCGACCAATTGCCAGGGCTGCATCAATATCCCCAGAATTCCTGTTATGAGCCCGCCCGTGCGAAAGCTTATCCAGCGAGGAAATGCATTGGCAAAATCATTGGCGGGCGAGACGACATTGGCAGCGATGTTAACGGCCAGTGTGGCGACGGCAACCGTAAACATCGCCACAGCCACGACCAGCGGATTGGAAAAATGACCGATTAATTTGACCGGGTCCCAGAGTTCCTGTCCGCTGGTATTGGGATAAATCACAAGAGCGCAAGAGGTAATCACAATACCCATGCCGGCAAAAACGGTCATCGCCGTCGGCAAAGCCACGACCTGACCGAGCGTCTGCTCTTTTTGGCTCTTACCGAAGCGAGTAAAGTCAGGCATATTCAGTGAAAGGGTCGCCCAAAAACCAATCATGGCAGTGAGATTCGGTATGAATACCGGCAAAAACGCCGAAAGAGTCGGAAATTTACCGCCGTCCCCGAGCATGCCGCCAAAGCCGTGGGCCGCCGACACAGCCCAGACGACCATGGAAAAACACATGATCATGACAAATGGAGCAGCCAGACCTTCGACCTTCTTCAGCAAATCCATGCCCTTATAGATGATGAGGATATTCAAGCCCCAAAACAAAGCAAAGCCGATCCACTCTCCCGGAAGATGACCGGCGATTGGACCGCCCATGGATGTTTCCCAGCCAGGAAAAACAGACTTGAAGAATACATGCAGGGCTTGCCCGCCGATCCAGGCTTGAATGCCAAACCACCCGCAAGCGACCACAGCACGCATCAGCGCCGGCAGATTGGAGCCATATGTTCCGTATGCAGCGCGAGCAAAAACTGGAAATGGGATACCGTATTTGGTGCCTGGATGGGAATTGAGTAAAATCGGAGCCAGAACAATGATATTGCCCAGAAGAATTGTTATAACCGCCTGCCACCAGTTCATGCCATTGGCGATCAAGCTGGACGAGAGCATGTACGTAGGAATACACGCCGACATACTCACCCAGAGAGCTGCGTAGTTATAAGTCGACCAATTGCGCTGGCAGACGGGAATAGGGGCCAGATCGTGATTGTAAATCGGACTGGATGAGATCAAGGACTCGTCGGTCAGTTCAATCCGACCATCCGGGTGAGCGACCTGTGTGCTCGATAGGCTCACAGAGTCAGGCTCACGGCTGTCTCCACTTGCATTTTGCATTGACATGATTTTTATCGCCGCCGACAAGATATTTTCTAAACACGCAAATAAACAGTAGCAGCATTCAGGCAGATTGGATGTGGCTCAAGACCAGTGAACCATTATTTCGAATGCATGAATTGAGAAAAAAGATTGTGCATATTATGAACGTGCTTTTGATGCCGCATGCAAGAAATGATCAGCAAGAAAGATAAAATTTCTGCTTGAGAGCGGAACTCGAAAACACCCAAGCTGTCTACATTTCGGGGTAATTGGCGGGCATAAAAATCATTGAATTTTCTGGCAATTCAAATTGAGGTGCGCGCCGAATCTGCATTTGGTGGTATACCAAATATAGACTCACAAGGAGAGCTGCATGAAAAAACCGAGCACAAAGACGGCTCCGAAGCGCACTAAAGCACGCAGGGCAAAAGTGTCCAGTGCCGCGCTTGCAACATGTCCTGTGAATGGAGCCGGCTGGTGTCCTTATCCGTTTTCGGTTGCCCAACTCGAAAAGAGAATGAAGGCAAAGGCCCAACAAACAGAAACGCCCGTTTCGGCTAAGCGCAAACGAGCGGTTGTTGAAGCATAATCAGCGCATTTAGAGCGCCGGGACTTTCTATTAGGCGGCCTGCGGTTTCGAAGGCTTCCAGGTAACCATGCATACTCCATTCTTGCAAACGGGAGTGGCGTTCGGGCTTGCATTGCTTGCCGATTGGGTTTGACGGTTTTCGCTCTGGTTTCTGGTTTCGGAGCTTTCGGCTTGATTATTTATCGTGGTCGGATTCATGGTGAATCTCCGTTCTGCACTGGGGTTTCCGTTCAATGGCAGAATATTAGACGAATCCAATAAAAGAATCGATTGGTGAAAATACGCTATAACCCCGGTTTTTCCCACAATAAAGCTAAAAAAGCGCCGAAAAGACGGCGAGCGCAGCCCGAAATCTATTTCTGCGGTGCTTTATAGGGCATGAAAGACAGGAACGGT
>CAZBOX010000379.1:2815-4579 GCA_964493595.1 uncultured Candidatus Obscuribacterales bacterium | reverse complement strand
TCTGTATGTATCCGGAAGTGCGAGGACTTGAGGATCATCTTCTGGCGATGAGAGTGGCGATAGAAGATTTCAAACCAAACAGAATTGCCGTCGACAGTCTGTCCGCTCTGGAGAGAGCAGGGCACCCGCGCGGCTTTAGAGAGCTGATTATTGGTTTGACTTCCTTTATCAAAACAAAGGAGATCACAGGCTTGTTCACTGCCACCACGTCAACTCTTGTTGGTGGGACGTCCATAACAGAATCTCACATCTCGACAATTACTGACACAATCATCTTGCTGCGCTACATCGAGTTTTTCAGTGAAATTAAACGGGGCATTACCGTTCTTAAAATGCGCGGCTCTAAGCATGAGAAGGAAATTCGCGAGTTGCTTATCGATCAGCATGGCATGCAAATCAAAGCACCGTTCAAACGTTTGGTAGGAGTGTTAAGCGGTAACCCTCAAGTGCTCACAGAGGCTCTTGACGGTGATTAGAAATAGGAGTCTCAAGCGGTGATGCCAAAGTCACTTTCGCGAACCAATCGAAGGATACTGAGCACCGGAAGGAATTTGCTCAGAATCCTAAACGCTACTGCAGACGGTATGATGATCTTGGATGCGGCCGGCACAGTTATCTTTGCAAATAAGGCTGCTAATCAGCTATTCTGCAGAGATGACGAAGATTTGACGGGTACCATGTTTGGTTGCCCGGTCGTTTACGGACACAAAACCGAACTTCAGCTGCTGCGCGAAGAAGGCGTTCGTACAGTGGAGATGCATGTAAGCGCATTGGACTATGAAAATGCTGCGGCTGTTGTATGCTTGCGTGACATTACCAGGCACATAGACTTGCAGGAAACTCTGCGTGAGAGCAACGATACTCTTTCAAGGCTCAATGAAGAGCTTGTCGCGGCACGCGATGAGGCTCTGAATCAGACAAAACTGAAGGGACAATTTGTCGCTAACATAAGTCACGAGATTCGAACGCCACTTACTGGAATCGCCGGACTTGCCGACATTCTTCTCAATGACTGTGTTCTGGATGAGGAGGCGAGCGAAAACGTACGATTGATACTTCAGTCATCAAATCAGCTGTTGACTATCGTCAACGATATTCTTGATTTTTCCAAGCTGGAAGCCGGGCACATTTCGGTCAACGAGTGTGAATTCAGAATTGACTGCTTGTTGGACGAAGTCAGAGATGCCGTACTGCCCGGCACGTACCAGAGGGATGTGAAAGTTTCGACTGAAATGAAAGGCGATATCCCTCAAAGGATAATTGGAGATAGCCAGAAAATTCGCCAGTCGCTGCTAAATCTTGCTCACAATGCGGCCAAATTCACATCGAAAGGATTCGTGCGTATTGCCGCAGAGTGCATGTCGTTGACTGAATCAGCCATTAGAGTCAAGTTTAGCGTCGAAGACTCAGGAATTGGTATCTCAAGTGCAGATAGGGACAAGATATTCGAGCCCTTTGTGCAAGCAGATGGCTCGACTACCCGAGACTACGGTGGAACCGGCTTGGGTCTTTCTATAACGAAACACTTCGTTGAGATGATGAATGGTGAACTGAAAGTCGAATCACAGCCAGGCCGTGGATCCATTTTCTGGTTCGTCCTTGAACTCAAACAAGCCCCGACCGAAGAATTCTGAGTTAGCGACCTCTTTTACTGAAGCGCACTGTGTGCCCCCTAGTCTCTCCGTTTTGCCTGACCTCGAATTCCATCTCCGATATTCTTCTGACAGAATAGGTGCGGAATTGTGGCGCGCTGTTTGTCGGCAT
>CAZBOX010000379.1:0-2715 GCA_964493595.1 uncultured Candidatus Obscuribacterales bacterium | reverse complement strand
GTTTGCGGTCTAAAGCCTCTTTCCTTTTGAGCTTCAGGTTTGGCTGGCGGATTGATGCTTGGCTTGATTGGTGGGCGTCCATCTGTGTTTTGTCGATCCGTGGTTGGGGACGGAGTGACTCTGTCCGCTGGGGTTTTATTGGGTTTTCCATCAGGACCGACATCTTTTTGCTGGGCGGGTCCTAGCGGACCGAGCTTGTTCAATTCGTGCTGAGCGACGCGTTTTGCAAACGTGTTCTCCGCTTGTGGCGTGTATCCTGCTTCTTTCAGCCTATTGCGGAAAGCCGGGTCCATATACATATTTGGATTTCTGTCGCCGGCAGACATCAGCCACTGTTCGCCGATATCTTTGTAATTCTGGTTCCACTTCATGCACGCAAAACCAAATTCCATGCGGGTTTTCCATGCCGCATCTTGCAGCTTTTGCATTTGATCTATTTGGTTTTGCAGTTCTTTGACTTGATTTTGATCTCCCTTGGCTTCAGCCGCTTTCTTTGCTTCTTGCGCTTTGGCGAGATCGGCTTTCACGGCATTCTGATCGACTTGATCGGCTGCACGAATAGCTTGCACATATGCTTTTTCGCCTTCGCGCCAGTCTTTTGCATTTTTCGCTGCTTCCATGCCGCTTTCGATGTCTTTGAGCAATTCGGCATTGCTCTTCGCTGCAGGTTTGGTCTGTTCTTTTGCATCAGGCTTAGGCGCAGTACCGTCGCCTTCAGCCTTTACATTGAACTGCCTTCCGCGCATGGCGTCCTGCCCGTATTTGACGTGCTGGACAAGCAGATTTTGAATTTCTTGCCTTCCGCCCCAGGTCGACATCATGTCCCCTTCGGGAACAGGATTGCCCTGAGCATCTGGCTTTTGTGTGAAAAGCTTGGTGTGAGCGAGATTGTGACCGCGAATATTCTGGTCGACGAATTTTGCCAGAGCGGAATCGGGGTTTTGTTTGACCCTGTCCATATCTACATATACGTAGGTTGCTCCGTCAGCACCATTTTTCTGTGCCGCCGCTGCTGTCGCCAGCAATTTCTGAGTATCAGGGGTGTCCTTCGAGCCGAAGATTGCGACTACTGGTTGCCCTTTTGCAGCCGCGTCTCTCAGTGCCTGGTCGTAATTCTGATCAGTGTATTTGCATGCACCCTTTACGGCGGCGTCATATTGAGCTTGGGTTCCGAAGGAGTTGGCTTCAGGAATTATGACCGTTCCATCCATCGCTCCGGCATCGCCGCAACCGCCGCGCGCACCGCGCCTGCACGACGAGTTGTAAGCCATTTGGTCGGCCATCGACGGATATAGATTATTGCTTTCGCAGGTGCCGGCGCCGGACGGCGCATATTCCTGCGGCTGGTAAGGCTGACATGGCTGACAGCGTCCTCGTCCCATTTTTGTGGTCCTCTCAAAGGGATCTGGGGTGTGAAATAACATTAAGGAAGAGAGTTTGCAATTTTGTTGCAGCCCAGATCTGACAAGGGAATTCCGTCCTATGGCAGCGAAGACGCCATGGCTGACTGGCCCGAAAACTGAAGCCTTTTCGTGCTTCCTGGACACCCAGCTGGGAAAAACAAGACCGGCGGGGCTTCAGCGAGGAGGGGAGAAAACAAACCACGAGACCACTGTTACAGCAAAGTGCAGTGCCAGCAGGCTTAAGGTCGCCCATTTGCCGAACTTATTGCCCAGCCGGAAAAAACCGGCGATGAGCAACGCATCTAGAGGAATGATTGAAGGGAAAAGGTAGCGACCATGAGGACCGGTGACCTTGAGCAAAGTGGCGGTAATCATCGCTGCCAGGTTAAGCAGTGGGCAGAGCAGGAAAAGCAGCCAGATCATTTGCTCTGTGCGCTCTTCTTTCTGTTCTGATTCAACTTTGCTCTTCAAAATGCCGCACCAGCCAATTGCTGATGCGATTGCGTAACCCAGGTAGACAAAGTAAACAGGTCTATAAAGGTACCGGTTCATGTATCCGAACAATCCGAAGAAATCGAAAAATACATAACGCCACCAGCCAAGCTGGTGCACTTCCGGCCATGGATGAACAATTACTCCGTCTTTGCGTGGCAGAATTTTCGACCAGGTTTCATACATCGTGCGTGAACCGAGTATGTCGCCTGAGAACTCGAAATAGTTGCGTACAAACCACCAGCCGCATGTAGCAGCAAACACGCCGGCAGCCGTAAATATCTTTTTCAATGCCAGGGCTGCTGATTCGCCGCGTCCGAAAGTAGCCGCAAGAACGCCCAGCCCCAGCGCTGGAACAATACTCAAACCCGTATGTTTTGACAGCGCCAACCAGCCCAATAGAAAACCTAACGCGATGGATGCTTTCATGCTCAATCCGCGCTTGATCGCGCAAATCACTATGTAAATGGACACGCTTGCCAGGGAGATCGTGGTTGCGTCAGTATTTGTATAGCTTTGAGTGAAAACCAGCTGGGGATGCATCACTACCAGCAGTGGCAGGGCCAGCGAGCGCAGAAGGCAGCCTGCAAATACTTCTTTGCCAATGAGAAAGGCGGCGATTAATGTCGGTATTCCGGCAATAACGCTGCCAATGCGGGAAAACAACGGCATGGTGGTATCGCTGGCAAAGAGCGAGACGAGCACATTCGGCAAGTAACCGAATTGAGGCAGCGAACCGTATTCGGCTGGACCTCCTGCAGAAAGGACTTCCTGCCCGGAAGGCAGGCGTAAGTGAGTGGTAAGGAATTGACAGACCCAG
>CAZBOX010000378.1:0-4665 GCA_964493595.1 uncultured Candidatus Obscuribacterales bacterium | reverse complement strand
ACCTAATGGCTCCGGCAAATCGACTCTTTTGCGCTTGCTTATGGGCGCCGAACAGCCTTCCGAAGGAATTTGCAAACTCGGCGACCACAATATAATTCCAGCTTACTTCGAGCAAAATCAGGCTGAAGCACTGGATTTGACAAAGACGGTGCTTTCGACGATAGCCGACGAGGTTCATGACTGGCCGGATACGAAAATAAGAACGCTTCTGGGATGCTTCCTATTTCCAGGAGATGAAGTGTTCAAAAAAGTCGGTTCTTTGAGCGGCGGAGAGAAAGCACGCTTGGCGCTGGCAAAGATGATGCTGAAATCTGCCAATTTCCTGGTACTGGACGAGCCGACAAACCACCTCGACATTCCTGCAAAAGAAATGATCGAGGAAGCACTGAACAATTACGACGGAACAGTCGTAGTCATCTCCCACGACCGCTATTTCATATCTAAAATCGCCAATCGCATCATTGAGATTCGCGACGGAGAGTTGCACAGCTATAGCGGAAGCTATGCTTATTACCTAGAAAAGAAAGAAGAAGAGAAAGATAAGGCCCTTGCGAAAAAACGTGCCGAAGAAGAAGCCGCACGCCGCGCCGAAAAACTTGCAAAACAGAAAGAAAAGGAAAAGCTCCGCAAGGATAAAAAGTAGCCGGAAGTTTCACCAATATTGAAAGGTTCGGGAACACCAGGATAACTAATCTGTCAACGCCACTGCAGCGGCAAATGGAGGGGCAGACAGAAAGGTTATGGAAAGAAATACTCGACCGATTGTCCTTGTCACAGGCAGCAGCGGTCTGATTGGAGGCGCCCTGGGTCTGGCGCTGAACCAGAAATGCAAGGTCGTAGGCTTCGACAATGAAGGACCACCGCACCCCCCCGAGAATTTCGATTGGCTATCAGTCGACCTGACCTCAGATGAGAGTGTGCAAAATGCTTTTCACATACTCGAGCATCGCATCGGAACAAAAATAGATTCTGTTTTCCACTTCGCTGCGTATTACAGCTTCTCCGGCGAAGACAGCGATATGTACGACAAAGTCACAGTACATGGAACAGAGCGATTGCTCAGAGGCCTGGAAAGGTTCGACGTTGGTCAATTCGTTTTCAGCAGCAGTATGCTCGTGCACAAACCCACCCAACCCGGTGAACGGATTTCAGAAGTATCTGAAATCGAAGGAACCTGGGCCTATCCGAATTCAAAAATAGAAACAGAGAAATTACTGGAAAGAACAGAGACAAGATTTCCAAAAGTGATATTGCGTGTAGCTGGTGTCTACGACGACGACTGCCACTCGATTCCGATTGCCCATCAGATTCAGCGCATCTACGAAAAACAACTAACCGGCATTTTTTACCCCGGCGATGTAGAAGTGGGACAAACCTTTATTCATCTAGGTGATTTGATAGACGCTTGTGTGACAGTGTTCGAGAAAAGGAATGAGCTCCCGGACCCTTTCACCGTGCTCATCGGAGAAGAAGAAGCCGCTTCCTATGCGGACATACAGGAGACAATCTCGCAGGCTCTGTATCAAGAGCCTAGCTTGATCGAGCCTATCCCCAAACCGATTGCAAAAGCAGGAGCATGGGTTCAAGACAAAATCGGCGACAGTTTCATAAAACCCTGGATGATAGATCGCGTCGATGACCATTACGCGCTAGACATCAGCCGCGCCAAGATTTTCCTCGACTGGCGTCCCGAACATAAAGTGCTAGAAACCATTCCATTGATGATTGAAAAGCTCAAGGCAGATCCACTGGCTTGGTATGAGATGAACAAGCTCGAGGCGCCAGATTGGCTCAAAAGGAAAAGCGCATGAGTACAAGGCGTATGAAAATGGGCGCAAAAGAATGGTTGCAGAGGAACGCGCGTATCAGAACAGGCAAAAATACTCTCTTCACCGAGCCCAAAATTCATTGGAGCGCCATTACGCTAGCAACCTGGCTAGCAGCTACCGCATTGACACATTACCCCCAAAATATACCCATGGTTATAAGCGACCTAGCCTCTGCAATCACCATCGCGGTAATGGCGTCTCTGGCACTGAGAAGAAAAGACCCTCACTTCGACACAGGCGTCCAATGGGTTTCGGCACTTATAGCAGCATGGCTCATGTTTGCGCCACTAGTATTCTGGACCAAAAGTCCAGTTGCCTACATGACGGACAATCTGGCTGCAACGTTACTTGTCCTCTGTTACTGGATAATTCCTCATGCTCGGGATACTTCCAGCGACATAGCACAAACGCCGCCGGGATGGGATTACAATCCATCCGATTGGTGGCAAAGAGTGCCGCTGATGGCTCTTGCTCTGATCGGATACTTTATCGCCAGATATCTTGCTTGCGCTCAACTGGGTTATACAGGCCCAGCTTGGGACCCAGTTTTCCACGACGGAACAGAGAAAATTCTCCACTCTGATGTGTCGAAAGCATTTATCATTTCTGATGCCGGTCTGGGTGCCGTTTCCTATCTGATTGATGCTCTTGCCTGTATCATAGGCAATCGAGCAAGGTGGCAAACGATGCCGTGGATGGTACTGCTCTTCAGTTTTCTCGTAATTCCGCCGGGCGTAGTCAGCATTGTTTTAGTTATTCTCCAACCGGTTGCCGTGGGCAACTGGTGTTTTCTCTGTCTAGTCGCGGCTTTCAATATGCTGTTCATGGTTCCTTTCGCACTGGACGAAACCGTTGCCACATGCCAATATCTTCAGCGCGCAAAACAAGCTGGTCATGGTTATTTGAAGACGGCATGCCTGGGCACGAAACTTTATGCAGATAGAATAGACTCTGGCAAAATCAACGAAAGCGAGAATCAAATCACTTCATCTGAGGTGGTGCCACCACTCGGATTAGTGGTGAGCATGTTCGTGTCTGCAAGCGTGCTCGCAGTGCCTCACTTTTTTGCGGTAACTGGTCCGGCGGCGATTAATTGTTATGTTGTAGGCGCCCTGTGCATGACTTTCTCAGTTATGGCTTTTGCCGAAGTGTGCCGCACTCTGAGACTCATAAATCCTCTCCTCTGTACATGGCTACTGGCGTCCATAATTTTCCTTCCTGGCTATACGAATATGTCTGCTTCCACACTTTGTGTTGCAGCCATTGTCATAAGCGTGTGCAGTTTAAGGAAGGGAAAAATCATGCATCGATATGGGTCTTTCAATAAATTTATTCACTAAGACCTACAGAAATTAGTCCAATAAGAGGAATAGTTTCACAAGATTTTCACAAACATTTTTTTTTGCCGCAAACGTTACCGAGAAGTTTTTTTGGGCGTAATTACCTTAGCGTAAATGACCTATTACTTACTGGCAGGTCTTCACACGGTCCTCACATTCCGACCCTAAGATGGTTGAGTCGGAAGTGAGTAAGCCATAGCATACCGACTGAAGTTCTTGGTGCGCCGCTGCCTTGGTGGGCTGGCAGCGTTAAGCCAATGAAATTTCAGGAGGGACGCCATGTCGACCTCACAAAGGAGAAAGTAAGTAATGGCAATTGGAAAAACGCGTCTGCGTAAGCGTCTCTCGGGCTTACTCGGATCGCATCGCTCACCAATTTCCACCTGTATAGCTCTAGGCGTTGCGTTGCTCTACGGAACCAATGCAGCCATGGCGACAGGTGGAATGGCGTACCAGGGCGTAAACATTTCGGGAGGAGAGTTCAATCAGAAGTGGGTCCCAGCTAGATATAACTGGGACTATGTTTATCCATCCCAATCGGATATCGATTTCTTTGCATCCAAAGGAATGAATACGATTAGGGTGTGCTTCTCCTGGGATCGCCTGCAGCCCACAGAAAATGGTCCACTCGACGCAGCCGAGCTGGGACGCTTGGACGCTGTTGTGAATATGATTACCGCAAAGGGAATGAGCACCATCCTCGATCCTCACAATTACGGTGAATACAAAACGAAGCTGGTGGGAGTTCCAAATGGTTGGCCGAATTCAATGTTCTCAGATTTCTGGAGTCGGCTGGCCTCTCACTATAAGGGCAACTCGAAAGTCATTTTCGGCTTGATGAACGAACCTATAGGTGGTGGCATGACACCGACGACGTGGCTCGCTTCGTCGCAGGCGGCCATCAACGGTATTCGAGCAACCGGTGCGACAAACTTGATCATCGTGCCCTCAACTAACTGGATGCATCCAGTGAATTTTATTCAAGAGAATGCGTCTGCCATGATCAACATTACTGACCCGGGCAACAACTGGTCATACGATGTGCACCAGTACTTCGACTACGACGGCTCTGGCACACACACTGATACCATGTCGCCGGCAAGTGGAGTAGCGACACTGAGCGCGTTCACTGCCTGGTGCCGACAAAACCACAGAACCGCGTTCTTGAGTGAATTTGGGGTTCCCCAAGACGCAAATGCTCTGGCACTATTGGATGCCGTAGTCAAATACATGCACGCAAATAAAGATGTGTGGACCGGCTACACGTACTGGACAGCTGGTGCTTGGTACCCAGCTGACTATATGTTCAGCGTACATCCCGTGGGAGGGAGAACGACACCACAAATGCAGGTGTTGATAAACAATCTCGGCACGCAAGAACCGGATCCCCCGCCGCCACCACCACCACCACCTCCTCCTCCACCACCGCCACCACCGCCACCACCGCCACCACCACCACCTCCTCCTCCTCCTCCTCCTCCTCCGGCAGACCCTCC
>CAZBOX010000377.1:0-4698 GCA_964493595.1 uncultured Candidatus Obscuribacterales bacterium | reverse complement strand
CCAGGAAAGACAGTGCGCCGATAGTTCCAATAATCAAACCTTGTTCGATCGAAAAGATCGTGTTGATGGGAGGGTGGGATTGCCAAATGTCTTTGAAGACAAGATTCATGAAATTGAAACCGCCCAGTATGGCTGCGAATCTTGTATAAACAGGCAGATTGTATTTCAATCCTATCCATGCCAGAAGCGGTGCTTCGAGCAACCATGTGCAAGGTGTAATGTATCCCGAAAAATGAAGTGGAACGGATAGGGTAGCGAGGAAAAGTGCAAATACCGTGTGCAAGTCTGAAAGGCTCGGCATCACTGAGCGCATGCCGCGAGATGACGACATGCAGTATGCCAGTGCAAGTGACAGGACGAATGTGAAGCGCTGCTCCGGATAGACTGGTCCCATTGCATTGAGCACTGTAGTCACGTAGGCGATGCAGTTGATCAAAGACGCAGAGATGAGGATGGATTTTTTCGTGACTGTCGACTCGTCGAGGCTGAAAAGCGCCGCTGAAAACGCTCCCCAGAAGAGGCTGGAAAAGCCTATGGTCAGCCAAAATTGAGACTGTGCCGCAGAAAATCCCAGAGATTGAATGAGGGGATCGGCAATGATGTTCGGTAGAACTAAGAACTCATAGATCGAGTACGCAGCGACCAATCCTGCAACAAACAGCCAGTACCAACGCATTTTTGTGACGATGTATACCAGACTTATTACCAGCAAGGCGCATGAAATCAGCGTAAAAAGTGAGACGCTGCTGAAGCAAGTGGTCATGAATGCAAGCGACAGGCTGAGAGTTGTTATCAGTTCGGAGCGCAGTCTAAGAAAGTGCAGAACCGCTCCGCACGACACCGCCATCATGAAGACCAGCGCAATCAGTGGATTGCCTATGATGCGCACAGCCTGGACATGGTAGGAGGCGTATGCCGTAAGGTAAGTCAGAGCCCAGCCACCTGCGGACAGGACATAACCGAAAGCTGGCAAGTTGGATTTTTTCTCGAACCAGACACCACCGGCTATAAGCGCCCCGCCTGTGAGAAGCCCGGTCAAAATCTTTAGCAGCGGTGTGAAGTGCTGGTATTGATTTCCCAGCAGAAGCGCCACGCCGCATACGAGAAAAATTACTCCGATTTTGTTCAGATGTGACCCCAGCCACATCTCCAGACTTCCTTTCTTCATTGTTTTCTCTCCAGTCAAAATTCACCCCGGTTTTGCCAGGGCTCGGCTCGTCTCATCAAATTACAACTTTGGAGATTGCCGGTGGCGGATGACGAAACAGTTGCTTATGTGTTTGGAAATTGATTTTGCTTGCCGGAGCTTCAGCTCAGTTCGAACCGGTTTTCACATTGAGGCTCTGGACGAATTCGTCTATAGACTTCTGGAACATTTCGCTGTCGTATCTACCCAGGTCGTCGTGCCCGCAGCCAGGTAATAAGACTATCTTCTTGGGCTCGGCGGCTGCCGCAAAGTTGGTTTCTGAACTCTGGTAAGGAACCTGCTCATCGCGCTTGCCGTGCACGAAAAGGACAGGTACATGAATAGACTTCATTGTGCTTGGATTATCGATTTTTGTTTCGGCAAAACACGAATCTGGAAAGATCCAGAAGGCTGGAAATATGTGCTTCACTGCCACAGGCAAACGCGAAACCCCGCACAAGATGAGGAGCCCTGCGCAAGGACGCGCTGCTGCTGTTTGCGCTGCCACGGCCGAGCCTATGGACTCTCCACATTCAATGATGTCGTCAGCTGAATAACCCAAATCCTTTCGCGCATAGTCGTAGACGGTCAGTCCATCTTCAAGGATAGTGTCCAGGTTGAAAGTGCCTGTACTTTGTCCATATCCTCGGTAGTCATACAAAAGCGACGAACAGCCTGCTTTTGCTGCTCTTACTGCAATATAAGAGCGCCCGATCAAGTTGCCTCCAGCGCCATGGTTGACGATCATCAGTTTGTCTGCGCCGGGCTTCTTGAATAACCAGGCGTGCATCTTCGAGCCATCAGGGCACGGAATGAAAAGCGAGACCTTTTTGATACCCTCGACCGGCTCACTGTCATATGCTTCTTTTGGTGAAACTCTCGGGTGTAAAACAGCCTTACTGAAGAAGGAAAAGTCGTGCATTGTTTGAACGGCGCAATAGTAAATCAGCCCAATTCCAGCCAGCAGCAGTCCGGCAAGCGTTAAGCCGGCGACTAGTAAAACCTTCTTGGCTTTCAATGCATAACCCCGATGATAGATTCAGGTCTAATCTTACCCACGTTCAAGGAAATTTATTGAGTTTGATTTACTCAGCTGCGGCCTCAAGCAAGGCGGCTTCCTGCTCAGGCTTTAGCCCAGCCTTTCGTATGTGATCTCGAGAGCGAGTTGAATTCCAACTGAGAGTGTCGGCAATTGTCCTTGAGAGTGGAGAATAGGTCAGACCCGCACTGTGCGCACGGGAGCAATCGATGGTCTGAAAGTACCGGTGCTCCTCATCGCTTGCCGGAATCCAGAGCGGCATTTCCATCCATGGAGCAATGCCAGCATTGAGTATTTTCTCATCACTCACCCATACGAAATCAGCAGAATTTCCGGCGACACTGTTGCATTCATTGAGGAAACTCCTCATTGTGAGGGGCTCTTGCGGTCCTGTGGCATTGAATAATCCAGTCATTTTCTTCTCAAGCAATTTGATTGTCCAGGCGGCCAGATCGCGGGCATCGATGAATTGAATTTCTCTTTCCGGATCTCCGGGGGCCGCCGTGCGTTCGCCTTCTGCTACACGCGCCGGCCAGTATGTAAACCGGTCGGTGGGATCATATGGACCGACGATAAGTCCTGGTCTGATTATGAGCGCCCTTTTGCTGAAGATTTTTTCGATCTCTCGCTCGCAGCCGGCCTTTAAAGAACCATATTCAGCCTCATCCCCGTCTTCGATGGATTTCACTCTCGCGGTCTCGTCCATGCCTCGGCTGTGAAAGCCTTTGTAGACAGAAATGCTGGAAATGAAGAGATACTGATTGACGCAATTCTTGAGAGTTTGTGCAGATTTTTTGACAATCGCAGGTTCGTAGCCGCAGGTGTCAATGACCGCATCCCACTTGTTGTCAGCCAAAACGGACAGATCGACACTGCGGTCGCCGATGACCTTCTCGACTTCGCTTTGCTCTTCAAGGGTGATATTTCCTCGGTTAAAAATCGTCACTTCATGCCCAGCTTCCAGAGCGGCCGCGACGATGTGCCGCCCGAGAAAAATAGTTCCACCCAGTATCAACAGTTTCATCGTGATTGTCTTATTTGTCCTTCGCGTGCCGAAGTTTACTACGAAAGGGCGAAGTCAACCTGCCTTGCGGCCGAGCTGATATATTTGACAGCTGTTCGCCCGGTTGCAGGTGTGTCGTGAAGCGATTTCAATACGTAAGTACGATGATTCTAGTAGCTGCCGCAGTTGCTGGTTGCAATTCTTCAATTGATGTGAAGACTGACTCGAATTCAGGTCTGTCATTCAATTCGTCCAGTCATAACGGTACTGATTCAGTCGACAAATCAAGCTGGACCGGACCGAACGGAAAGATGAATTCAATATCCAATGAGACGAAAGTTTCCAAAGGAGTGTCGACACGAATTTCCGTGCGCAACATCGATGGCGTAGAAACAAAACTGGAGGCGCACGGCGATGTCGTCTTCTTGAAAGGCAAGGCGAGCCAGGTCCCTGACGGTGCGAAGGTCACCCTCTTTGAAAAGAAAAACGGCGTTGTGAAAGAGGGCGAATTGCGCCAAGAAGGCTCTCAGATAAAAGTCTGGATGAAGAAGGGAAAATCATTCGAGCCTGCAAGCGCCGAAGACCAGGCTTGGGCTGATGCTCTGCTTGCTTCCTTTGCTTGGGACGACACTCCGGATCCTGAAAAGAAAAAGGAGCTGTCGAGGCTAAAAGTCGATGACGTGCAGTTTGGCAAGAAATTGGCGACGCTCCACTACGCCAACGATATCGCCGAAGTGCTAACAGAAAAGGCGAAGGCACCTAAGTTGAGCGCGAAAGAGCAGATCGCGCTAATTGATGTTGTTCTTGAGAAAGCCCGTTATGACAAGGATAAGAAAGCAATTTTGCTTGAGCTGATCCATCGCAAAGACCTGACGAAAGAGGCGAGCACTCATTTGCTGGACAATCTCGAGAAGATAAATTACGAGGAAGACCGTAAGCAGGTTCAGCGAGAGTTGTTCGAGCGCGTAAGCGCCAAATAGCATGGCTCGCATCTCGATTCGCCCCGAGTGTTGTTAATTGGCTCTTGTAAACCCGAAAACGTAAGCAGTATTAAGTTTCTACTGTGGTAATCGGTACTTTCCCGCTTCTACATGCTAAATTTCCACGCCTGATATTGATTTTGGCTTCTCTAGATAGGGGACGGTGCGATGACCAGCATTACGAATTTCATTGAGCATCATTATCGCCACTTCAACGCCGCAACCGTTAAGGACGCAGCGCGGGCGTACGTTGAGCATCTGCGCACGGGCAAGAAGATGATGATCACTCTGGCGGGCGCAATGAGCACCGCAGAGCTTGGCTTGTCACTAGCCGAGATGATTCGCAATGACAAAGTGCAGATCATCACGTGCACCGGCGCAAATCTTGAAGAGGATATCTTCAACCTGGTTGCCCATGACCATTATGAGCGCATTCCCAACTACCGCGAGCTGACCCCACAGCAAGAGACGGACTTGCGCGAGCGCGGTC
>CAZBOX010000376.1:3267-4786 GCA_964493595.1 uncultured Candidatus Obscuribacterales bacterium | reverse complement strand
GGTCTGGCGATCGCGGTGGGCATACTTCTCACTTTTCTTTTCACGAAAAACACAACCAGCCGCTTAGGTTTGGTAATCGAAAATACTGTTCGCATGAGCAAGAAGGAGCCGTTAAAACCGACTCTGCAAGGAGAAGACGAGATCGCCACTCTCGACCGCTTCTTTCATAAGATGGCAAACGAAGTTGCTCTAGCGACAAGAAAAGAAAAACTCATCCTGGATAATGCCGTCGACGTCATCTGTTCGTTAGATCCCAAAGGAATGTTTGCCGCAGTAAATCCGGCAGCGCAGCAAGCATGGGGATACGCCGAAGACCAGCTGATTGGAAAGAGTTATACAGAGCTGATTGGAAGCGAAAACATTCAAGACTTTCGTGAAACGTTGGAGCGTATCAAAAGCGAGAGTGGCACGCTTGGGACGGCTGAAACCCGTGTGATTACAATGTCTGGCGAGCGGGTGGACGTGCAGTGGTCGCTGCGCTGGTCTGACTCAGAGAACCTATTCTTTTGCGTCGCGCACGACATTTCCGATAGAAAGCGCGTAGAACAGCTTAAGCAAGACTTCGTCGCTATGATCAGTCACGAATTGCGCACACCACTTACGGCGATGCAGGCAATGCTTGTGCTTCTGGCAAACGGCTCCTACGGAAATATCAACGAGAGCGGTGCAAAACGCATCAAGAGTGCAAAAACAGGTGTAACCCGCCTGATTTTGCTCATCAACGACTTGCTCGACATGGAAAAAATGGAAGCAGGCAAGCTGAGCATGACATATGCCGACGTCTCCCTTGCCGAGGTAGTCGAACGCTCTGTCGACACTATAGAAGGATTCGCCGAAGAGCATGATGTGAAGCTTAAGGTCTCGCCCCAATCTGTCACGGTACTGGGAGATTCCGACCGGCTGATACAGGTGTTTGTGAATTTGCTGTCCAACGCCGTGAAATATTCCGAGGAAGACGGCATAGTTGAATTGAATGTAGAAATGGACGGCAATGAGTGCGAAGTTCAAATCATCGACCACGGAGACGGCATCCCCCAGGGCTTCGAAGAAAAGATTTTCGAACGGTACGAACAAGCGCCCTCCGCCGGAGGCAAGCGCCGAAAAGGCACCGGGCTCGGTCTTCCGATTTGCAAAGCCATAGTCGAGCAGCACGGCGGCACCATAGGCGTTCGCCCAACCCCAGGCGGCGGCAGCACCTTCTGGTTCCGAATCCCAAAGGTCGGTAGCTAGGCCAGCTTTGGCCGGAGCGCCGGCTTCCAGCCGGCTTTGGCCGGAGCGCCGGCTTCCAGCCGGCTTTGGCCGGAGCGCCGGCTTCCAGCCGGCTTCTATTGGGCCTAATATTATTTGTCGAAACCTTGAGGACTTTTGACAGAATCTACGAACGTTTGAACACTTTTGAACTGGTTTTTAAGGTCGCTAAAAGCACTGATAAGCAGAAGAACTCCAAGAGAAACAAAAGGCTCCAAAAACTCTAGAAGTTCTACAGCTTCTAACGGTATTGAGGTTCTAGAGGTTCTAG
>CAZBOX010000376.1:0-3167 GCA_964493595.1 uncultured Candidatus Obscuribacterales bacterium | reverse complement strand
TCACTGACCCCCAGCGAACGGCTCAAATCCAAAAGGACTCTCGAATTATCGAGGTCAGCTTCTATGCGCCGTAAGGAGAAATCATCATGGCACACGAATTCAACGAATCATTCAACTCCGCAGAATGCAAAGACACTGGCGCCTGCGCCCTCGGCGATTTCGCAATCACCCGCCAGGACATGCAAATCAAGTTCGACAACCAGGCCAACAGCAAATTGGAGAATGCGGGTGTGTTGCCCAAGTTCGACCTCATGCTTGCAAACGGCGACGATGAGCCTATCGAATTGAAAAATCCCTTCAAAGAAGACTTGACCACAAAGCAGCTAAAGGAAGCCGGTGTAAAAGCAACAAGAACACTGGAAAACGACGGCACTCACACAGTAACGACAGAAAGAAAGGACGGAGTCAAAGTCCACGTTGGGGAAGGAAAAGACGTCGCAGCACCGAGTGGAGCCACCGTGCACATCGATGGAACAGTGCTTATCGAGCCTAACGGAAAGATCCTTCCTAAAGACAAAAACGGAGATGTCTGGGTCGATTCAAAAGGAAGGGAGGTTCTGAAGAAAAATGATGATGGCAGCGTGACCATCGACACGGGTGATGGTGGATTCATCAGACAGGACTCGCAAGGAGTCAAGAAAGTTGCTGCAATCAGAAGCCGCGACGGCAAGACCTTCGAAGAAATAGATACAGACACTCCGCTGGGCGGATTAAGACCGAGCGACCTGAGCAGACCAAGAAAGTAACTCAATTCGTAAGTGTTAGAGCAGAGCATTCGCAGAAGAGAGGCTGCGTAATTCGGAAGAATCTGGGGGCAGAGAATTCGAATTGACCCATTCGGAGCAGTTATCACCAAGAAAAGGAAACCGCTACCGGTGACACAAGTTTCGGATGGGTTAATGCTCTAACAAAACTCCCTTAAAGACGGACAAGGAAAAGACAATGGCAAATTTCGAAGCTTATGAATCTGCCTTAGTGCAGGATAGACAGCAGGAAACGAGAAGTCTCAGCGACTATGCACTGGTTCGACCACCGGCAGCAAAATTCGATCATCAGATCAATGACGCACTGGTCGGCAACGGTTTTCTCCCTCTGCTGGAATTTGCCGACGGCAGCGGAAGGGAAAAGGAAGCCCCCAGGCGAAAAGACGAAGATGCGAAGGACAAGGACGGATTCGCAAAATCTTACGACAAAAAGACAAAAGCAAAAGACATCACATCAAAGGAAATGAAAGATTCGGGTATATCTGCCACCATAGACGTAGACGGTGATTCCAAAACGACGCATGGACGATACCCTGGCGGGATTGACGTTCAGGTCAGCAACGGAAGAAAGCTAAAAGCAGACGATGGCACTGAAATTACCATTACGAGCGCCAACATGGTTTCGGTCAATAGGCCCATCCATGAAACAAAGCCGGGCAGCGGCGTCTTCGTTGATGAAAAAGGCAGAGCTGTGGCAAAAGTCAATGAAGACGGCACAGTCACCGTTGACACAGGCAAGGGCTTTTATACCCAAGGTCCGGACGGCATCAAGCGAGTCACAGCTTTGCGCAGCCGCAACGGCAAAGATTTTGAAGTGCTCAACACCGACGATCCGCTTGGCGGCATGGCTCCTCCCGATAATCTTAGCCATTCCAAGCGCAGAAAGTAACGGTCTCAAGAATATGAACAATCCATTCGTTTCTAAATCTACGTATGAAAATATGGCAGCGCATGACGTTTGTATCCAACAGCAAAATACCAGAAATCTTTTCTACGAAGAATCTTATCGCCTGCTTTCCAGAATTGAAAAAACGCAACCATATTCAGTGCTCAATCAGTACAATCCAGCGGGTAGAGTTTTCGAACTATCACATTTGAAAAACAACACCGGACCTCACAAAACCGCCGACGCAATCGTCTTTGTGTCGAACGTATTCGATGCTAGAAAACCAATAAAACTCATAATTTATAATCACGGCTTGGAGACAAATGCCAGCGACGCATTCAAGCAATCACTGGCAAAACAAATGTGTGCTGCGGATGGCAACACAGTATTGATCGTACCCGAATGGCAAACCAAGCCAAACAGCCGAGTAAGCCCAAACGACGCAAAATTTCACGAGCCGCAATTCTTCAGAAAAATGCTAACGGAAATAATGAGCAAAACTCCGCCCCTTCGCAATTTGGCAATCGAAAATATCGCCAGCATCGGAATAATCACACATTCCGGCGGCTATAAGGCTGCAATGTCCGAGATGTACAAGAATGGTCTCTACGATAACGTCAGCAGCCTGACAGTCCTAGATTCGATGTACAACCCACTTGCCTATGACCGCTGGATGCAGGACAACATAACCGATCTGGCATACGGCAGAAAACAATTGCAAGTCATATACACCGAACACCTTTCAAACGAAACGCTGGGCTTCGCTCATCGCGTCAAACAAGCACTGCGGCGCAACAAACTATCAGAATCAAATCTCTACTTTGACCATGGTACGTCGAAGTCAGTTCTGGGCTCGGACACATTCTCCAACCACGGAATCGTTTTCAAAAAGAGCGATTTCAAAATCAAGGATGAAAGTGCTCACGGCTCGATGACGCATGTTTACCTGCGTGAAGTGTTAGCCTCTCAGAGCAAAACAAAAGCTATACAGCGGACATCAGAAATAGTCGTTCCCCGCTACATTAATTCGCCCGATTAAACTCTTACTGATGAGGGACCGTGGTTCAAGCTCACCAAAGGTGGGCTTGTTCCCTTTACAAGCCGACTGTGGCATATTGTGGCAGAAGAGGACTCAAAGGCTCCAGCTGTACGTCAAACCGATGTCAGAAGAAAAAACGGTCCACAAACTAGACGCCACAAAGCAACTTGCTCCGGCAGGGAATCTCAGTAATGATGCCTTTCTAGAACTCGAGCCTGGCAGCATTCTTCTTGACAAATACAAAGTCGTCGCCTTACTGGGACGCGGAGGCATGGGAAGTGTTTATTGCGTCGAACACCTGCAACTGCAAAAGAAATTTGCCCTAAAGTTTTTGAACAAGCATCAATCTGATGAGGCCGCTTGGATTCGCTTCGAGACGGAAGCAAGAGCCGCCAACAAGCTCGACCATCCCAATCTCGTCAAAGTCGTGGACTCAGGTCTGCTGGAAGAAGGACAACCTTATTTCATTATGGATCTG
>CAZBOX010000375.1:0-4788 GCA_964493595.1 uncultured Candidatus Obscuribacterales bacterium | reverse complement strand
CATAAAGAACGTCGACCAAAAATCGATTATCGAATTGGCTCGCGAATTGAAAGACATTGCCGAGAAAACCCGCTCAGGCAAGATTGAACTCGATCGTTTGCAAGGCGGAACATTCACCATCACCAATATCGGTGCTATTGGCGGAACCAGCATGTCGCCGATGATCAATTATCCTGAGTGCGCGATTCTCGGCATGGCGAGAGCCGCCGACAAGCCGGTAGTCAGAAATGGCAAAATCGAAATCGGCACAATCATGCCGCTGGCTCTGTCATTCGACCACCGCATCGCCGATGGTGCAGAAGCGGCATATTTTGTCCGCCACATCATCGAGAGACTCGAAGATCCATTCACACTGCTTCTGGAGGCATAAATAATGGTTGTAGGCGAGATGGTGCAAGAGGTTGACCTCGTCGTTCTCGGCGCGGGACCCGGAGGCTACACCGCTGCATTGAGAGCGGCAGAGCTGGGAATCAAGACGGTTCTCGTCGATGCCATGCCCAAGCCGGGCGGCGTTTGCCTGCACATGGGCTGTATTCCTTCCAAAGCATTGCTGCACGCAGCCGAAGTCATCAATACGGCAAAAGGCGCCAGCAAATTCGGTCTGCATTTTGCAGAACCAAAATTGAATGTTGAAGAATTGCGCACCTGGAAAACTTCGGTCACCGACAAATTGGCGCAAGGCATTGTCGGTATGTGCAAATCGGGCGGCGTGGACATCGTACACGGACAAGCAAAATTCAATGATTCGAAAAGCTTGCGAGTCGATTGCCCCGGCGAAAGCGCGATGCGCATCAAGTTCAAACACTGCATTCTGGCCACAGGCTCCAGACCGACTGTCATTCCCAAACTGTTCAAGAGCGAGAAAGACCAGAACTCCTCGCGCATAGTCGACTCGACCGGCGCCCTCGCTTTGGAAACGGTTCCAAAATCTCTGCTTGTCGTCGGCGGCGGATATATAGGACTGGAAATGGGAACTGTCTACGATGCCCTCGGTGCAGAAGTGACGGTTGTTGAAATGACCGATGGGCTCTTGCCCGGCGTTGATCGTGACCTGGTCAAACCTCTGGCAACACACCTGTCCGGCAAGTTCAAAAACATTTTCCTCTCAACCAAGGTTCTCAGCCTGGAAGAGGTGAAAAACGGCGTCGAAGTGACGCTGGAAGGCAAAGATGTTCCCGAAAAAATGACTTTCGAGAAAGTCTTGATTGCTGTCGGTAGACGTCCCAATTCAGACAATATCGGATTGGAGAACACTCAAGTCACCATTGATGCACAAGGCTTCGTCACTGTTGATGCGCAGTGCCGCACATCAGACAAGAGAATTCTTGCCATAGGCGACGTGAGCGGGCAACCGATGCTGGCTCACAGAGCCATGCGTCAAGGCATGGTTGCGGCTGAAGTTCTGGCAGGACGTCCTTCCTCTTTCGACAATCGCGCCATTCCGGCAGTCGTTTTCACCGAACCTGAAATCGCCTGGGCAGGCATCACCGAGACCGAAGCGAAAGCGCAAGGCAAAGAAGTCTCGGCAGCAAAATTCCCCTGGTCCGCATCCGGCAGGGCGATGACATTGGCAGAGCCTATCGGTCAAACCAAGGTCATCTTCGACCCCGATACAACGCAAGTGTTGGGCATCGGCATGGTCGGACCGCGCGCTGGTGAATTGATCGCCGAAGCGGTCGTCGCCATCGAGATGGGCGCTGTACTGGAAGACTTGATTGTCGCCATCCACCCGCACCCGACCCTCTCGGAAACAGTCATGGAAGCCTCGATGGCCGCCATGAGCCGCCTGGAGCGCAAAGCTGCACGCGACATGGAAAAAGCCGGCAAGTAAAGCTGGTAGTTCGAAAATTCGCCACCGATTATGGTGGCAGTACCGAAATTCGATTTGAGTTTCGGAAATATCTGCCATCGTATATGGTGCAATGAACGCGGCGGATACCTGTCCAGCGCCGGGAGCAAAAAAATTATCAGCAGCTGTACGCGATGGAACATTTGCCACCGCCCAAAGCTTTGCCAGCACTCGCCCGGTTTTCAAGAGACACCAAAAGTCTTTCAGGACTGCAAAAGTCTGAAAAAACTATCAAAGCCATACTACCCGCCCACATTAAATGCTCATCTGGCTGATATTCGGCGGAAGGAAACAAGTGCGTAAACACTGCGCGAGTAAGCCCCAGCCACTCAGCCAAGCGGTTATAGTTAGGGCTGGGTCCCTGCCCTAAAAAAGGCTGAAATTATCAGCCATAGCTTTGTTTATAGAAATGCTTAGTCATTTTTCAAAGGGGGCATAACCTTCTAGGCGTTTGGGCGGGTAAGCCCTTGGAAATCCTTTCGGGAAGGAGCATGCATGTCTAGCGAAGAGGCCGGCAAGTCCGAAAACTTTGGCTCAGCGGCGAATTTGATGATCGAGGCACTGGACAAAGCCAGTAAAGAGCTGGAAGCGACGGTTGGCGACTGCCTTTCGCAGGTAAGAGAGCACTCCGAAGGGTTGGAAAAAGCTCTGGCAGGGCGCTTGAAGAAATTTTTCGAACAGTCGGGCAATCTGCTCGACGGTCACGTGGACGACCTTTCCAACAAGAAGGAAGAGTTCATCGAGCGACTCATGGAGTTTGAGCGAACAGAGCTCGAGACCCTGACCTCCACCGCCAAAGAAATACGCCAGCAAGTAAACGCCAAAGCCCAGCAGGCGACCGACTCCATCAATCGGCTCGTAGAAGAGCAGGTAGCCGAACTGAAGGCCTATATGAGCGAGCCGAAGCCTATACTGCACGAGATTGTCGATGCCAGACTTGAAGTCGTAAAAGAAATCGGACGCGCCAGCAAAGACAAAATAGAGGAATCCGAAGCAGGCCTCGAAAAGGTAATTTCTGAGCGTGCCGATGAATTTGATCGAGGCATTGCAGCGGTCGTCGAGGAGTCGAAGCACGCCGTCGAAGACAAGCTGGACGAGCACAATCGCCAGTTCGAAACCAAGATCCAAACTGTGATTTCCACTCTTACGGATGCCGTAACCGCCGCGGGCGACGAGCTCAAGGACAAAGCCCATGAGGGACGCCAAAAGGTAGACGCTGCTTCCGAAAGAGGACGAGACCGTCTTTTTGCCAACCTCAAAGAATACAGCCGCGCGCTGGAAGAGATTCAGAGTGGTTTCTCGGAGCAGCTGAAAGCTGACAGAGAGGTCCAGGAGGGCGTGCACAAAACCAAGCTCGACCGCAAGGCGCAGGAAGTAAGAGAAGAGATAGAACATATTTCTGGTGATGCATCTACAAAGATTGCCGCCAGTCACAAACTCTTCTATAGCTCGCTCAAGCGCCTGGAAAAGAAATATTTTGACCGCATGGACCGACTTTTCTCTCGCTACGAGTCGGCTCTAGCTCAAGAGGGCAATTTGACCTCCAGTAGCAAACCGCAAGCCACGACTGAATTGAGAACTTTGCTTTCATCGCGGCTCCAGGCGCGCGGAGACGAGGTCATAAAGTCTTTCCAGCGTCACGTCGAACAAATTGAAAGTGAATATTCTCGCTCCAGCGCCGGGTATCACGAGCGCATCGAAAACATAAAAAGCGCCGCCGTCGAGGCGATGGAAAAACAAGTAAAAACGATGAACCAAGAAATGGATCGAGTCACTCGCAATTTCAATAATGGTTTGTCTGACTTGAATATAGAATTGCCGCAAATCGCGGAGCGCGGAAAAGCGGCAGCTCTGGCAGTTAAGGCTTATCGCAGCGCCATGCTCTCCCTGGAAGGTGACGACTAGGAAATGGTACGGCCAACCGTAAGAGATTTGCGATAAAGAAGTAAGGAGTGATTGATGACATTCGGCGGCAAGAATCTGCAAGAAGTTTATGACGGCGGCTCCAAGTCGATGACGGAGCTCGAAGCAGAAATGAAAGCGAAGCTGAAGCAACTCGTCGACTCTCACGCAGAGGAAAGACGCAGTGACGAAGAGAAGGCTGTGGGCAAAGTGGAAGAGCGCTTTGCCGAGTTCGAAGCCGACTTGCGCAAAATCATGGACGCTACGGTGCAGCGCATCAAGGACTCCATGCAAGAAGAAATCGCCGAGACCGAAAAGCATGTCCAGGTCCTGAACGGAGACTTGAAAGTGGTTGCCGACAAATTGCGCGGAACCATTGTCGAATTGAAGCGCGCACACGAAGCGTCCACCAATTTCATTTCCGAAACAGCCACCGATGAATTCGAAGCGTCCGTCGAAGAGTCGCAACTGGAGATTGAGAAGCAAGACAACTCAGCTTCGAAGCATCTCAAAGCACACGGCACCTTCGTGATGAATTCTCTGCAGCAAAAACTCGATCATTGCCTCTGGGAGTCGCGTGGCGATGAAAAGCAGTTCAGCGGAGCGCTTTTCAAGACTTACATGCAGAGAGCTTCCGGCATAGACAATCAATTTTCTCAGCAGATGCAAAAGCTGCAGGCCGAAGGGCAAGGACATTACAAAACGCTGGAAGCGGCAGCACAAGCGGCAGAGCAAGCGCTGGACGGCGATATGGAAAGAGTGCTCGGGGAAATCGATTCGCGCGGCAAAGAGACAGAGCAAAATCTCAAGGGTGACTTCGAAAAAACATCTGCAGACCACGCGGAGACGCTGAAAAGCGCGCTAATTACGGTCACTGAAGGTCTGGGCAGAACGCACGAAACCAACACGATGCGCCTGAACGAAGAGACCAGAGAATTGTCCACCGCCCTGGTTGTAGCTTCAGGAGAAGCACAGGAAGCGCTGAAAGCGAAATGCGAGCAGATTCGCAATAATGTAGATTCGCAGATGATCGACTT
>CAZBOX010000374.1:0-4792 GCA_964493595.1 uncultured Candidatus Obscuribacterales bacterium | reverse complement strand
TGGTGCGCATCGCCGGTGGTGAATGCGACAGATTGATCCGCCTGATTAACGACATACTTGATTTCAGAAAAATCGAGGCGGGCAAGCTGATGCTCAAGCCCCAATTGACAAATCCTCAATCACTTGTCGACACGACCTTTCAAGCCATCAGAGGTTTGGCAGATGATGCCGGGGTGACGCTGACTAAATATATCGAGTTCAATGAAGCACTGCACTGCGACCCCGACCGCATCGTTCAAGTATTAACCAACTTGATCTCCAACGCGATCAAGTTCTCGGAAAAAGGAAAGGAAGTCAAAATAATCGTCTCAGAAACACCCATAGGGCGCGCCCGATTTGCGATAGTCGACCAGGGTCCAGGAATTCGCGATGATCAAATGAACAAATTATTTGCGAAATTTCAACAACTCGATTCATCAGACACAAGAAAAAAAGGTGGCACGGGGCTCGGACTGGCCATTTCCAAAGCCATTATTCTGCAGCACGGCGGCGAGATTGGTGTTGAAACCGAAGCCGGAAAAGGCTCGACTTTCTGGTTCGAATTGTCTACTGGCGAGAGCTTGCCGGCTGCAGACGAAGCACTTACAGCACACCGGTTGAGAGTGATGCTTGTTGCCGATGACGAAAAGGTAACCGAGCCCTTGAAGGAATTATTGCAGAAATCGGGATTCGATCTCCTTCGCGCCGCCACTCTTGCTCAAGCTGAACGCATAATCGATAAAACTTTTCCGGACATTGTGCTCGTCGATGTTGAGCTTGCCGATGGAAGCGGTCTGGAAATCATCAAACATGCCGGCGGAGCATTGATGACCAATGAGGTACCGATCATAGTCTTGGGCGGATGGAACGATGAGACCGGCAGAATTGCCAATCCCGTCCTTCTGGATATGCAAAGGAATCCGTTCGATTGTTCGCGCTTGAGAAAAGTCGGACAAAGAGCCGGTGTTCTCGCAGAAGAATGCAGAGTTCTTTTGATCGAGGGCGATTCCGCCAAATCGAATAGGCTGAAAAAAACCATTTTGGAAGAAGGCTTCCACGTAGTCGAAGAATCAGACCAATCGCTTTCGACTATGGTGAGAGAAACCGAACCAGACATGATAGTCCTTGACCTGTCAGTTTCGAATGAACGCTGTTTTGAAGTGCTTGCCGGATTGAGACAAGGAGAAGATCAATTCCTACCCCTGATCGTATATACCGAGAAAGGTCTGGCAAATGCGGATATAAATAAGATCACCCTAGGCCTGACTCGACACCTCGCGGGCGCAGGAATATCAACCGACGAATTTTGCGACTCTGTAAATCGTCTCTTGCAGGGGATAGTGACAACAACGACCGAAAGCCGCCAGCCAGTGGAGTTGCCGCACTAGTCATGAGGTGACAGCCTCTCCCTCAGCCGGTTTTGCTGCTCACAGTCAGATTAAATATCCGTGAATATCTGTCACTGAACGGGTATGATTCGGGTGTGAGACTTACTACGTGGCGTAAGCTTTTGCAAAATTTCCAACAAAAAACAACTGGCGGGCTTTCAGGAGGGCGTATCTGATTGCACGGAAAACTTGATCTTGGTAAAGCTAAAGGACTAAAGAAGTCTGAGATTAAACAACTCAACCGTATCCTGCAGCAAAGAATTCCAGCCGGTAAGTTGCTGACTATCGACCTGGCTGAGAGCGTCTCCGAAGTATCACATTCGACCGGGCATCCAATCTCAGTTGTGGTAAATAGGCGTGGACAGGTCGTCAACGTCACTCTAGGACATCCGTCAGAAGTTAATATGCCCGAGCTCAGAGGCGTGAGAGTCGGTCCCGGCAGGCTCTGCGGCCACAGGATCATTCATACAAGTTTGGACTCTAAGGCTGCTCAAGCCGCAAAACTTTCATTCCGAAAAGAAGACCTGCAATGTCTTCTGAAAAATCGTCTTGATGCAATTGCCCAGATAACGGTCAACACGGATGGAGACTTCAGTCGCTCCAAAGGCGAACAGACTAGATTTGCCGATGTTGTGCATATAGCGCATATACTGCCCGGGCGCGATTCTGAAGGACAGCTCTGGAAGCTTTTCCCGCCGATGACAGCAAGACGTGCGCAAGAAGAGGATTTTGAAGAACTCATCCAGGCACTCGAAAATGAATTCAGGCGCGAGGCTCCCGGATTGCAGGTTGCAAAAGGAGAAGAACGCGCCATTCTGGTCGGGTTGATTTCGGAAGGACAAAACGGCTTTCAAGTCGACGATGATCTCGACGAAATGTCTCTTCTGGCGAAGACTGCCGGAGCAACTGTCTGCGGTCGACTGACTCAATCACGCTCGCAGCCCGATCCCAAATATTTCCTTGGTTCAGGAAAAGTCCAGGAATTGGCGCTCCTGGTTCAAGAGATGGGAGCAAATATCGTCATAGTGGACAAGGAGCTTTCCGCCAATCAACAGCAAAATCTGGAAGAGATTGTCGCTGTTAAGGTTATCGACCGCACGGAACTTATTCTCGACATCTTTGCTCAAAGAGCTCAGACCAAAGAGGGCAAATTGCAGGTCGAGCTTGCCCAGCTCAAGTATCTTTTCCCCAGACTGGTCGGTAAAGGCACTGCCTTAAGTAGATTGGGCGGCGGTATCGGCACGAGAGGTCCCGGCGAAACCAAACTGGAAGTCGACAGGCGTCGCATTCGAGACCGCATTACCTTTTTGGAGCGCGAAACCCAACGCATCAAGAGCTATCGCGATACGCAGCGGCGCAAACGAACCGATGAAAATCTGCCTGTAGTCGCCCTGACCGGCTATACGAACTCGGGCAAGTCAACGCTTTTGAACGCACTCGCCAAGTCGGACATGGTAGTTGAGGACAAGCTTTTCGCGACTCTCGATCCGGCAACGCGAAGAACAACACTTCCCGATCATTCTCCTGTCTTACTTACAGACACGGTCGGATTTATCAAAAAGTTGCCCACCTCTCTTATTGCGGCATTCAGAGCCACTCTTGAAGAAGTCGCTGTGGCAGATGTTCTTTTGCACGTGGTGGACGCAAGCCACCCGAACGTCATGGAACATATGAGCTCAGTCTACGATGTACTCAGTGAACTGGGAGCTGTAGACAAGCCTATCATCACCGTTTTAAACAAAACGGACAAAGCGCGCAAAGAAGATCTCGAGTGGCTCGCTGCTCAAGTTCCGAATCCTGTCATGGTATCAGCTGTGATGCGCACAGGTTTAGGCGGATTGCTCAAGGAGATTCAAACGATTCTCGAGGAAGTATGTCCCACTCGCAGACTTCACAGCGCCTAGGTTTCATCAAATCTAGAAACGCTGCCCGGAATAGAAGAGCAACTGCCTGAGCGCTGGGGGCTCCGATTCCACTGCGAGTACTATTGAACTGCGAACCGGTTGATTTGGTTCCGGCTCTTCTGCAGAATAGAAATTCAATTGGTTCATACGCTGCACGAATGAATTGAAAGACTGCCTCGGTACAACGATCGCACTCGGAGCCATGCCTTTACCGTATAGTTCCAGATAGAGGCGCAAACATACGTTGGCGGCAGCCTTAACATCATCATCACCGGCAGGTTGATTGGCATGAATTACATGCAGAGCGATTTTCTGTGGAGCACGAAATGACAGTCCACCCAAACGTCGCAGGCCGACTGGATCACCTTTGCGGTACCAGAGCACCTCGTATTTGCTGCTCTTATTTTCAGCCGGCGAGCGAGTATTGATGCGCGCCAATATCAAGTTGTCGAAAGAATTGCGACTGTTGCGCAGATAATTTGCCAGAGCTTCTGTCCTTATATCGACAACATGTGTAAAGCGTCCTGCCCAGTCAATCTCAGTCTCGATTTCATCATCTTCATCTTGAGAATAAACAGCACTGGAACATGCAAAAAGCAGAGACAAGACGAACAGTGGAAAGGCTCGTAGTAAATTAGATAGAACTTTATTGAATCGTTCCGACCAGTTCAAATATTGTTCACCGTATATAGTGGCATATCCTATCTCTAAATGAATGCGCCACAAAAGCGACCATCACCTTAGCTTACCCAAGTTTTCACCCCGATTAGCAATGATAAAATCTCGCCTCCTGCAGACTGTCCGACCTGGTGACTGTATATACTGAGAAATTATTGGGCATTCTTTTTTATGGGGACAGGCTCTCTGGCTAGCCAGATAGGAAGGACATGTGAGTAAGCAAAAAAGTCCCAGAAGGTTTGCAACGACGGCATTGCTGGGATTATTCCTCTGCACATTCGGCACCTCCGGCTTCTGGACCGCTTCGCTCGCCGACAATTCCGCAAATCCGGCATCCACCTACCCGCTCACGATTAAACAAATGCCTCCCAAAGGAGATGGCGGCTGGCGCGACGACACATTAATTGTCATTGCCAATCCCAGGTCGACTAAGGAAGACCTCGGAGACGCCATTCAAGAAGTCAAAGGAACAATCGAACGTAGAATAAAGGTAGGCAATCAGGAATTCCTTGTCATCAAAACCGAAAAGGGCAAGCTTGAAGAGACTTACCAGAATATGGTCAAGGACGTTGAGCACTTCTCGCTGGTCCAGAGGAATTTCACTTACAAGAAAGAGCAGTGCAACTTTGTCGACGATCCGGCTTTCCCCAGCCAGTACGAGTTGGCTGTTCTCAATGTTCCGAACGCCTGGTGTACAAGCAATTCTGGGCAAGGGGTCACGATTGCCATCCTGGACACGGGTGTAAACCCTGTACCTGAGTTGAATGGGAGATTGTTGACCGGTTTCAATGCATTTATTGGCTTTGGTCCCGGTAATCACGACACCGATCCGGGCGGTTTAGG
>CAZBOX010000373.1:0-4887 GCA_964493595.1 uncultured Candidatus Obscuribacterales bacterium | reverse complement strand
TTTACGAATTTGCTCTCGCAGGGCATGGTCACTAAGTTTTCGCCGGCGTCCGGACGCATCGAGAAGATGTCCAAGTCTCGCGGCAATGTTGTCGGCACCACTGATTTCTTCAAGAAGTATGGTGCTGACTCGGCGCGCTTGTTCACTCTCTTTGCCGCGCCTCCCGAGCAAGAGCTCGAGTGGAACGAGGATGGAGCTGTCGGACAGTATCGTTTCCTCGGTCGTGTATGGCGCCTGGTCAGTGATCTCATCGAAGCCGGTGCTGTTTCTCAAAATGACAGCGCTCCTGCTTTCGACTCCTTGCCCGACACCGGCAAAACCGCGCTCAAGTTGGTTCACAAAACGATCAAGGCGGTCACAAAAGACTTGCAGCCGGAGCGGTATATATTCAACACCGCCATTGCCAGATTATTCGAATTGGTCAATGGTTTGAATGATTACATCCGCTCCGTAAAGGCGGTGGAAAATCCGCAGGGGCTTTCTGATGCGGAGAAGTCTTTGCTTGGATTCGCTTGCCGTCACTTGCTCTTGCTTCTTGCTCCCATGGCACCACACATCTCGGAAGAGCTTTTCCAGATGTTGCCGGCTCGCAAGGGCAAGAACGGTTCGATTCATACAGAGTCCTGGCCGGGTTATGAAGACGCTTTGACAATTGATGACGAGATCGAACTTGTCATCCAGGTCAACGGCAAAATCGTCAACAAAGTTGCCGCCCGCCGTGGTCTCGATAAGCAGCAAGCTGAAGAGATAGCTTTGACTGACAACAAGGTGAAAGACAAACTCAACGGAAGCTCGGTGAAAAAAGTGATTGTCGTGCCCGACAAGCTTGTTAACGTGGTAATTTGAGAAAAGGTAAGGCACAGCTTTACTGACAAGAACCTCGGCGCAGCTTCTTACCTTCCTCGGAAGTTGTGCAAAACAGGCAGTAGACGGAGCAGGGGCTGATAAATCCCCGGCTAAACAGATAATCCCCGATTCGGGCGTGTTCTATGTCGTCTTCCTGCGACCGACCTGACCGAGTTAATGCTCCGGCCGATTGGCGCAAGCCCGTTTGAGGTAATTAGTCATAAGACAGTACTTCTTCAGCTAGAACCTTTAGGAAGAGCGTATGAATCAACCCCAACCACAAGGTAGAGCCCAGATTGAGTCGGCTTCTGGTTTTCCACTAGTAACCGTCAGCCTTTTGATGGGCTTGATGTTTGTGTATTACATGAGCTCGATGACTGCCAACGACCGTTTCTTCGAGATGACTGGGCACGGCTTCCGGGCTGATGACGCAGTCCTTGCCTTCCAATCAAGCAACTGGGGCAAGATCTTCAACATGATGTATGCCAATTTTGCCAGCCTGCATTATGTTCAGCTCTTCTTCAGCGCTTACTTCATCTGGGTCTTCGGCGGTCATATCGAAGGCAAGATGGGTCCGGGCCGCCTCGGGCTGCTGGTTTTGTTGGGTTTGACTGTTCCGTGGGTCGCGGTCGCGTTGCTCAATTCCGGCAAGGGCAGCGAGACGATCTATGTCGGTCCGCTTTTTGTCTGCAGTGCTCTGATGGGCGCCTATCTGGTGCTTCCACCGGAAAAGCAGAGACTAAAGAGCTGGATGCCGAAAAATCGCCACCAAATTTTCGACACCGAGGAGAAGAAGGACGTTCGAGACCACTACATCAAAAATCCCATGATTTTCGTGGGCGCTTTCGTCGTTGTACAGATCGCCTTCCATTTCCTCTGCCAGGTGCTCTACCCTGGCTACGAAACATTTGACCTCGTTGCTACCGCCATCAGTTTCGGAATTGGATATGGCATGGCCTACATGTTGTTGTCTTCGGCGACAGGCAACGTTCAGGATGCTCCTATGAAGTTGGGCGTGCTCCACCACTATCGCAAGCTGATTGCCATCGACGTACCGCACGAGCAAGCTCTGATGGGTACTTCGAAGGCTTTAGGCCTGCCCTACGAGCAAGTCCGCGACTGGGTCAATAAGGACAAGGGCAAGATGAAGATTCGGAACCTCTAAACCGTGGGTTTCGGTCTGTTACCTTGTTAAGTCAAACTAAGAAAAGGCGCCAATCGAGGCATAGGAGAAGACTCCAAGTTCGAGAAGGCGCTTTTTTGTATGCTTGCACAGGCTTGGTTCTGAGATTCGTTTAAGCAATCAGTGCGGTCATTTATAAGGTGAGCTTCTAATAACACGCGCGCGAAGTTGTCGAGGTAAACTATCACCTTGGTCTTGGCGTCCGTCCTCAGCATTCGACTAGAAGTTCGAACAAGTCCGAAATGCCTGACCGGTGCTGATCTAGAGGATTATTTGGTGGTCCAGTCACAGATCGATCGTGCTGTAACACAGGAAGCAGAAGAGAAGGTCTCGCAATCGTCGATTGCGTCGACTGACCTTAACCAGCAACTCAACCCCACTGTCGTCTCCGAGATTCTGGAGATGATCCGGTGGAAGCGTGTCATGCAGGTCTTTTTTGATGGTCTTTTGGCATTTCTGGCTTTCGCCGGCGCTTTTCTGATCCGCTTCGACGGGCACCTCAACAGCCACTTCTTCCATCAGCTGCTGATATTCGCGCCCGTAATCGTCTCTCTGCGTCTGCTCTCCAATTGGGGATTCGGGACCTACCGTCGTTTGTGGCGCTACACCGGATTGACCGAGGTGATGGAGCTGGGATGCTCAGTCCTCACCGTGACGACGATTTTAACGATAGCGCGTGCACTCGGCTTCACTTCGATCGAAGGCAGCCAGCTCTCCTACGGCATCATCGCCATCGATGCTGGATTATGCTTCTTGCTCTTGTGCGCCAGCCGCGTTTTGCGCCGTCTGCAAACAGAGCACAAGCAAAGACGACACTGGCGTCAGCCTGTTCGCAAACGTGCACTGCTCGTCGGTGCCGGTGATGCCGGACAGATGGTGCTGAAAGAACTTGCCAATCGCTCCGACCTCGGTGTTGATGTTGTCGGGATGGTAGATGACGATCCGATGAAGTTGAAAAAACGCATCGGCAATATCACTGTATTTGGTACCACCAAAGAATTGCGCAATCTGGCGGAAAACCTCTTTGTAGATCAAGTTATCATTGCCATGCCATCCGCACCACCGCATGAAATCCGCCGAATCGTGGATATCTGCCGCGAGGCGGAAGTAGAACCGCGTATCTTGCCTGGCCTGTTCGAACTGATTGATGGCCGTGTGTCGGTAAGTCAATTGAGAGAAGTATCTCTCGAGGATTTGCTCGGTCGTGAACCTGTTCATATGGACTCCGCGGCCATTACTTCTTATATCGAAGGTCGCTGTGTCCTCGTCACAGGAGCAGGTGGCTCGATTGGCAGCGAATTGTGTCGGCAGATTCTCAAGTTTCAACCGGCAAAAATTCTTCTGCTCGGGCGCGGGGAAAACTCTATATTTGCCATTCACCAGGAGCTGAAGAAACGCCCCGAGCCGGTCGAAATCGTTCCAATCATTGCTGATGTTCGCGACAACGAACGCATGCAAGCCATTTTCGAGCGTCATAAGCCTGCCGTAGTCTTCCATGCCGCCGCCCACAAGCATGTGCCGCTCATGGAAGAAAACGTTTCGGAAGCAATCACTAATAATGTCCGTGGCACGCAGATTCTGGCGGAACTGGCACACCGCTGCAATGTCGAGACATTCGTACTGGTCTCTTCCGACAAGGCGGTCAATCCCTCATCCGTCATGGGTGCAACGAAGCGCATGGCCGAGATGATTGTGCAGAGCCTCAACACCAGATCTGAAACACGCTTTGCCTCGGTCAGATTCGGCAATGTCCTTGCCAGCCGCGGGTCGGTCATTCCTCTCTGGAAACAGCAAATTGCCCAGGGCGGACCAGTGACTGTGACGCATGCGGATGCGACTCGTTATTTCATGTTGATACCCGAATCAGTGCAACTCATTCTTCAGGCTGGAGCACTGGCCTCTGGCGGAGAGATCTATGTGCTCGATATGGGCAAACCTGTGCGCATTATCGATCTTGCTTACGACTTGATTCGCTTCTCCGGATTGCGCCCGAATCAAGACATCAAAGTGGAAGTCGTGGGCTTGCGCCCTGGTGAAAAGCTGCATGAGGAGCTGCTCACGGCAGAGGAAGGATTGACCAAGACGACTTATGAAAAAATCTTTGTTGGCCAGCCTGTCAAAATCGACCACGATCAGCTCTACAAGAATATCGACAGCATGGTCGCTGCAGCGCGTTCTGACGATGAAGCATCCGTGCGTACGCAATTGAATTCCGTTCTTGGCGGCACCCTCAGCGAACACAGCCTGGTCTAGTCGGTCATGATTGCAACAACTGAAAGCCTCCTGGCGCAGCGCGAAGCCAAGCTTATTGCTGCTTTGTCTCGACTGGAAAGCGTGGTTGTCGCGTATTCCGGCGGCGTGGATAGTTCGCTCGTCGCATATTATGCTCGCCGGTTGCTGGGCACAAAAGCCCGTATTGTCATTGCTGTTTCGCCAAGCCTGGCCCATGACGAATTGGAAGACGCTCGCGCCCAGGCAGAAAAGTTCGGCTGGGATTTAGTAGAGGTCGCCACTGCCGAAGTGGACAATCCGGACTACAGAAAGAATGATGGTCAGCGTTGCTATTTCTGTAAAGGCGCGCTTTTTGAAGCCCTGGACGCTCTGGCTAAACGTGAAGGATATGCGAATCTCGCATATGGTGCAAACATAGCTGATCTGTCAGATGTTCGCCCCGGTCAGCGCGCAGCCAGTGAGTACAAAGTCATCAGTCCTCTGCAAGAGGCTGAATTGACCAAGGAAGAAATACGCGAATTGGCGCATAGAGCAGGTTTGCCCGCATGGGACAAGCCTCAGTCTGCTTGCCTTTCTTCTCGCTTCCCCACTTTTGAAAGAGTGACGCCGGAGCGATTGAAGATGGT
>CAZBOX010000372.1:0-4894 GCA_964493595.1 uncultured Candidatus Obscuribacterales bacterium | reverse complement strand
AGCTCTTTTTACCTTCTGGGCTTTCAACGCCCAAAATGAGCATGTGCTCTGCCAGCCATCCTTCTTTCTTGCCCAGGGAGGAAGCGATTCTCAAAGCCAGGCACTTCTTGCCGAGCAGGGCGTTTCCGCCATAACCTGAACCATAGGACCAGATTTCTTTGGTCTCCGGGAAATGGCAGATGTACTTGTGTTCGGGATTGCACGGCCACGCTACATCCTTTTCACCCGGGTCGAGCGGATGTCCGACACTGTGCATGCAGGGGACGAAAGAACCTTCAGTACCCAAGAGCTCGACGACTTTCTTGCCCATGCGCGTCATGTGCTTCATGTTGACAACGACGTATGGCGAATCGGTTATTTCTACGCCGATCTGTGCAAGAGGCGAACCGAGAGGTCCCATGCTGAAAGGCACCACGTACATCGTGCGTCCGCGCATCGAACCCTTGAAAAAGTCCTTCAAAATGATCTTTGCCGTTTCGGGCTCCATCCAATTATTGTTCGGCCCGGCTTCTTCCTTTCTGGTCGTACAGACGAAGGTGCGGTCCTCGACGCGAGCTACGTCGGAAGGTGCGGAGCGGGCAAGGTAGCTATTGGGGCGCTTTTCCTGATTGAGGCGGATGAAAGTACCGGCGTCTACCATCTCCTGGCAAAGGCGGTTGTATTCCTCTTCGCTGCCATCGCACCAGTAAACGCGGTCCGGTTGGCAAAGGACTTCAGCTTCGGCGACCCATTCAAGTAATTTGACATTGTCAATACGGTAACTGGTTTCCACGTGGGCGCCTTTCTTGCTGACCGAGTCGACTGGTGTCATATTTTTGCTCCTATGATGAAGGAACATGATCTTACTATCTCGAACGCGCTCAGCCTTGTAATGGCAAGACATTCTTCAAAGTTTGGGCGGACGGCTCGTAAAGTGCGAGAGACTTGGGCGTCGTGTCGAACTAAGATGCTCTATCCTTAACCGTGGGTTTGGCGCCGAATGCCGAAGGCCTTCTGGATATTGGAGTCGATAATGCATTGCCGTGGAATCAGACTGAGAATGCGTGGCTGGCAGCCGGTGATTTTGTCGGTCGCTTTTGCTCTTCTTTCCGTGCCGCCAAGTTTTGCCGGAGCCGCAGTAGAGGAGCTGCTTCTCTCGCCGCAGAGCTTGTGTGTCAATTCAGGCAATGATGGTCATGACGAATTGCAGTCCATGCTGGAGCGCGTTCACCGCTTGAAAGGTTATAGCTATGACAGTGTGCTTACAACTTATGTTGGAGATAAGAAGGTCACGGAGATAGGAAAACTCTATTTTAAAAATCCAAATCTAGTGCGTTTTGAAGTGATCAAAAGTGGCTCCCGCAGCGGTGCTGTGGTGGTGAAGCAGGCGGATGGAAAAATTCGCGGGCGTATGGGCGGCATGTTTAAAGGAATAAAAGTTACCCTTTCGCCAGATTCGAAAATACTCAAAACTGCAAACGGTTTCAGCATTATGCAGTCGGATCTTGATAGTCTCATAAGCGGTGTTGCGAAGATAGCCAAGGGTGATCTTCGTTGTTTAGCCCTTGGTCCGGGCTCAGGCAGACCGGCAATTGTCGAGATTCTGGAAAGCGACGGCGATGTCGAACATCGCATAGCTGTTGATTCACGCTCCAAGCTTCCCTCGGAATGGAATATCTTCAACAGCAGCAAACTCTTTTCTACTCTTCAATTCAACAATATCGAAGAGCGCAACGATCTATCAGACAGCATGTTTACTTTTGGCAGTGATGGCGAGTCTAAATCACTGAATAATGTATCTCTATCTCCTGATTCTGGTCTGGGGGCGCTCCAGGCTTCGCCGAACCGCCCGATTGATGCGGCTACCTGCAAGGACATCGAGCGCGTGATTACGCAGATTTCTATCATCTGCGATCAGGTACCAACCCAAGTAGCTCAGGGCGATGGCTGGATTGCCGGGACAAGAGAGACACTCCTTTCTACTTGTACCGACCTGGAGGTTTTGCAGTATGCCCTTGGGCCGATAAACGGAGCCATTGAGAATGCCAAGTCGAAGTCTGGTGGCGCAGGTGGTGCCGGCGCAGTAGCTGCAGCAAGCTCATCGGATGCCGAAAGTATAGGCAAACAATGGAATGATGCTACCGCCTCGTTTCGCGGCGCGCTCGATCAACTGTTGGAGCAACTTTCAAACGATCAACCGGACAATGCAGCCGTGAAAAAGTCTGCCGTCTCGCTGAAAAGCAGTGTTAAAACACTTCGTGCCGCAAGTGATCGCGTTCAATACTTGATACCGGGCAACTAGAACTCCTGGCTCGCGTGCGCATCCTAGTAAGATCAAATCTGCTATCTCTGGCTTCTCAATATGCGCATGTAGTTTTCCACCTGTCTGGCGGAAACCGGCTGCGCTACTGAGATGACGTTAGTCGGCCGCCGATCTTCGTGAGGAAGATGCTCTCTCGACAGAATCCCGAATACTTCATTCCTGGCATTGCGTATTTGTGCACCCGAATTGCCTGCATGTGTCTGAGCAATCAAAAATATCTCTCGAGGATTTCTTTCAGATGATCCTGGCTGCACGAGCGTTCGCCGGATGCCCAGACTTTCACCAGGCGACAGGTATTGGCTGCGAGAACCAAGAGGGAAGCCGCCCACGAATGCCGGACCGCGCCTGGAAGTGTCCTCTGCGAATCTTGCCGGATGACAAATCGCGCTGGTATCATCGCCTGTTCTTACAGTCATTACTGCTCTGTCGGTTCGGACATCACGAAATCTCACTTCAGCGGGGTATGTTCTTCCGTTCGGCATTACAACGCCGCGACTTGTAACCTCCGAGGCCCCACCAGGGAAAAATTGATTGGGAGATGAGACATGTGCCGCCGTGAGGACAACGCACTGATTATTGTGCTCGCCGATGACTACTCCGCTGCCCGTAGCGCGTCCACCTCTCTCGTCTCTCAGCCTAATATGGACACTGCTTCTAGTCATCTCATTCCAAATATCTCCTACTTCCAAGACGCCTGTACGTTCTGCAATTGCAGCCAGGCTTTCATAATTGCATCCCGCTGTCCTCTGTCCTGGATTTAGAGTTGGCACCATGCCTTGCTCCGGCTGGATTGAGCAAGTTCGTCCTCTCAAGTCAGTAGCTTCTTGTTGAAAAGCCTGTCTTGCGGTCTGCTCAACTCGTGTTGCGTCGTTTTCCGCAACGTCGCGGCGCCGTTGCGCGCTCTGATCTCCCGGGTGGTTGTTTTCGCTCATGCGGATTTACCTCATAGAATCGATAGCCCATAGCGGCATGACCGCTTTGGGAAACTATTGCAACGCTTTCTGTTGCCGTTGGGGATAGTCTTTTCAGGGTAAGCTCGCAACCTGACATGAGTGAAACATGAACGAAGAAAGGTGAAACTCGCCCTTTCTCGTCTCTACGTCGGCTGTGTCTATATTTGGTTTTACAGTACCTGATTCATGGGATCGACAATGCGCCAATTGCCGTCAGGATAGAGAATTTCCGACGGTGTGTAATGCCCTTTGTATTCCATAGAGCGACAACCTTTTACGAAATAGCCCAGGTATGCATAGGGTAAACCTAGAGCTGCTGCGCGTTTTATCATGGTTACCAAAATCCAGGTTCCAAGCTGGTAATTCCTGTACTCCGGATCCCAAAAGAAATAAATCCCGGAGAAGCCGTCTTTGAGCACATCCATATAGCTCACAGAGACAAGCCTTTCATCAATGTAATAGCACCATTCTTCCACTGGAAAAGGTCCGTCAATTATTGAAGAAATATGCTCAACGCCGCCGAGCATTGAGGGCGCCGGCCATCCTTTTGTTTGCGAGTGATCTTGATGATGTCGCATGTACAGAGCGAGCTTTTCTTCGTTCAATTCTGGTTGCTGGACTTTCAGAATCACCGAATTCTCATTCTGCTTGATTAGTCGACGTTGGCTTCTGTTGGGTTGATATTGCTGAGACAGTACGCGGATCGGCTGGCATGCGTTGCAAGACGGGCACGCCGGACGAAATAGGACGTGTCCGAAGCGCCGCCAGCCGGTGTTGATTAATTCCCAATATTTCTCGGGCGTGAGGTTTTTCACAAGCGCGTATTTCAACTGCCACGTTTCGGCAGGCAGATATCCGCACTGGCTAGGATGAGCGATGTACGAGTAGTCTAGTTCAGGATCTTTCAATGAGAGTAAGTCCCAATCAGGTCTCCTTGTCCGGTAATATGCCCTTTTATGGCAGCTTCGTACTGCTGTTTTGAGCAGCCTGGATTGAGGTTGAGCTTATTGCTCAAGGCTACCACTTTGAAGTGATAGTGGTGGTTTTGCCCTTTTGGCGGCATCGGACCGTTATAGCCGATTTTGTCGAAGTCATTTTTCCCTTCACCAGCCCCGGCAGGAATTGCTTTGCTTTTGCTGACGGCTTCGTTCAACTGGGTGACGTTTGCTGGGATATTGAAAAGAATCCAGTGCCACCACGTTCCTCCCGGCGCATCCGGATCTTCAACAGAAAGCGCATAATATTTTGTCCCGCTTGGACCAGGAGACCATTTCAGTTGCGGTGAAACATCTTTGCCGTCTCCCGTATATTGCTTTGGAATTGCTTTGTTGGCACTAAATGCGGTGCTGCTGACAGTCAATTTCGCTATCTGCTCTTTGCCGTCCGCGCTGATGAGACCCATCATGAGAGCACCTACAATTGCAACAGCCAACGCCGCTTTTCTTGTACGCGATTCGAACATTTTGAATGCCTCTTTGATTTGTGCCTATTTGAAGTCTGGCAATGAATCTATGCCACAAGATTGGCTAATCGGTCTATTGTTCCTGTGGCGTAAAGTTTTTCAAAACCCACGCCTGGTTGACTTTTAAGACATTTCCCTAATTTGTGCTGAACTCACGTAGATTAATACTAGCGCGCT
>CAZBOX010000371.1:0-4982 GCA_964493595.1 uncultured Candidatus Obscuribacterales bacterium | reverse complement strand
CCGTATTATGCATAAGAGCGGAGAGTCGAAGCTCTGCCAGTGAGTCTTCGGCAAAACGGTCCAATTCTCCTTGCAGAGTCTCTATGCATGATTTTGTATCGTAACCTGACTGCACTCGCGCCAGGAAGAAATAGGTTTCCGGCACCCGGGTCGTTCTGATAATTCTTCTGTATGCCTCTGTTGCTTTGACTTTATCCTTTGTCGATAGTCTTTCGGCCGCACGCACCGCATCAAACTCTTGCTGTGTGGAGAGTCCTGCCGCCTTGTACACTCCCATCACGTGGTCAGCTGACGAAACAATCGCTTCTATAGTGTCGGAAAGTCCTGTCGCTCCTGCTTTGTCTGCAGCCGCATTGGCCGCTGCTTTCTTGTAGTAATCGAGCCACTTCTTTTCGCTGTCCGGATCGACCGAATTCTTGTACAACAAGGTTTTATACATCAGTGCAATCTGGGCTTTCTCTGTCATACCGGCAAAACGCCGACGGTATTCCGGTAAGCGCGTCAAACCGTCATACAAATCGACAACCGCAAAAGGAGAGAATGTTTTCAGTCGATTGGTCCAATATAATTGGTCGGCAGAAGCGGGTTTGCGATTCAGCAAGAGAGAATATGCATCATTGACTATTTCCGAAGGCGACTTGGGTTTCGTCTCGGCTAATGCTGGTTGCGGCAGCATCAGGCACGATATCGACGTGAAAGCGGTCAGAACTGCGCACGCGAAAGCCGGCATGTGCCGGTGGTTTCGATTGCTACTGCTCGATGACTGCTTCAACGTTGTAGGCGCCTTTTTTCAACCTCTGAACACCTACGACGACTGAATTGTTTGCGCCACCAGGAGTGGTGACAAGCATTTCATTTCCGCGTTGGATCTTCAGCACGTCTGGAGTATTGTTCGTCACTCTTACGTTGACCCGATTGCTGGTTCCCAGAACCTTCACAACCAGTTTTGAGAGATTGTCTCGGCCGAGTTCTTTTGGATCTTGCTGCACTTCGGCTGCAATTACGTCGACAGTTGCGGAGTTGCTGCGCATACCGGATGTGCCGACGCAGAAAGAGTGATTGCCGGGACGAATACCGGCTGGGAGTATAGCTTTCAATTGTACTGGAGAAGCCGCGATAATGCGGGCCTCCTGCAAGCCGTCAATGAGAATCCGATTATGGTCGGCGTGCCCGTCAAAATTATGCCCTTCAATGACAAGCATCGACTTCGGCGCCACCATGGAACTTATTCTTTCGATCTTCGGTGCCTGTGCTTCGTATGCTGTGGTCAAAGGCTGGAGAATGTCGATGAGGTTATTGGCCAGTTCAGGTCTCGAGGCCAGGCAGACATTCAGAGAACGCCCCGGTGTCGCATCTTCCGGCACCATATACAGTGCTTGCCCGCGACTATCTGTTGCCAGCGCAGCACCGTTGAAACTCAGCTCGACCGTTGGTTCTCCATTTTTATCTTTGTCGATGATCGAAGTGGTGAGAAACTGCCCTGCAATCGCCTTATCCGGCACAACAATTGTGGCTGCCAAACTGGCCTGCCGTGATTGCGGCGAACCAGCAGGACTTTCCCAAACTGACTGATTTGAGGACGGCAAAGTGCTGCTCTGACCTGGCAGGCGGTTAGTATTGGAGCGATTCGAGCCAGAAGAGCTGCCCGTAGAACTTATCGCTATTTTGTCGGCTGGTGAACTCCAGGCGCGGCTGTCGATATCCGGCGCTTCCGGTTTTGTCCGTCCTGCCGAAACCGGGTTGATGGCGCCTTTTTCTACATATTCTTTTACGGCTGATTCTGTCTTGGCGATACTTGGTCTTTCATCACCCGCTTTTGCACTGCCTGGTTTCGTTTCGCCAGGTCTGGCATCGGCTGATTTGTCATCGGCGGACCTTCCACTGCCAGTTTTTGCATCAGCAGCATTGGCATCGCCAGCCTTCACGTTGCTGGCTTTGTCGATTGATGTTTTTGTGTTTGCCGGTTTGCCGCCGCCAGATTTTGATTCGTCATCTTTAGACAAGTCGCTGGCATCGTCCGAATCGTCTGCATCTCCTTTCAAAGTCTCATCCTTTGTCAGAGATCTATTCGTCGACTCTTTCAGGACTTTCGCAGTCGCCTCGGCAATTGCCTGTGCAGTCAGCTGAGCTCTTTCATCACTTGCTCGTTTCTCTTCTTCGGCTTTCTGCGCGAGCAACTGGTTCTTCCGGGCTTCGTATGCCGTAAGTTCTCTTTTGTATGCGACGACGCGATCAGTTACCAGAATCGGCAGCGCCGCTAGAGACTTTTTTTTTACGTTCTCCTCAGCAGCAGAATTGCTTTCCGCGCTCGCCTCGCTCAAGCAATCTGAATCAATTGTTGCTGAGGCTAGTTGACCCAACCAGAAGTTGACATTGGATTGAGTTTGTATGTCGAAGCCGGCTTCAATAGGCGAACGTCCGGTGATCACCACTACGAAATTACCGATTTTCTTGCCATTGGGTGCCGTCTTGTCTTTGCACTTTCCAGCGACAGTCAAGTTGAGCAGCCCGTTTACTCTCTTTGCCCAGACTGCCGATAGCGAGCCAGTTCCATCGCCGAAATTAATCTCTCCGGAAGCCCAGGACTCAGGAGACAGCGTTTTGGCGAACTGGCGTTCTTCGTCGGCCGAGATGATGCGATTGAAGGTCAGTTCAGAATTGTCCAGGGCTCGCGACAAAATGTTTTGCGCTTGAGCCATCACCGCTTGCTGATTGGCGTCTTCGGTCAGTTTTTGAACTTGTTCAGGGTCTTTCAGAGCTTTGGAAAGGTCTTTGAGCACGCTAATAAGTGATGCATCCGGAGCGAAAGCAGGAGCTTTCTCTTCTGCTGCTTCCGCTTTTCCTTCGGACTTTTCGGCAGCTGTTTCTACTTTAGCCGGCGCTTCTGATTTGGCTTCTGTCGCCGGTTTGTCGGCTTTCTTGGCAGTTGCTGCATCTTTAGACTCTGCTGTCTCTTTGCCTTTTTTCTTCTCGCCCTTCGTCACAGCAGGGGGGCTTACTTTTTCTGTTTTGCTCTTATCAGCTTTTTCGTCGGCGTCCGGGGACTTGTCTGCAGGTTTTTTCTTCGCGTCAGCTCCTTTATCACTGTCTTTCTTGAAAAAGGGCAGAGCTGCTATTTGCCGATTGGCAGAGCGGTAGCCTGATGATTTGGACTTTGCGTCCGCCTGTTGACAGAAGGTCAACAACGACACTGAAACTGCCAAACAAACGGAAAGCGCAGTTTTGCTTTTACTTGTAATCACGCTGATTTTGCCCCTTTATCTAACGCCCGAAGATGTCTTCGTACAATCCCAAAGTTTCGCCTGGTGTCAATCCGTATCCGACGTAATGTCCATCCAGCCAGATTTCGAAATGCAGGTGCGGGTATTTAGCTTTGCCCGGTAGATTTTGCCCTGTGCCAGATACGCCAATGAACCCGACAGTGTCTCCTCTGTTGACGAACATATCCTTTTTGAGTTTGGCATTGATTCTATCTAAATGCGCATACCTCGTCACCATCCGGTTGCCATGATCAATCCAGACCTGGCAACCTCTAAAGAGGTCCTCGTTATGGTCGGAAGTGGTGTGATCCCTGGCGCACTGGCTCATTACGCGGTTGAAGGTCGGCGCATCCATGTCCTTAAAATTCTGGTCGATGCGAATAATTTTTCCCCGGTCTGCTGCTCTTGCCGGCGTGCCCATTACAACCTTATTGCCGCCGCCGTTGAAGAAATCCACCCCGGCATGAATGCCGTACCTGTAGAGCCGCCTGGCGCCAGGAAAAACCCCAAGGTGCGAAGGCAATTGTCCGCCCGGAACAGGAATGCCGATGCCGTCCAATCGTTGATCGAATGAGCGTGGATGAATCTCTGTATTGCCCGAGTCGGATGAATCTAGGCGGCGTGTCACCAGTCGATCGCCATTTACAACTACAAAACCGTCCTTTATCGGAGCAAGACCTCTTAAATCACTTCCTTTCGAGAAAATGTATTGTTTTGTTTGTCCGGTCTTCTTGTCGATTGCCAGAACCCGATTGTTTTCACGCTCGACTATAAATAGAGGCGAATTCGCCGCTGTGATAATTCTCGATGGTCTCAGGCGCGCTTTGCCTGGTGCGTTGTAGGCAAATTTCAATTGGCGAACATTGCCTTTTGAATTGCCACTAAATTTAGTGACACCGCCGTGCTTGCGCAGTAAATATGTAAGCCCGTCATAAGCGATGCCAATGCCGTCGCCTACATAGTAATCGCCACGTCGCACCTGCCACGGCATTACTTCTCGGAAATAGGGCGTCAGATATCTGGAATTCGGAGGGCAAACGTGGATATTGTTGCGCTCGGGATCGATGAGGATAATGTCTTTGCCGTTGAAGGCGAGATCTACATAATCAGGATCGGGAGAGCCTGTCAGCCAGAGGTTTGCGCGGTACTGATGCCAGGCACCGGTCTGGGTGAAATACTCAAATAAATCTCCGGCTTTCGAGAGAATCACCAGCGATTTTCTCGGCGGCACAGAAATCATATTGTTGAATTCCTGCACCGGAATTTTTTCGATTTTTTCGGGCGGGTGGCAGGCTTTGAGAAATGCTTTGCGTGGCTGCCCAGCGGCTGGTTGAGACCACTCCAGCGACCACAAGTGCTTGGGACCGAGGAAATAGAATTTGCCGTCTTGTGATACTACGGCTGATGGCGCAACAGAAGCTCCTGTCTCGTCGACTAAAGCAATGAAAGTACCTTTTTCCTTCTCCTGCGGTTTCGCTGGTTGAAGCGGTCGCGCGCTTCCGGCGAGAGGCGCAGTCGTAGCAATCGGCTGACCGGCGGTATTGGGAATTTGAGGAATAGCGTGAGCTTGCACCGGACGTACATAGGAGTTGAGCGGATGCCCGGCGTGCGTCTGGTAGCCAGAAGTGTGCACCGGAGGCTGATGATTGACGGGCAACTGGCGTATAGCCGGATGTGGCTGCAGAATTACGCTGGCAGGGATGCCGTGTGACTGACTGTTTT
>CAZBOX010000370.1:0-5002 GCA_964493595.1 uncultured Candidatus Obscuribacterales bacterium | reverse complement strand
AATAGCCCTACAAACACAAACAGACGCCATTCACCCTGCAAGACACCTCTGGACTCAGAGAGTTGCATCAAATATCCAATTACCAGACAGCCGACCATGTTAACCACAAGCGTGCCCAGTGGAAACATCCAATTGCCAGTCGCCTTGTGCACGAGAGTGCTGCACAAAAACCGAAGAATTCCGCCGAGCCCGGCTCCCAGAAATATCAACAGATAAATCAATTTACTTCTCGCAAAACAAAATTATAGTCGGGCATTTGCTTCTAGAAAAAAGTCCGTTAACGGACTTTTTTCTAGAAGCTCTACACTGAGGGCTTGGAACGCAGACGGGCGCCGGAATTCTGTAAAACGTTAGGGATAAATAAAGGTTGTCAAGTTTTGTCTGCCATTTTGCTAAATTAGCAGTACGAAGGCGTTGACGAAACACCGGAGCCGACTAAACCAAAAACCAAAAACAAACGATACTTCGTTTTTCCATCGAACCATAATGAGCGATCGAACAACGGCGTATAAGCGAATCAAGTAAAGCATCGCATTTAGCAAATGCGCGGCTGCACTTGGTTCGCAGCCGAAGGCTACTGCCCGAAGGCAAACCTACCGGCTGGCGATACCCTCTGGGTTATTGGCCAGCCTCTGGTAGCTTTTTAGGCTCGTCAAATGCATGTGCATCACGTATGGTGGCAGGATTGTCCGGCAAGCCGAGCATTTTTCTCATCTCTGACAAAAGCTCGTCTCCTTGCTTAACTCGATTGGTGCTGCGCAAAAGCATTGCGTAGTCCTGAAGCGTATCGATAGAAACCGCCTCGAAACTACGCTTATCAACCTTAGGGTCGTTTTTCTTTTCGGCCAGGCGCGCCATCGACTTTTCGTACAGTTTTTCGGCTTCTTGATACCTTCCTAGCACCGTGTAGACGTCTGCCAGTTCAGACTCAAGTTCAGCCCGCTGCAACGTGTTTTCCTTGCCGAGTCGGTCCAAAAGCGTCAAACCCTTATGATAGGTTGTCGACGCTTGCTGAAATTTCGACGTCCCTCTATAACAATCGGCAAGATCGGCCAGATCCGCGACTAACTCGCGAGTCTCCTCTGCAATTTCGCTTTCATTGGCACGCTTGGCCTTAAGCCGACTTACGGCTCGTTGCGAAAGAATGACCGACTGATTAAAGAGCGGTATTGCATCTCTGAAATCGGCTTTTTGATAATTCAGCTCAGCAAGATCACGCAGAGTTATGCGATAGCGACGATCGTCCGTGCCAAAGCGCTTAGCCTGAAAAAGTGCTGCTCGCAGAAATTTTTCCGCCTCGGGAAAACGGCTATGTCTTTGATCCATGTACTCTTTTGCTTTCTTAGAGTAATCGTCGTACAAGGACGGCGCGGCCAGACAGGGAAGAGCTGAATTGCCAGCAATCGCCAGGGGTAGGGCAAGAAAAAAAAGGCTGGCCAAAGGTTTGACACGTCTTTTCAATTTATTCACTCCAATCGGATCTCTAATTAGATTGCTCTGACGGTGCTTCTTCAGTGCTTCCATCTCCATATACTTCACTGGTAGTCATCTTGCGACGATTTCGATGACCGTTCAAAACGAGGGCAAAAAAGAATGCCATGCCCAGCACAGAGAGACCGACCTGAAGAAAGTACCAATGCTGTCCCACAAAGAATGCAGCAACGAGACCGAGCAAAGACGATACCGAGTAGATCACGTATGCAGTCTTTTTCTGAGATAAACCAGTGTCCAGCAACCTGTGATGGATATGCTGGCGATCGGGTTCAAAGACCGATTTTCCTCTAGCTGCACGGCGCACAATTGCCCATGACGTATCAAGTAGCGGGAAAAATAGAATTAAAAGCACAAGAAATGCAGTTGGCACAATTACTGTGGCGGCAGCAGCTCCTTTGATTACACCTGTAATAGAGATTGCGGCCAGCACAAACCCAACAAGATAAGCGCCCGAATCACCCAGGAATATGCGTGCCGGATTGAAATTCCAACGCAGAAAGCCTAAAAGCGCACCAGCCAAAACGGCTGCCATGAGTCCGGCGTAAGGCTTGTCAATACTGTCGGCTAATGAAATACTCCAGATTGTAAGAGCTGAAATAAGCGAAACCCCCGCAGCCAGACCATCCATTCCGTCGATCAAATTAACTGCATTGGCAACGCCAACCAACCACAAGATAGTAATGGGCAAAGAAAGAATTCCTAACTGTATAGGCTCGCCCGGAACCAGGTGCAAGAAGCCCCAATCTATAGGCACCCAAGCCGTGGGGATGGGAATGGCTCGAATACGCACACCAAGAGAATATGCCGCACCGGCTGCCAAAACTTGAATAACCAGCTTCATTTTTGCCGGCAGCGATTCCAAATCGTCAATTAAACCAAGAATAAAAACGATAGTGCCACCGACGGCTATTCCCAGACCGCCTTCTACGATGCGGGCATCCTGCGGAAAACGACCGGTGATAACGGCCAATGCAGTTATCGTCAAAATAAAACTCATATAAATGCCGACTCCGCCCAGGCGGGGCACAGCAACAGTGTGAATACGTCGCTCATCGCCAGGTTTATCAACCAGGCCGAGCTTTAGTGCTCGCTGCCTGATCTCCGGAGTCAACCACCAGCTCACAGCCAGAGCAATCAAAAATCCCGGAATGTGAGTTTCATCCAGCTTGTTTTGCGAGACCATAACTGTCCAGCCAATACCAACAAAGAGCACCAGCAACTGGCAAATAACGGTTCCGTATCCAGTTTGCTTTTTAGGTGGCACTACTTTGGTATTCGCTGTTTGAGTTTTAGTTTTACTACTTAGCACGAACCAACTCGTCTTCTGAGCGATAAAGCGGGAAGCGCTCGCACAATTCAGAGACTTGCTTGAATATACGCTCGTGCACCGCTGAATCTTCCGGATTGCTCAATTTTTCAGCAATCAGGCGTCCAACAATCTCCATCTCCGCCACGCCCAGTCCGCGCGAAGTCACAGCCGGCGTGCCGATTCGAATACCGCTTGTTACCATGGGCTTTTCAGGATCATTCGGAACTGCATTCTTGTTTGTGGTGATATGCACAGTTTCAAGAATAGAGCAGGCCTTCTTGCCGGTCATCTTGATTGGTCTCAAATCGACCGTCATCAGGTGATTGTCCGTACCGCCTGACACTATCGCCAGACCTTGAGACATTATAGTTTCGGCTAATTGCTTAGCATTATCGACAATACGTTTTTGATAAGTCTTGAACTCAGGCTGCAGCGCTTCATGGAAAGCCACAGCCTTGGCGGCAATCACATGCTCTAGTGGTCCTCCCTGCAGGCCAGGGAAAACCGCTTTATCTATCTCTTTGGCAAATTCCTCCTGGCACATGGTGACGCCACCGCGCGGACCACGCAATGTTTTATGCGTAGTAGTCGTGACAAAGTGAGCATGTGGAAATGCATTAGGATGCAACCCAGCGACGATTAAGCCGGCTATATGAGCGACATCGGCCATCAGATATGCGCCTACTTCGTCGGCAATTTTGCGGAAACGCTCAAAGTCGATAATACGCGGATAATTGCTGGCTCCACAGATGATCAACTTCGGTCGCACTTCCTTGGCGATCTTGAGCACATTGTCGTAATCGATTCTTCCTGTTTCCGGATCAACACCATAGCTATGGACCTTAAACCATTTGCCGGAGAAATTTACAGGAGACCCGTGTGTCAGGTGGCCGCCTTGATCAAGTGCCATGCCCATGATTGTGTCGCCCGGCTGCAGCATCGCAAAAAATACTGCCATATTGGCTTGCGCGCCGCTGTGAGGTTGAACGTTTGCATGCGGTGCATTAAAAAGTTTCTTCAATCGATCGATGGCTAACTGCTCGACACTGTCGACGAACTCGCAGCCTCCGTAGTAGCGCTTTCCGGGCAGACCTTCTGCATATTTGTTTGTGAGAACAGAGCCCTGCGCTTCCAGTACAGCTCTCGAAACAAAGTTCTCACTGGCGATCAGCTCTAATCCGTGTCGCTGCCGGTCCAGTTCCTTTGTTATCTGCTCAAAGACTTCCGGATCGGTTTCTTTCAGTCCAGCCACGTGAAAACTCCCTATATCTCAACGTACGGCCAGTATTTTAGCCGCTTTCCATTATGCTTGTCGGCTACTTGTAAACTTGAAAATCAGTTCCTAACAGAAATCTTTCCAGCCTTTGAGCCAAAGCCAAAAGAAAGATACCGAATACTGCACTGTAGTGGCTCAGTAGACCTCAGTCCTGCCAGGCAAATCCACTGTTTACATGCCAATGAAAAAGAAGCGGCTGTGAAAACAACGCCGGTCAGCCCAGGTCTGGCTAATGAAACGCCTCTGATACTTTTGCGCAATTAAATATATTCTGCCGCCAGTGTGTTGCAAAGGTCTTGCGGCTTTTCTCGCCGAATTTCAAAAATCAGGCAACCTTACCAGAAACCAGATGACAGCAACCCAAGAAAAAGATGACGCTCCTGCACAGGCTCGGGATATCACCCCCGAATCTGAGATTCAAATCAGCCGTCCCTTGTCAGACAAGGAACTGACGGCAGCCTATGACGATATCCCGAGGCTGAGCGAAGTAAATAAATCTGCCGCCAATTTTTCACTCACGGACACGAACACCTGGGCAAATATATACGCAGGGAGCATTGACCTGAGTCGAGACCCCAGGGCGACCTCACTGGGCAATCGGATAGACCAGCTAGGCGGAAACGTTCAAAGTAGAAACCTTGAAGAACGCCCAGAAGAGCGTACACGGACAGAAGAGCGTAAACGCATTGAAGATCGCACAAGCATTGAAGATCGCACACGAGTAACCGACCGAGCCGAAATACCAGAACTCACAAGAGATGGAGTTCTGAAAGACTACAGTGAAACTCTAAGACGAGCCGGTTTCTCTGAGGCTGAAGCACAAAGAATATCGGAAAACACATACGCACGACTGCAGAAAGCCGGTGCCGAAGGTCATTTAAAGGGCAGTCCTGAAGAACAGATGAAGCGCATGGATACTGCGC
>CAZBOX010000369.1:0-5034 GCA_964493595.1 uncultured Candidatus Obscuribacterales bacterium | reverse complement strand
ACCAAGCACCCAGCCCGCCGCAACACAACAGGTCACCCAACACAAGGACGAACTGCTGAGCTGGTGGCTTGCAGCGGCCATAGTCGGGGCAGATATAGGCACGTCCGTTTTTTACTCGACCGGCGTTATCAGGCCGCTTGTCGGATATGCCGCCCCGTTAATGATTCTGGTCGTATGCCTTCTTATGTGGCTGTTCAAAGTCACATACGAAGAAGGTTGTGCCGCCAGCCCATTTAACGGTGGAGCTTATATGATGGTCCTGCAGACCGTCGGACGGCGCATGGCCATGGTCGTTGGGGCTCTGACCATACTCTCATATCTGGCCACTGCGGCTGTAAGCGCCATATCCGGGGCCTATTACCTGGACTCCTTCGACAATATAGTCAACTGGCCCGTCCAGAATGTTGTTGCGGTCGCATCGATACCTGTAATTTTTTTCGGACTGTTGAATATTGTCGGCATAAAAGAACCGGCAAAAATCGTCCTGGCCATTGCTATCTTCCACTTCTCCTTGCTGCTGGTCCTGGACGCTTACGGAGTCTTTATGGCGGTGTCTCATGGCGCCAATTTCGGCCGAGTCTTTGAAGGCATCCCCACCATTTCGACCCAGGATCTTTTCCGGGGCTTCGCTGCGGCTTTTCTTGGAATCACAGGCTTTGAAGCAGCAGCTCAAATCGTCGAACAGTTAAAAACACCTACCTGGCTCACTTTGAGAAAGGTCTACTTGACTGTGGTTGCGCTCGTCGGCATCACAGCACCGCTTACGTCTTACTTGTGCATTATTCTGCTCACACCGGAGCAGATGAATACTTATTCGAACAGTTTATTGAGTGGACTGGCTTACATCGAATTCGGGCAAAACGGACTGATTATTCTTGTCCTTGACGCTTGTCTCATTCTTTTTGCCGCGGTCAATACAGCCTATGCAGGTTGCATTGGATTGTGCACAACCATGGCCAAGCAGGGCAATCTGCCGGGATTTTTCCTCAGGCGCTGGGCGGACGATGCACCTTGGCCGCTTAATAAGTACAAAGAGCGCTTGCCGTTTTTCCAGGGTTATCCGAACTGCGCTCTTTCTTTCATGCTCGTAACCATCGTCATGATCTGCCTTCTTCCGGGCGAAGTGAATGTACTTGGCGAAGTATACGGAATGGCATTCCTGGGCGTAATGATGTCCTTTTGCTTCGGTGTGATTTTGCTGCGCGCACGAATGCCCTTGAAAGTCGCCCGTTCGCCTTATCGCACCAGGTGGATCTGGCACTTGGGTGATTTGAGTATGCCTATGCCTGCCGTGCTCGGTCTTGTCGCACTTTCATTTGCTGAGGTGACACTCTTTATCTATTCTTCGACGGCAAGAATGCTCGGCTTATCTATTTTTCTGATTGTTCTTATGGTCACAGCCTTCTATCGCCTGGGCGTTTTAGAAGGACGCTTGCAACATCTTCCTGACCTCAGGCTGGGGCTGGGAAAATTCCAGCATGTGGATGACCTGCCGGTAGACCTTCCCACATATGTTCTTTGCACCGCCGGAGCAAAGGCCAGAAATCTCACGGTCTTGCTTCTTGACCTCCTTGAGCACGAGGAGCCAGGAGAGAAAGAAGTAGTGATATTCCACGCCGAAGAGGAAGCCGCCAGGCGAGGTGTGGTCTTCGAATTGTTGCAAAGAGTGGTATCGCAACAGGTGGCGCCGAAGTTCAAAGATCGCGATTTGATTTTGACGGTGAAAGTCTTGCCGGAAACTTTGATAGACGGAATGATTCAACTGAAGCGCTATCGCAAGTTCAAGAAAATCTTCCTCGGAACCGGTCAGGATCCGACGCAGGCCAGAGAATTCGCCCGCGAGATTGAAACCAATACAGGCGTGCATGCCTGTGTAATCAACTCGACACCGCAAACATAGATAGTTCACTTGAAAAGCATGGGAAGTAAACTCTTTTCGCTGTCTGAAAGAATTGGTGCGGGTTGCTTGAAACGTTGGATGGCTGGAAGTAAAGTATGGTTCGGATTCGTTCAGTAGATCGACTCACCCCTTGTGACTAAAAAACAGACTACCGAGTTTTCAAAATGGCTGATGAAGGGCGCCAAGGCCAACACGGCCGAACCGGCGCATCAGGACAGCTGGTGGAAGGTTATGTGTTTGACAGGCGTGGATTATTTTTCCACTCTTGGATATCAACCCGGTATCGCATTTTTGGCCGCCGGTCTCCTGTCACCGCTGGCGACACTAGTTCTGGTGTTGATGACACTGGCCGCTGCCTTACCTACATATTTCGTTGTTGCATCGGAAAGCCCTCACGGTCAAGGCTCCGTTTCCATGTTGGAGCGCTTGCTGGGTGGCTGGAAAGGAAAAGCAGTAGTCCTAATACTGCTTGGCTTTGCAGCAACCGCATTTATCATCACGATCACTCTTTCGGCAGCGGACGCCACCGCTCACATCATCGAGAGTCCGGTTATTCCTGTCTGGCTGCACAATAAAGACCGCATTTTAGTTACTCTGCTTTTGCTTAGCTTGCTTTCGGGCGTTTTTCTCAAAGGATTTCGCGAAGCAATAGGTGTAGCCGCTGTAATCGTCGCTATCTATCTGGGTCTGAATGCATATGTCCTGTTTGCCGCCGGCCAACATTTGATGGACAACCCACATCTGTTTGAAGACGCATGGCATTCGCTTATGTCTCGCTACCATTCACCCACCGAGATGTTCCTCGTTTCAATGCTGCTCTTTCCGAAACTGGCATTGGGTCTTTCAGGTTTTGAGACAGGCGTTGCTGTTATGCCTCTTGTAAAAGGGCTCCCTCACGACGACCCAAAACATCCACATGGTCGCATCAAGAATTCAAAGAAGCTTCTCGCCACAGCGGCGATAATCATGTGCTTCTATCTGACATTCAGCAGCATCACAACTTCTCTGCTCATCCCGCCGGAGCTCTTTGCAGAGGGCGGCGAAGCAAACGGCAGGGCACTGTCTTATCTGTGCCACAAATATTGCGGCCATTTAGTCGGCAGCATTTATGATTTATCCACGATATCCATCCTCTGGTTCGCCGGGGCTTCGGCTATTGCCGGTCTGCTTACATTAGTTCCAAAATATTTGCCGCGATATGGCATGGCGCCTGATTGGGCTCTTGCTACAAGACCGCTGGTCATCTTCTTTTTCATCGTCGAAGCAGCGGTCACCATCATGTTCAAAGCGAATGTCGATGCGCAGGCCGGAGCCTACGCCACCGGCGTTTTGGTACTTATGACCTCGGCTGCTATCGCTGCTACCATTTCTATGTGGAAGCGCAACTGGCTGATGAGAGTGGTCTTCGTCCTGATCAGCGGCATCTTCACATATACGCTTAGTGCCAACACATTGCAAAATACCGAAGGCTTGCAAATCGCCTCGTTTTTCATCGTTGCAATTCTAGCCAGCTCGCTTATATCCCGGGCCATACGTTCGACAGAATTGCGTATCTCGTCGGTGAAACTGGATGAGACGGCTGAGAAATTCATCGATGAAGCCACGAGTAAGCACTGGGGTGAAATTCGCATACTTGCTCACCGCCCGGATGATATCAATTATGGTGTCAAAGAAGAGTGGGCGCGCCATGTGCACAGTATTCAGCATCCGGAAGGCGACTTCATTTTCTTTGAGGTTACTACAGACGACACATCTGAATTTATCGACGAATGCCTGGAAGTTTCAGGACAAGTGATTAACGGCTATCAAGTCTTGAGATGCACTTCGTCGGCGGTTCCCAATGCCCTGGCGGCGCTTCTTCTCTATATCCGAGACCGGACGCACAAAGTGCCGCACGCTTATCTGGGCTGGACAGAAGGTCATCCAATCACTTACATCGTCAAATACATATTCCTGGGAGAAGGCGAGACCGCGCCTTTAACCCGCGAAATTTTGCGCTCTACCGAACATGATTCCAAACGCCGTCCCCTTATTCATGTCGGCTGAAATTATTTGGCGTACTTTTCTCTAAGACGCTTCAATTCAGTCTCGATCCGGGCAGCTCTTTCGGCGCTCATCGGATGAGTGGACAAGACAGCGAAAAGTGCGGCGCCGCCTTTTCCTAGAGCCATTTCCTGCTTTTCCAGACGTCTGAAAAATTGAATCAGCCCGTCTCCTTGGTAGCCGGCTTTTACCTCCAGTTCCAGGCCGGTCAGATCGGCGTCTGTTTCCTGACTGCGGCTGAAATTCAAGGACTCGAGTTTTTGTGCAAGCGCAAACGCTTCTTCCAGCTTTTCAGCATCGGCACCGCCACCGACACCACTCGAAATTATGCTGAGACAAGTAATCAAGCCGCAATTATGCAGCGCTTGCTTCAAAGTATGGCGGTGAATTACATGACCAACCTCATGGGATAAGACGCCGGCCAATTCTTCATCTTCGGTAGCTTTATCGATAAGCGCAGAATTGACAATCAGAATTCCCCCTGGATAGGCGCAGGCATTAACGTCCCTGTCGTTCTTGACGAAAAACTGAAACTTGTATGGTGAATTGTCGAGATGAGAAACAAGCTGATTGCCGATGCGGCAGACCCTTTTATAACGTTCAGATTTTTTGTCGAGCTTATCCGTTTTGGCAAGCATCTCTCCCAGTTTGACCTCGAACGAAGGGTCTATTTTGGTAGCAATTGCAGCTGAAATAGGATCGAGCAAAAGATAACCGCCAATCGCCAGCAAGCAGAGAGCCGAGACGATAACAGCCCAGTAAACGGCATTGTGCGAGCCGCGCTTGGCAATCTTCCTCTCGGCATCAGCAGCCCGCCGGCCCAACTCGGTCGCGCCTGCAGCATTAGCAATGGCAGAGAGCAAACCACGATCATCGGAAACTATCGCTACCTTCTGCTCATCGCAGACAAGCTTAAATCGATCGCCGTCATGCCCGCCCACTTGCAAGTCCAAATCTTCGAAAGCGATACCGAATGCGGTGCCGGCAATTATCAGTTTTCCGCCGCCGACTTGAACTTGCACCTGATCGGGAGGATTGCCGGATGAATCATAAAATCTCGCCTTATAACTGTCCACGTGTCTATCCAATTA
>CAZBOX010000368.1:0-5037 GCA_964493595.1 uncultured Candidatus Obscuribacterales bacterium | reverse complement strand
AGGGCCGGACCGATTGAAGAATGCTCCGGGCCAAGAACCGATTCCCTCAAAGCAAGCCCTTTCTGAAAAAGAGGCTCGGCCAATTCATATTTTCCATGTGCACGATAGAAATCTGCGAGTGTCTCTATGTTAGAGGCGACATCGAGCTTATTAGCCGAGGCATCCTTCTCATAAATAGTAAGAGCGCGGCGCAAGACCGGCTCGACTTCCTGAAATTTCCCCTGGGCCCTGTAGATAACACCCAGCTTGTTCAATATTTCCGCCACTGAAAGGCTATCCGGTCCGGAGATTTTCTCTTTTAGCAAAAGCGCTTTCTTATAGGCTTTCTCAGACTCGGTATGCCAGCCCTGGACAAGATAAAGCTCTCCCAGACTGCTCAAAATCTTGGCTTGTGCGACAACTCTTTCAGCCGTCGTTGCGTTCGAGAGAGTGTCTTCTTCTGCAGGCGCACGTTTTGAGTCTACCGCCTCGGGAGACTTAACATCGGTAAGCGACTTTTGAAACAACTTTTCGGCATCGGCATATCGGCCCAAATGGAATGCCCGGCTTCCTGCTTCCCAGAAGGTTTGCCAACCCATGTCCGAGCTTTCTACAGTTTGTTCAACCTGATCCATGAATAAAAAATCTTGAGCTCCCATCCCTGTATATCGGCTTCAGGCAATCCGCCTCAACCTATCAATTCCCATAGTAAGCTCGAAAATCAACAGTTTCGCCCATAACTGCCGTTTTTTCCACAAAAATCTCATACTCAGACAACAGTATATTAACTGAGGGGTGTTTCGGGTCCCCTGTCCCGCCCACAGTTAAGCTGAGTATATGCAGCTGCGTTCCCCCACGCCCTTGGAGATTGAACGTGAATTCAAACTTGTCGAACACAGAGCGATCTGCAAACGATGAAAATCAAAGCCGCCCACCCGAGCTGCATGTAAATCTCGAGCACTGGAAACTCAAGGAAAGTGAAAAGCCTTCCTTTAAAAAGCGGGCGCTTATAGAAGCGGCGAAGCTCACGATTCTTTTCTTTCTTATCTCGCCTATTTGCCTATTCCAATTAACACGCATTCTTCTTTTCTTTCCGGACCAAACACAATATGACTTGAAGGGACCATTGCAGCTCATTCAGCAAAAGCTGAAAACAAAGGTAGAAGAAGTCAATTTCCAGTCCGCCAATGGAAAAGATCTGAACGGCTTGTATTTTGCACGAGAAGGCAGCAAGCGAGTCTTGCTCTTAAGCCACGGCAATGGAGGCAATATTGCGCACAGATTGCCGGCGATAATTCATATGCTCAATCTCGGAGCGTCCGTGCTCGTTTACGACTATCAAGGATACGGCAAAAGCAAAGGCGATCCTTCGGTGAGCGGGATTGTGGAAGATGGTCTTGCAGCATACGATTTCCTGCGTAAGAAAGAAGGATGGAAACCGAGTCAGATAGTCGCTTACGGCGAGTCACTGGGCTGCGCGGTCACATGCCAGATTGCCAAAAAACGTGATGTGGCAGGTGTTGTTCTGCAGTCCGGCTTTTCATCCCTTCCGGCAGCGGCACGCGACCGCTTTATCTGGCTGAATCTATTTCCTGATTTCACCTTCCCTCAGCCCCAACTGAACAATTGCGAAATCCTTGCCCAGAGCCATATTCCACTGCTTCTCATTCATGGAGAGAAGGACGAGATCCTGCCCATCAAGTATGCCGATCAGATGTATGCATCCTCTGCTGCAAGAAAGCAGTTCGTGCGCCTGAAACACTCAGGGCACAACGACATGTTCACGGCTGATTTGAAGGACTATACTGCGGCTCTGGAAAATTTCATGAAAACGCTCGCCGAAAGCACCTAGAAACAAGAACGCCTGAGCGGTGGTACCACATTTGATATGACTGAAATCGCTTGACCGCAGCAAAGCTGATTAAAAGTGGCCTGTCAAAATCAAACAATTGCAAGTTGAAATTTCACCAGTAGCGCGGGCTCTCAGAGCTTTTTCAGTGACAGAGCGCGTGCTACACTAGAAATAGCTGATGTCCCCTCTCGACCCATTGCGAGGTTGAAAATCCTTAGCGTGTTTGCGTCTATCTGCATACACCCTTAAGAGGGAGGATTTCCTGATATCTGGGTGCCGGAAATAGGCAAATCTATTTTTAGAGTGTCAGACTTTCAATGGAGGCAATAATTCTTTGCAGTGATTTTTCGTCTCTACCTTGTAGCAGAGATTAATGCAAGACGTTCGAGAAGTGAGAGAAAGAGATAAATCGGAGGCCTGAAGAATGTTTGGTGCATCGAAACCAGAAATCCTGCTGGAATTAGTACGCAGCGCCAACGTCGTAGATCATCAAACCCTGGAGAATGCGATTGCCATCTCCCAAAGATTGAATCTGCCGTTAGAACGGGCGCTCATGCAGTCAGGCAGTTTTAGCGAGGAGAGCATGCGCCCTCTTCTGGCCGCAAAGCAAATGGTCGAAAACAATTCGATCCGCCTCGATACGGCGATCAATGCAATCAGGCTGGCAGCACACGATGACATAGATTTTCAGGCAGCATTGAAAAAAATTCTGTCAGTTCACCAGAAGACGATGGTAACTCCATCGATGAACAACGATCTGACGGAAATACTCTCTCAAGCCGGCGTAATCAATCAGGACCAGCTTGGCAGAGCGATGCAGAAATCATTGCAGACCAAGATTCTGATTGGACGCGTGCTCGTCATTACAGGCGACATTTCCAGCTCACTTTTCAATGCGGCACTGCAAGCCGTTCTTCTAATAAGAGAAAAGGGAATCACCAAAAATGAGGCTGTCGACGGCATCCGGCTTGCACATCAGAAAAACATCTGCCTGGAGCAAGCCCTATTCGAGATGGGAAGCTTCAAGACTCCGGCTGTAGGCTCTCTAAAACTGTCTGAGTTGATGCGCATGTCAGGCTTGATCTCAGAGAGCGAACTGGCTGAATGCATGGAGATCGAATTGTTCAAGAACAAATCATTCGGTCAGGTTTTGCGCGAACAGGGTCTGGCCACTGACGAGCTGCTTGAATCAGCCATGATGCTTCAAGGCTCGGTAGCAGGAGGAGAGATCAAAGCTTATCAAGCCGCGGAAGCGATGAGGCTGATTGCAAAAGAAAATATGTTTCCGGATAACGCCATCGCCAAAGTCATGCAACGAGCACGCAAGAACGAAGAAGTCCGCCTGGGCGAGCTGCTCATCGAAGCATGCGTGCTAACACGCGAAGCCGTTGAAAGCACTGTGTCTCAAGCAGTCACCAACAATATCAAAATCGGCAAACTGCTCCTGGACGCCGGGCTTATCACAAAGAGCATGCTACACCGCGCCCTTCGATGCCAATCACTTGTCAAATACGGGGTCGTATCCAAAGAGCAGGCAGTAAGAATCCTCAGTTCGTGCAAGCAGAAAGAACAGACACTGGACCAGGCGATCACCGGGCTTGGCATAAGCGCGCCGACACGCATGCAATGGTCATGGGTATGATATGGTAGCCGGGCTGCCGGTGACTGCACCCGACACCTCTTGCCTGAAACATGTGGAAAATTGCCATCGTATTTTTGCTGGTAGCCGTAAATTTCGGTTACTGGTATTGGACGACCACTCCGTTCTATTCGATACTGGAAATCAAAGAATCGATTGTCCATCACGATCTAAAAACATTCGAGCAATATGTTGATGTCGAGCGTGTTTCTTCTCACATGATCGACGGTTTCTTAACGCCGCAGGTGCGCTCGCGATTGAGCAAAGGCGTGCTCGGAGATATGCTTGGCTCCAGTTTGATAAGCCTGGTCAAGCCCACATTGATGGACATCATCAAAAACGAAGTCTCCCACTTCGTTGAAAGCAATCAATTAGCCTTGAATCAAGGAGTCGGGCGAATCGCAAGACCGAGAAAACGTTCTGAGAATGCCACTGCACCTGCGATCGGCCGAGTTCTGAAAGTGACGAAAACAGAGGAAGGCAAACTGGTTGTCAGCGAAGCACCGGCAAACACTCCTGCCGCTCCGGATAAAGAGGAGGAACCGCAACCCAAAAGGCGCGGCTTCGGTCTGGGCGACCTGTCCATGAAGAATGTGAGCGGCAAACTGGGTTTTGGCAAACAAGCCTTCAAGAAAATCGCTTTCATAAGAGTACGCAAGAATGACTGTACGATTGGCGTGACGCTGTTCAATAAACGCTACGACACCAACATGCTTCTCGAACTGAGGATGGAAAGGCAAGACGATCACTGGAAGCTCGTCGAGGTTTCCAACTTCCCGAGTTTTGTCTATCTGATCATTGCCTACGAGCAAGCACGCCGCGACAGGCTCGGCTGACCACGTAGTATAATTCGCACTGCTTTTCGTTGCCGAGCATTCAGGAAAAGCAGTTAAGCCGATCTCAGAGTGGGAGAATGGTCCAATGAGAAATGGGCTCCGAGCCTTGGTGATGGCGGTATTTTTCGCCGTCCTCTGTCCGCTGTCAGTACTGGCTGCGCCTCCTTCCAGCCCCCCTGTCGTCAATACTCCGGTGCAAGACAAATGGGCATTGGTTGTGGGCATCAGCCAATTTGCCAATTCTCAGCTCAATTTGAAGTACGCCGCCAAAGACGCACAGGACTTTCGCGATTTTCTTGTCGGCAAATGTAATTTCGCACCGGACCACGTCAAACTTCTGCAGAACGAGCAAGCCACAAAAGACCGCATTCTCGACGTGCTTGGCGACAGCTGGCTGCCCCGTGTGAGCTTACCAGATGACCTGGTTGTAATCTTCATTTCCAGCCACGGAAGCCCGTCAGACCTCGACGTCGCCGGAGTCAACTATGTTGTTGCTCACGACACCAATCCGGACAAACTCTTCACCACCGGCATTCCCATTCAGACATTGGCGCAGACAATCAAAGACCGCGTTCACAGCAAGCGCGTGCTCGTCATTTTGGATGCTTGCCATTCGGGAGGCGCCGGCGAGAGCAAAGGCTTGATCCGCTCATCAAACGTCGATGCATCGGCAATCGCCCAGGGAACAGGGCACATGGTCATCTGTTCCAGCGCGAAGAGCGAGGCATCGT
>CAZBOX010000367.1:0-5070 GCA_964493595.1 uncultured Candidatus Obscuribacterales bacterium | reverse complement strand
TTGGATGGCTTCATGGCAGACAGGTTCGGCTGGTAAGGGTTGTCATGGTTCCTTGTATGTACTCTACTCCAAAATGCTAAAAAGTAAATTCGGTTTGTACGAGGGAAAGTAGGTGTTTTATTAAACGTTTGGATTAGTAAGAGCACACATGGTAAGTTCGGACAGGCTCAATTTTAATGGATCCGGGTGCTCAGACAATATGGAAAAATCGAAAGAATTGCCCCAAAAAGCGTGTGGAATTATTGACAGCCATGCGCATGTGGTGACTGAGTTCTTTGGCGAGGAAAGAGAAGAAGTCATTAAACGTTCTTTCGAGAGCGGCGTGGTGCAGATGGTCAATCCGGGAGTGGTTCTCAACAATATCGATGAGCTGAAGGATATAGCCGAACGCCATAGCAATCTTTTCTTCGCTACCGGATTGCATCCTCACGAGGCGAAAGACTGGAATGACGAGTGCGCAGAGCAGATTGAGCGTGCCTCTGCACACCCTAAGTCGGTTGGCGTAGGTGAATGCGGACTGGATTTCTACTACAACAACAGCGATCACGAGAGCCAGAAAAGGGCGTTTGCTGCGCAATGCCGTTTGGCGAAAAAAATCGGCAAACCCGTCATTGTTCATTGCCGTGACGCCTGGCAAGAGGTTTTTGACATTCTAAAAGAAGAAGGTGCCGGGACAGAGGCTGATTCACTAAAGGGCGTTTTCCACTGTTTTACAGGTGGGCCCGAACATTTGTCGCGTATTGCTGAACTGGGATTTTACGTTTCTTTCTCCGGCATAGTCACGTTTCCTAATGCAAAAGCCCTGCAGCAAGCGGCTATACAAGTTCCCGAAGACAAAATTCTCGTAGAAACGGATTGTCCGTTTCTGGCACCACAGAAAGTGCGCGGTTCAAAAAACGAGCCTAGATATGTTTGGTACGTAGCTGAAAAACTGGCTGAGTTGCGAAGTTCTTCCGTCGAGGCTATCGCTCAGAGTGCGATGAGCAACACGAGAAAGCTCTTTGCGCTGCCGGAGCCGCAGTAAGTCTCTCCTCTGGTTTATTTAGTGCGAACTTCCAGGCGTACTTCTGCGCCTTCTTCGGGTCTGGATGCGAAAGTCAATTGAACTGAATAAAGTGAGCGCATGATTTCCGCCCTCTGACGCATGCTGCTCATACCCATTCCGCCTGAGTCAGTCCTCTCTTCATCGAGAATTGAAGCATCATAGCCGGCCCCATTGTCGCTGACTGTGAAAATGTAGCAGCCATCGGAAGGCTCCTCTATCTTTACAGTAATTTCTGACGCTGAAGAGTATTTTTCTGCATTATTCAGAGCTTCTTGAATGATCCTGAATATGTGCAGCTGAATCAATTCGGGAAGGCGCGGCAATTCCGTCTCGACATCGAGATTGCAGGTGATGCCCGAGCGTTCTTCAACTCTCTCGAGAAGACCTTCTACACTTACTTTTAGACCCCAGTCCTGCAGATTTCTGGGCGCGTAATCGTTGCAGATGTCGCGCAGCTTTTCTACTACTTCGTCGAGCGTTTCCAGCAACTCTTCATTTGTGAGCGCCCGGTCGCCGGACATATATCGCTTCAACATGAGCAAATCGGCAATTACCGTGTCATGGAGGTCTCTGGCCACACGTCTTTTTGTCTCTTCCTGTTGCTGGACGATTTTCCAGGCTAGATTTTGCACTTCCAGTTTATGCTGATCGACCTTCTGCGCCCGCGGCAATTTCTGCACGGCAAGCGGCTTATGAAGCGCAGGATCGCTGATTCCCTCCTTATCCTCTTCAGGATAGAGAGAAGACAGGCAACGATCGAGAAGAAGGAGTATTTCTTCGACGCGTACTCTTTCTCCGTTACGCATCCAGCTGTGTCCATACTTTGTGTGCACCAGATCCAGTTTGTATTTGAGCCTGGTGTCAAACTCGGCGTAAGACAGAAAGACCATCTCTTTGGTCGGAATGATGAACATTTCGATAGACTGCGCTGACGCTCGCACCGAGAGGCATAACTGGTCATTTCTTGCGCGAAATCTATAGAAGCTTCTGGGCAGGTTTTTCTTGCTGACCAGTGCATTGATATGCGGCGGGCTGTCCGGTTCCTTTATGTGTTTTGGCGCCGTCAGCTCCAGTGTGCTGAAACGCTCATGCTCAGTCTCATTTTCGACTCTGTGTTGCAGTGCTTCGAAAAGGCTGTCCATCAGCTCGACTGCCACATGAATGTATTCTCGGCCGTCAGCCTCTGAAAGGGCCGCCGCCTGAGTCTTTTTCTCAACAGGAAAAGAACGTTTTACTTCAGTCGACTTTGCAGGGAAGAGAAGTTTTGCCAATTTCCGCGCGTCGAAGGGAAAGTTAACCACAATAGCCTACACGCCTCGTGCGCCCATATCCACACTGCCATAGCCGTTCTCTACCGCCCAGGCGATGAGCTGCTCCCGGGTTTCGAGCCCCAGTTTCAAGAGAAGGGTCTCGCACTGCTTTCTTACAGTAGTGATCGAAGTTGTTCTGGCGTCGGCAATATCCTGATATTTCATTCCTCTAGCCATCATGCGCAGCACTTCGTCTTCGCTGCGCGTGAGCTTTTTCCAGTTGCCTTTTACTTGCTCTGAAACTATTCCTGTTTCACCGTTCATGACTCTTCTTATTGTTTCGGAAACTTTTGCCACTCTTTCGGATTTAAGAAGATAGGCCTGAACACCCATGGATAGCACGGTCTGGATAAATGCCATTCGACTTTCCGCGGAAAATATGACCAGTTTCGAATTCTTCAGTTGAGAAAATTTCTCCACCATGGATCGAGGTCCATGTGTGCCTGGCAGGTGGAGATCGAGTAGCACTACATCTGGTTTCATTTCTTCTACCATTTTGTAGCCTTCGTCTCCGTCCAGCGATGTGGCGATCACGTTGATGTCGCCTTCTTGCGAAAGCCCGATCGACAGACCATCGAGAGTAGCTTGATGATCCTCAATGATCACTACCTTGATAGGTTCTGTCACAGTTTTTTCTCCCGGTGGTAAGACATCTAATTTTCGCTGAGCTTCCTGTATCGTTTGCCCAGATTCGTCGCTTTGGCGAAATGTTCCGAATTTTTCGAAACGCGCAATAGCGAATCGGCCGCTCCCTGATAGTTTTTCGCCTGAGCAAGACGGACCCCCAGATTGAACAGCAAGTCGTCAACATACGTCTGCTCTTGCGGCTTCAATTTTTGACGCTTGATTTTGTCTAGAATCTGCAATGCCTCAGACGTCCGGCCCTGTGTGATCAGCTCCTCGACAGTGCTGAGTGCCGGTGGAGGCTGCTCTGGAAAAACGAGTTTGAGAGCGGAAAACATGAGGAAAGCCGATACCAAAGTGAAGACAAAGACATTGAATCGATGTCTCGAGCCGGCGGAAAGGATATCTTTCTTCCCGCTTGCCTGCTCGGAGTGAGCCGTGTCTTCACGAAGCTGAACGTCGGAAGCCGGAATAGCCTCTTGCGGCGTCGTGATAGCAAATTGACTCTCTTTTAGGGCCATGTGGACGGCCTTTGTTGAGGCTTCGTCGAAAGGAATCCAGCCAGAAGTCGCTACTGCGGCGCTGTCCTTTTTCTTCTCGAATTTGGACAAGGCCATCTCGATGTCATCGAGCAGCTCTTCAGCACTAGCTTGACGCTCATATTTCGTTTTACTCAATGCTTTGCGGACCGCCGCTTCCAGACCTGAAGGAAAGGGCAGATCGACGCGTATCGCATTCATGGACGGCGGCGGGCGATTTACATGCATGAACATCAATCCCATGACGTCGTCTGCGTAAAAGGGTCGCTTGCCTGTCAACATCTCGAAAATCGTCACACCCAGAGAATAGACGTCGCTGCGGATGTCCAGTTCTTCGCCGCGGCATTGTTCAGGGCTCATATATCCGGGCGAGCCGCATACCTTTCCATCCATCGTCAGTGAGCCTGATTGTTCATTGCGCTCGAACATCAATTTTGCAACGCCAAAATCGAGCACTTTTACAACATTGTTCTCAATTACAATGTTTTCCGGTTTTATGTCGCGGTGAATGACTTTTGCACGGTGCGCTTCTCCAACGGCGCTAAGCACCTGTCTCATGATCGGCAAAGCCTCGTCCAGCGATATGTGACCTTTGTCACGAATTCTGCGCGCCAGAGAATCGCCCTTCAGAAATTCAGTAACGATATAAGGCTGTTCATCCCCCAGCAGTCCATAGTGGAAAAGTTTGACTATATTCGGATGGTTGAGGCTGCTTATAGTTTTTGCTTCGCGCAAAAAACGGCGCCGTGAATTGGGATCTGAAACCCGGCTGCCATGCAAGAGTTTGATTGCCATCTGCCTTGATGTCGTTTCATCGAGCGCTCGAAATACCGCTCCCATCGACCCTTGTCCCAGAAAGGCCAGAATTCGATAACGATCGTCTATATACTTTCCTATAAATGGACTTTTGCCGGCATCGTCAAGGCGAACGCTGTCCACAGGACAGAGATCTTTGTCATCCTCGAATAGTTCATTGCAGGTGTTGCAGAGTTTCATGCCTTCACCTGCCGTTAGTCAAGAAGAGCTGCCGTTTGTAGGCTTGCATCAATCCACTTGCCATTTCTTGATACTGCGAATTGGCGGGTATTTTTTTAAGCGTGCTAATCGCTGGAGCATATTTGCGCTGATTGGCATATTTGCGTGCCAGATTCAAATAGGCTGTGTGCAAGGTGGATGTCTCGGCCGGACTCAGATGTCTCAGCGTGCGCTGGCGATTTTCCAGCATGCTGATTGCTTGTTCTGTGTGTCCTCTTACCAGCAATTCGTCCGCCGTATCAGGAGTGGCAATGTCCCACAATTTTAAGATACCGACGCCTCCTGCGACGATAATGACAATTAGCGGCAGGATTATTTTAAGGGCCCCTGGAGCCCATTCAGATTCGTTGTGATAATGAGCGGCTGCTTCTTGAGCGTGAGAACCGGTGCTGCGGATTTCTCGGCGCGGGGCTGTTTCCTCGCTTCTGTTCAGCACTGCAGATGGTGGCGCGGCCTCTTCTGGCTCTTTGACCGGACTGATAAGGTCTTGCGTTCCGTGCACGTAAGAATGTGAAGT
>CAZBOX010000366.1:0-5122 GCA_964493595.1 uncultured Candidatus Obscuribacterales bacterium | reverse complement strand
ACTTATCATCAATCAAAGCAAGCTTGCCACAGTTGGGAGAAGTAGCGATTACCATGCCTGCACCGCTTGGATCCGGCAATACATCAGCGGTTTTAGCTTGTTTTGCAATTGAGAGATCATCAATGATATTGACGACGACATCGCTGCGAATAGATTTTAAGGACAGCGGCAGAACAAAACCTTCTGGAACGAGCAGGTCGGAGGGAAACTTGGAAGCAAGAAAATGCTTCCGCACTTTCTCAGTTACGCCTGGTGGCAACTTCAGCGTGCGGTGAGGTCCTTCTTTTACAACACGAATGAAGGACCAACCACTGTGAAAAACAATGAGATCAGGTTTTTCCACAGGTGGAAAAATTGCCGGAGCTTCCGACCCTTTGGCCGGCTGAAATCCAGCTGGCGGCATCAGAGGCAAGTATAAATCCCCGGCTCCGGTTTGCAGCGAGCCATCAAGGCGGAACAATTTCACAGCGGGCATATGCGCGCTGATCTGCGCCTTCAAGTCAGCCGGCAGTCGCGTCGCCAGAGCAAAGGGCGAAGAGAAGCCGATCGCTGACACAGATAACAGTGCAGCGATTGCAAGTCTGCCTATTTTACTGCTGCGTCTCACCATTTTTCGGTCTGAATGCATCAACAATTTTGTCTAAAAACGAATTGTCTTTAGCATCTTCCTTTTTGTTTTTGTTCTTTGCGTGCTTACCGGATTCTTTTTTGGAATCTTCAGCTCCATCACGCGAGCCCTTCTGGGCGTCCTTGGCATGACTCTCCGCATGCTTATCAGCGTTTTTTTCGGCCTCGGCCTTTTCCAAATTCTCTCGGCTCTCTACTTCGGCCTTGGCTATATCCGCTTTCGAGAGAGTCAGCTTATCACCACGAAGTTCAGCTAGTTTTTCCAGCAATTTCTTCTCTTCACCGGATAGCTTGGTAGGTGTTTCAACCACCAGGTGGACAATCTGATCGCCGCGGCGAGTTTCTCTTTTCTGCTGCCCGGTGAATCTCGGCACACCCAAATTCTTCATAACGGTGGTCGTACCGGTCTGAGTTCCTGCATTGATCTTGAGCGGCTTGGCGCCCTCGACAGTAGGAACGAGAATTTCGCCACCGAGTGCGGCCAGAGAGAAGCTTATCGGTTGGCGAATATGAATGGTCTCGCCATCGCGAATAAAAGTTTCGTGTTCCTTTATGTGCAAGACAACGAAAAGGTCACCGAAAGGACCGCCCTTGCGTCCCTTGTCGCCGCCGGCTTGCACTCTCAGACGGGTGCCGGCATCGATACCGGCAGGAATCTTGATCTGAAATTCTTTCTGCTTGCGAACCAGCGCCTCGCCCTTGCAGTCTTTGCAAGGTTTGTCGATTTTGCTGCCGGAGCCCTGGCAAGCAGGGCAGGCGATTACTCGCAAGGCCTGTCCGAAGAAAGTGTTTATCACTTGCTGAACCTGACCGACTCCTGCGCAAGTAACACAAGGCACGGGGTTGCTGCCGGGGGCCGCGCCGGAGCCATTGCAAGAATCGCAGTCTTCTAAGCGGCGAACATTGATGGTTTTCTCTGTACCGAATACGGCGTCGAGAAAATCGATCTCGAGATCGAATTTGAGGTGAGCACCTTGCTCCGGACCGCCGCGACGTCCGCCGCGCATCCCGCCGCCGCCACCGAAGAAAGAATCCAGCATGTCGACGATATCGTCCATGCCGAAGCCGGAGAAATTACTGAAGTCGAAATTGTCGAAGCCTTGTCCAGCGCCTTTCACGCCCTCATGTCCGAAGCGGTCATAATTGGCACGCTTCTGTTGATCTGATAGCACTTCATACGCTTCAGCCAATTCTTTAAAGGCTTGCTCGTCACCACTATCCTTATTGTCGGGATGCAAGTGACGTGCTTTGTTGCGGAAGGATTTTTTGATCTCTTCTGCGCTTGCGCCTTTCGGAACACCTAGAGTTTCGTAGTAGTCTTTCTTGCTCGCCATAGTAGCCATCGTGATACCTTTTACGTTTCGCCCGACCAAATCACGTATTCTTAGAAAGGCCGTTCTTGGTCAATTCTCAGCATACGATCTTTAATCAGGAATCGCCCCCACTAAAAGATTTTTGGCGCCCCGCATCTAACGAATCGCCACTTTGAACCGACTTCTTGTCGTTGCCGGTAGAACCTGATTTCTTGCATTCCTGCAGAATCGTGTTGAGCGTATTGAGCTCTGCTTTTACAGTTTCAGAATTGCCGCTCTCCAGCGCTTTCTTCATGACCGCGCCCGCCTTGGCGAGACGGTCTAGAAGTACCGCTTCGAGCTTCGAATTCTGCTCTATAAAAGTTTCGGTTTCGCTGATTAACGCTTCAGCTTGAATCAGCAATTCCGGCTTCAATTGTCCGGGCTCGCCCAGTTCAATCGGACCGGATTCCATTAATGGATTTTTCTTCTTCCCGACTGGCGGAACTGTTTGCCTGCCGCTTGTGTGAATGGCGCGACCTAATTCGAGCAGGGAAACATCAAGTCCAGCCTTGAGCGACTTGAGGTCTTCCAGGCTTTCGCGCGATAGCGCTTCTTTCACTGCCGCCATGGAACGTTTGACTTTCTCTACGACCGCCTTGTCTACGCGATCTCCGTATTTCTCGACCGTGCGCTCGGCTTCCGCATAAAGCGCTTCGGCGGCCACGGTTGTGGATACCTTCTCTTTGGTGTAGCGATCTTGGTCTGCAAATTGCTCGGCTTCTTTCTGCAGAGCCTCCACTTCCTCAGGCGTGAGGCCTGTGCTGCGTTGAACTGTTATCGAATGCTTGATGCCAGAGCCATGATCACGAGCGGAGCAATGAAGGATGCCGTCTGCGTCGATGTCGAAAGTCACTTCGATTTTGGGCACTCCCCGTGGTGCAGGCGGAATTCCGGCAAGGTGGAATTTCGCCAGCGACATATTGGCGTTGGCGACTTCACGCTCACCTTGAAGAACGTGCACTTCAACAGATGTTTGACCATCTTCGGTGGTAGTAAATGTCATTGTGCGGCTGGTAGGTATGGTTGTATTGCGCTCGATAATGCGTGTGAACAAACCACCGGCTGTCTCGATTCCCAGTGACAGAGGTGTAACGTCGAGTAGCAAAACATCCTGCACGTCGCCGGCAAGAATTGAGGCTTGAATGGCGGCACCAAGCGCGACCGCTTCATCAGGATTGACCGACTTAGACGGATCTTTTCCAAAGAAGCGGCGAATGCTGTCCTGCACTGCAGGAATACGAGTCGATCCTCCGACCAGAATAATTTGCTCGATATTGTCGGGAGAAAGGCCAGCATCTTCGAGAGCCTGATGCAATGGTCCGAGCGTTTGCTCGACCAGATGGTGGCTCAATTCGTTGAACTTCGCACGAGTGAGCGTGGCTTGCAAATGCCTCGGTCCGGATGCGTCAGCGGTCAGAAAGGGCAGATTCACTTCCGTCGATACGGCAGAAGACAACTCGATCTTTGCTTTCTCCGCCGTCTCCTTGAGTCTCTGGCGCGCCATCAAATCGTTGGAAATATCGAGCCCGGTGCTGCTGCGGAATTCTTCAATCAGCCAGTCCATAATCGCCTGGTCAAAATCGTCACCACCCAGCCTGTTGTTGCCGCTGGTCGCTTTTACCTCGAAAACGCCATCGGTGATTTCGAGAATTGAAACGTCGAAGGTGCCACCACCTAGGTCGAAAACAAGAATGACTGCGTGCTCGTCCAGGCGATTGAGCCCATATGCAAGAGCCGAGGCAGTCGGTTCGTTGATGATGCGCATTACATCAAGACCGGCAATCTGACCGGCATCGCGAGTAGCCTGCCTCTGCAGATCGTTGAAATAAGCAGGCACGGTTATGACTGCGCGGCTGATTGTTTCGCCTAAATAAGCTTCAGCATCAGCCTTCAATTTCTGCAGAATCATCGCCGATATTTGTTCGGGGCTGTTATCAACGCCATCGATGTTGACGCGATAATTCGTACCCATTTCGCGCTTTATCGACTGAACGGTGCGCTGATGATTGGTTACAGCCTGCCTTTTGCCGAGTTCTCCAACCAGGCGCTCGCCAGACTTGGTGAACGCCACCACAGACGGTGTGGTGCGCGCTCCTTCGGAATTCTGCACGATAGTCGGGCTGCCACCTTCCATAATGGCTACACACGAGAAGGTGGTACCGAGATCGATGCCGATGATCCGGTCGCTAGTCATTAGTCATCAGTTACCTTAGCGTGCTGGGCTTCGGTCAGCTCTTCTGCAGGCACGTCTGCGGCGTCTTCTTCCGAGATTTCGTAGACTTGCACTGTATCCTCTTCACCATTTTCGCTCGCCGCCGGCGCCGTCAGTTCCATATTCGGCAACTCATCGACGATGGGAATGTTGATGTCCACTGTCTCGGTGCCTGCACGTCTGGGAGCTTCTTCTGTCTTGACGAGATTCTGCAGAGCTTGTTCGGTAGATGGCGAAGTTTCAGCTTCTTGAGCAGGAGCCTCTGCCTGAGTCGCTTGAACTTCCGGCTCTGCCGCTGGTGCGGGTGGGGGCGTCACTTCAGCCTCGACAGAGGCAGTCTCTGCCGGAGCCGCTTCTGTCTGCGCTGCTGCCTCAGCCGCCGCTACATCACCAACCCAATCAGGGGTGGCTGCCGATGCCGGCGCCGCCGCTGCTGCTGCTGCTGCTGCCGCTTCCTGCTCGGCCGCTTCTTCCGGAGTCAATGATGCAGTCACGTTGACGAGAGCCGGACGCAGTACACGGTCTTTGAACATAAAGCCGCGGCGAAGCTCGTGGATTACCGTGGAGTCGGGGTATTCGTTGGTTTTGATTTCTTGAACCGGCTCGTGCAGACGCGGGTCAAAAGGTTCGCCGATAACGGTTAATGGCTTGACACCGACTTGTTCCATGCAACGAGTGAATGAATTTGCACAGAGCCTGAAAGCATCCAGAATCGCTTTGGACTCCATGTTGGGATTGAGTGTCTGCTGAGCGCGGTCCAGGTCGTCGACCGCCGGCAAAATTGCTTCAATTGCACGCAGAGCACCGTTTGCCGAAAATTCTTCGCGCTCTTTTTCCGTCCGGCGCCGGTAATTCTCGAAGTCTGCAGCCAGGCGCTTCATATGGGTCTCGGTCTCAGTGCCTTTGGCTTCCAGGTCTGCGACTTGTT
>CAZBOX010000365.1:1297-5184 GCA_964493595.1 uncultured Candidatus Obscuribacterales bacterium | reverse complement strand
CAGCCGACGCTTACTGTAACTTTCGGACCTCTGCTTCCCTGTCCTTTTACGAAACTGATTCTTTCTACTTCGGCGCGAACCTTTTCGCCGAGAATCTTAACCCCAGCGATATCGGTATTCGGCAGCACTACTGCAAACTCGTCGCCGCCATACCGAGCGATAAGGTCGCTTGAACGGGTGATATTGAGTAAGCGATTGGCGATGGTTGATAAGACGACATCTCCGATTTCTACTCCGAACTCATCGTTGACTTTAGCGAAATTGTCGATGTCGATAATCGCCATGCCGACAGCCAGCCTTTGCCTGAATGAGAAGAGCAGTTGTTGCTGGAGGAAGCCGACAAGAAATTCCAGGTTATAGAGACCCGTCAATGGATCGATTGCGGCGCGGAATGCTTCGCGTTCGTGCAGCACTTCGATCTCGTGTTTGGCCATGAGCAATTGCACAATTGGCGCCATCTGCAGTTGCAGCTGTCCCATGAAGGCTTTGGCGGTCGCACTGAAAGTGTTTTTCTCCGACGAGGCAAAAACCAGAGCCGCGCGTCCGCTCTTTTCTTGAATCACAGGAAGAATCTCGATTTCTTCGAAAGATTTGCCTCCCTCTGCCTTGGGTAATTCACCGCGCAGGTCGAGATTGAGTTCACCGACGACTTCGAGATCTTTAGTTAGTTTTTCAACGAGCTTGTCGAAGGCTTCCTGGCTTATGCCTTCCTCGAGCTGGAATGCCGCCCAGGGCCCATCAGCGCTGGCTACAACAAGACCCAGAAGGTTGGGCGCGAAAAGCTGGCTAACCAGAGTGAAGTAAGCATCAACAAACTTCTTGCGCGGGTCAATGACCTCGGCACATGTGCGAATGACACGAGCGACCATGCGTTCAATGAGCAGGTCATCGAGGAGTCCGGCATAGCTATTGATCAGATTGGCGCTCGAGAAAGAGCGCGACGGAACCAGGAGATTTTTTGCCATTGTGGACTGCCAGCCAGAGTCCTGTGCTTTGCTGACCAGGCTCTTGATTTGAGTGCTGACGGATTTCATGTCGGTCTGGAGGTCGGCTGTTTCGATAACCGCGTCAGCCAGGGCGGCTACCTTCCAGAATGCGTCTTGATCCGTTGCTTCTCCCTTGGCAAGAAGCATGACCGGTAGGCGGCGTGTCCTGTCGTTCGACTTTATCAAGCAAGAAAGCTGGTAGCCGCTCAAATCGGAAAGGTTGGTCGATGCTACGACAATATCCGCGCCGTGGGAGCCTAGCTCGTCAAGAGCATCGAATCCCCCGACACACGCCGTCACCTCAAAACCCTCTTTTTTCAGCTGGGCGCGAAATTCGGTGGATGGGCTCTTCTCATCTTCTACCAGGACTACCTTAGCTATCGCCATTTTCCACTTCCTATTGGCTAGTTACCGAGATATCGGTGAATTTTACCGGGTTTCACACTAGATGGTAATTCTCACACAGTCATTATCTTATGCCTGCGTAAAGGTCGCCATAGTGCTATGATCTTCGCTCGGGCAACCGATTGAAGCTGGGCTGGGACTGGCTTTACCCGCTTTATCAGGTGCCAAACATAGTGAGGATACTTTGGCGGCGTCTGTCGCCACTTCTGGTGAGTGTGAATGTTGACTGCAACAGCTTCAAAAGAAATGCCCCTGAGCTTCAGATTGACTGAAGATCAATTGTTAATTCAAGAAACGATTGCTGAAATCGCGCAAAAGGAGTTTGCTCCGCGAGCCGCGGAGATTGACCAGAAGCATAGATTTCCAAGAGAGAATTGGGAATTGTTGGCTGCTTCCGAGTTTTGCGGATTGCCTTTTCCTGAGGAGTACGGCGGTGCCGGACTGGACCATGTCTCCTATTCGATAGTTGTTGAGGAAATTGCCAAACACTGCGCTACTACATCTGTTATGTATTCTGCGCACGTTTCGCTATGCGCATCGCCTATCTACCTTATGGGTAACGAAGAGCAGCGCAAGCGGTTTTTGCCTCCCATGTGCAAGGGTGAAAAAATGGGCGCGTTCGCCCTCTCGGAGCCTGGAACCGGGTCTGACTCAGCCGCTGCAACTTGCATGGCGGAGCTCAAAGGCGATCATTTTATTTTGAATGGTTCCAAGAACTGGATTACCAACGGTATCGAAGCCGACTACTACTTGGTTATCGCTCAAACAGACCGGGCTTTGCGGCACAAGGGGCTGGTTGCCTTAATCGTAGAGAAGGACTCTGCCGGCTTCACATTCGGCAAGCTTGAGGACAAGCTTGGCATCAAGGGCTCCTCCACATGCCAGATCATGTTTGAAAACACACCCGTGCCCGTGGAAAACATGCTCGGTAAGGTTGGGGAAGGCTTCAAAGTGGCGATGATGACCCTTGATGGTGGCAGAATCGGTATTGCGTCACAAGCTGTAGGAATCGCCCAAGGTGCATGGGATCACGCCTATCGCTACGCCAAGGAGCGTGAGGCTTTTGGCAAAACCATCAATAATTTGCAAGCAATTCGTTTCATGTTCTCCGAAATGCAGACTGAGATAGATGCAGCGCGTTTACTTACTTATCATGCTTCTCTGGCGCAGGACCGTGGCGAGAAATTCACTCGCGCTGCTGCTCATGCGAAGCTCTATGCTTCTGAAGTGGCAATGCGCTCGACCGTCAAATGTGTGCAGATTTTTGGCGGATATGGGTATGTTACTGATTACCCTGTCGAGCGATACATGCGTGACGCGAAGATTACGGAAATCTATGAGGGTACCTCAGAAATCCAACGTCTGGTGATTGCCAACTCGCTTCTCAAAGATCAGTAGGCGCCAAGCTCTCACGCACAAAGAATTTTCGAGGAAGTTAGGTCTACCGACATCCCGACAGTCGTTACTAAGAGGAATGCAAAATGAATTGGCAAGTACCACCTAATTGGCAACCGCCGCCCCCTCCTCCCAGACCAGGCATGCCACCGCCCGGCGGCGGCGCACCAGGTGGAGGAGCTCCTGGTGGTGGACCTGCCCCTGGCGGTGGTCCCGGAACCGCTACTGCTCAGGCTAAAGAACTGACTTTGTACGAGCTGTTGCAAGTTGACCGTAACGCTCACTCGACAATTATCCGCTACGCGTACAGATATCTGGCGGCGATGTTCCACCCGGATAACAGCGAAACCGGTGATGCTGAGAAATTCAGAATCATCACAGACGCCTGGAAAACTCTCTCGGATGACACAAGGCGTCAAGCCTACGACATGACTCTGTCAGTCCAGGATGCCTCTAAGCCGCAAGCAAAAGCGCAGGGGGCTGCTTCGTCTTTTGGACGTGACAGCATGCCGAAGTTTGAGCGAACCAGTTTGACCTGGAACGAAGTCGAATTGAGAATTGCTGTGCTGCAGGTCTTGCTTGCCCAAAGACGCAAGAAACCTTCCAGTGGTGGTTGCTCCGGTAAGATGCTTATGGACATCCTGCAAATCGACGAAGTAACAGATGTCGAATTCGCACTTTGGTATTTGCGTGAAAAGAGCATGATTGAGACGGGCGAACGCTCTTTCATGATTACAGCTGTCGGTCTCGATTACTTGACTGAACAGCTCTCGAAAACGCAGGTTCTCGATGGTGGCACACAGATGGAAAAGAAAACCTCTGCAGTGGTCAACGCCGGACTGCCAGCCGTTCTCGGAAAATAGCTGTATTGAATTGCGCCTAGCGCGTAAGAAATATAGAGCAGGAAATGGTCATTGCCGTTTCCTGCTTTGTTTTTCAATGCATTTTACGAATGGAACTGTAAAGTAAGTTGCTCATTCAGCACTGTTGCAAGGAAAGTCTTACGGTGCCAAATGGTCGGACCGTGCATCTTAATAGCGTCACGGTGTGCTTGAGATGCGTAACCTTTATTGCTTTCCCATAGATAATGCGGAAATTCCT
>CAZBOX010000365.1:0-1197 GCA_964493595.1 uncultured Candidatus Obscuribacterales bacterium | reverse complement strand
TGTGCTTGAGATGCGTAACCTTTATTGCTTTCCCATAGATAATGCGGAAATTCCTGGGCAAGTTCAGCCATCATTTTATCTCTGTACACCTTCGCGATGACAGAAGCTGCTGCTATAGAGGCGGAATGCGAATCTCCGTCGATTACAGTAACTTGCTCAAGTTGCAAATCCGAAATCTTTTTGTTGCCATCTACAGCAACAAGATAGTTTTTGCATTCGCCTTGGTAATTATCCAGAAGCATTCGAATAGCCCTGGACATGGCAAGCAAGCTAGCCTTCAGGATATTGATGGTCTCAATCTCTTCAACGGACGCTTCTGCGATAGCGCAATGTGCGTGTTGATGTATGGTTTCGGCAAGGCGCTCCCGCTGTTGGCTTGAAAGTTGTTTGCTGTCGTTTAGATCTTCAAGGGCTTGGCTCAATTTTGTGCCTGATCTTACGGGAGGCAGAATTACTGCGGCAGCCACCACCGGGCCGGCCAAGCAACCTCGACCCACTTCGTCGGTACCAATGAGTACGGCTTCTTTTCCGCGCATTCTTACATCAAACTTGAGCATGCGCTTTAAACGAGTTCCGCATTCCAAAATCTCTGTCTGAGCTTTTGGATTCTTTTTTGCGTGAACGTTTTCTCTTCTTTCGACCATTTGCCACTTCCCGTGGTGCCAGAGTGACATTTGAGCATCACTCAAGGTCTAAGATTGTAACTGTGCCCGAACACCAAGTGCTTGCGTGCATTGCTAAGTTACCACTTCAAGAGGTCGGGCTCCCTAGTTCTTAGACGCGAAAAATCTGAAAAACTCGCAATTATCAGAATGCATGGACCTGTTCTTGTCTGGAAGTTAAAGCGTTAACGCTTTAACTTCTAGCCCAAGGGGCTCGCTTTTGAAATGAACGTTGTGGCAGGGACCTATTTTTCAGAGGGGCTGTCAAAGGTTATGCGTCCGAGTTTGCCGTTGCGTATATCTCCTAGAAATACGGCGGCGGCTCTACTTGTATCAGGGCGACCTTTGGTTGTAAGAAAGCGCTTGCGTTCTGCTATCAACTGCAAATTGATTCGCTCGGTTGAGGGGGATTGGAGCGAAATGGATTCTTCGGCCTCTGCATTCAAGGATGTGTCCTGCCCGGACAACCTGTTTAGCTTGGATTGTTTGGAGATGTTGAGATCTCGCTCGACTATCCAGTTTTGACCATCCTGCT
>CAZBOX010000364.1:0-5203 GCA_964493595.1 uncultured Candidatus Obscuribacterales bacterium | reverse complement strand
GTTCTCACCCGCGACGGCAAACAAATCTTCGTGACATCTGATCGCGCAGGCGGTCATACTCATCGGAGAATCGCGTCTTCAGAGCATCTTCGCCCAGGTTGGTCGACCCGACGAAGTGATGCCGTGCGTTCTTGACGAATACTTCCTGCGCAGGCACAAGCTTCTGCTTGCGGCTGTTGATTTTGGCAACAGCTTGCTTGGCCATGTCTCCCAGTCGAGCGGAGCACAGCTCGATGTAGCGCGCACGCGACGCCTGAGTAGCCGCGTCGTAGTGCCGCCCACGCGGGTTGGCGGGCGCGGTCGCGTTGACGGCCGGCGTGAACGTCAGCGTCAACTGATAGAAACCTTCGTACTCGGTTTCTTTCTCGGTGGCTGTAGCACCGAGCAAACGGAGGGTCTGTTCGAGATGCGTTTCGCCGATGATGATCGAAACGTTGTCCCACGGGTAATAGACTACACCGTGGTCATGCAACATCTGCTTATCGTTGTTGTCCAGGTTCGGAACGATATAGCTCTTCATAGCTTTTCTCCTCCTTACCTGGCGACCGGCCAGTTGGTGATGTACGCGCCCCAGTTGTCGGCCACATTGACCGCCTCGACAAAGGCGATGGCCAACTGAACAGCTGAAGCGAATTCCCGCTTCTGGATGAGCGCCGGGAAAAGATCGCGCGTGTTGCCCATACAGGCGTTGCCGTTGGGGTCGACGTGCGGGGCGTTCATGTTGCCGCTGCCACCGGGCACCTTACGGGTCTTGTTGAACCACTTGATCATGTTGGTGGAGATATCGATTTGAATGTCGAATGCTCCGATCTCGTGGCGCAGACCGGTGTTGGGGTTTATGCAGTAGAGGATGTCGGTGCTGACGACGATCTGGTGTCCGTCAACTCGAACGCCATTGACGTTTGCCAGTTGTGTCAGTTCATCGAACTCTCGCCCGATTTCCTCGGCCGGTGCCGCCTGCAACCTGAGCAGATCGAACTCTTCCAGAAGAGCACCACGCAGATGCTCGTGAAAAGCCGCCTGTGCAGTGCCTAGGTCGGCAGAACTGACGCGCTTCGCCTTGGCTGCGTTGAACTGGCGAGTGCATTCCTGCACATAGTGTTCGGCAACTTTGCGCGTGATCGCGTTGTTGTCCGCATCGACCGCACCCTGAACCTCTTTGCGCACTTCGAGCAAGAGTTTCGCAGCCAGAGCCGCTTCCATCTTGGCGCCGAAGTGGATGTAGTGCATGTGCAGGTACAGATTGCGTCCGACAATCTCGCCGACGATGAAACCATTGTCGTCGATGAGGGGCATGCCATGAGCGGAGGGAGCAAAAGCCGTCTCGCGCTTGAGCATACGATGCCCCCAGACTCTTTCCGGAGCCGTCAGGCACGGAGCACCGATCGGTGAGGAGTGCAGGAAGATGCGAAAATTGCCGTCATTGACAGGTGTCGCGTTCAGTCCATTGCAGTCGCGGATGATCACGTTGGAGCTGACCACGGGCGTGAGGATCTCGCGCACGAGGTGGGAGAGCACGACCAGCCTGCGGCCGGCAATGCCTTCACCTTCGACGCGGAAGTCTCCCGTGCCTTCGACACAAACCGCCTGGTTTTCCGCTTTGACCTGAGCAATCAGGTCTTCGAGGAATTGGTCGGCGGCGAGCTCTCCTTGCACCTGCTGCAAGAGCCGGTACAGAAGTCCATCCGATTCGCTGGCGCCATAGGGCGTAACCAGATCGAGATGCACGTAGAGGTTATTGTCGACGAGCTCAGCCAGTGTGAAATTGGTGATGGGCTCGATGATTGGCACGCCGGTGCCGGAGGCGCCGAAGGCCCTGTTCTGAGTGGGCACGCGCACTCCCATCAGCCTGGCGGGGGCGTTTACGCCGCCGGCCAGGTTCTCGGGGGTGCTGTACAGATGAAGATGGAATTTCCCGTCCGTCACGGGGCTAGCAGGGCGACCGTTGCGCAGATGAACGACAATGTCCTTCTTCACGCTGGGCATGAGGACTCCGTCGACCAATGCGGCCAGCTGGCGACGTCTCCATCGCGCAGGCAGGTCGTACCACTTGAGAGATCCAGCGACTTCCGTTCTGAAGCCGCTTAACGCGGGGTCACGACGCTGCGGGAAAGCGAGAACCGCTTCCTCGAACGCCCGACCGCTTGATGGGGAAACTTCGATCAAGCGCGCCTTGAGCAGTCTCTTTGCCCTTGCAAAGGACTGTGGAGAAAACGATATGCCGTCTTCTCCGGTCCCGGCGCTGGTTTGAGTGTAGGGGATCGAAGCCAGACGCAGCTTTTCCTTCTGCTCGTCGGTCAGCCAGCGCACGAACACCTGGGCGGGTGGCGTGGGGCGACCGAAGAACAAGTGCAGGTAGTGCTGCGCAAAGGCAAGCAGTCCGACGACAATAAAGACGCCGGTGCCTGCCAACGCGAGAGTTTGCTGAAACTCGTTCATTTGTGGTCCACCTATCAACGAGAAGCACGGCTTCAGTGAGTGACACCAAAACCCAGAGTGGCTCTCAGAGAGAACCACTCTGGAATTCCAATGTCACGTAGGAAGCCGCCGCACCTCTAATTTGAGATAGCGACTGACGAGTTGTCGCTTCTTAGTTGCCGCGGACGGGGCGCAGCAGGAGGACAGTCTGACCGTCGGTGACGGGCGTGGTGAGCTGAGCGGGCTGACCGCTGACGCGGATGTCGTAGCCGCTGGCATCGACCTCGGCCTGGCGCAGCACGGACTGGACGGTCCAGCTGTTGCCTTCGAGGACGAGCTTCTTGATGTTGCCGGGGACGCCGACGTTCACCGAGATGGTGCCGCCGTTGTCCTTGTTCAGGTCGACGTTGCCGCGGACGGGGCGCAGCAGAAGGACGGTCTGACCATCGGTGACGGGCGTGGTGAGCTGAGCGGGCTGACCGCTGACGCGGATGTCGTAGCCGCTGGCATCGACCTCGGCCTGGCGCAGCACGGACTGGACGGTCCAGCTGTTGCCTTCGAGGACGAGCTTCTTGATGTTGCCGGGGACGCCGACGTTCACCGAGATGGTGCCGCCGTTGTCCTTGTTCAGGTCGACGTTGCCGCGAACCGGGCGGAGCAGGAGGACGGTCTGGCCGTCGTTGACAGGCGTGTCGGCATTGGACGGCTGACCGCTGACGCGGATGTCATAGCCGTTGGCGTCGATCTCGGCGTACTTCAGTACGTCCTTGACGGTCCAGCCGTTGCCCTCGAGAACGAGCTTCTTGATGTTGCCGGGAACGCCGACGTTCACGGAGATGGTGCCGACGGCGGCGGTGTTCTTGGTGCCGTTGGCGGAATCGGTGGTCGCAGCCGTTTCGGGCTTGTTCAGGTTTGCCATGATGCTTTAGCTCCTTTGACTTCGTACGAGAGTGAGACCGGTCTGGTCTCTGGGTTGTTGTGTTTCCTGCTCCGACACAAGCTCCAGATGTCCATGCGCGTGCCACCCCATAGCGATACCGCTGGTGGTGACTGAGAAAATTACTTACGCGATTGGGGCTGAGAGGTGGTGAAAGAGCGAATGAGTGGCTAGGAAACACAGGGCTATGTAACTAGCAAAGAGGATGTCGTCATTACAACGCGGGGATATGTGGTCCAGTTGTGTATCTTGAAAACGATCCACATTGCAGAGGCAGAGCTGATGCGGGTTTGCCTTAGCTGTCAAGAATCGTGGTCGGAAAAGTATATATATAACTACGTCTGCTTTAACAGATTCAAAGCAGGATAGAGGTTCGCGCAGTTAGATACGGGCGTGCGGAACCTTGATCTCTTGGCATTTCGTTCTTTGTTTTTCTAAACATTCACGCCGGGTTGTCAATCACTGGTGTTGTCTGTAGTGTCATGCCTTTTGCTGGTTTTCAAGAAATAAGCTGTCAATGTATGACCTGTTCTGAAAGCAGGCGTGGCGTCCTCAAAACTTAGCGCTGCTGTCACAGGGCCCAGAGCAATCGACTGAGCATTCCCTTACCGGTTCGGTCGCTTATGCCTCCACAGATTGCTTGACTAGGTATAAAGGTTGCAGCGTTTTGCAGGAGCAACTATAACGTGTAGGAATAAAAGCAAAAAATTTTTGCCGGTTTTCCACTCACTATATATGGTGCAGGTTTGGAAAAGTTCTCTCGATATGAAAAGAAGGGAGCCATGAGTATAAGTCGAGGAACTTATAACTCATGGCTCCGCAAAATCAGATCATCTCTGCTCTGGGGTCGGTAACGTCAAAGCAGCGGCCACTTACTTACGTACTTGCCGTATTCGTTGTCCTCAGGGTTCTCTATAAACTGGATGGCCAGTTCGGCGACGGTGGACAACTCCAGGCGAGCGATCAGTTCCATCATTGTGGAATGAATCTCTGCTGCCCCCGCTGTTCCGTCCGCAAAAACTGTTGGTGCATTCATCTTTTCTCGCACGCCGTCTACGCGACGAGAATTGTTCTGCCAGCGAATTCCATCATGGCTTCCGTCCAGGTGAACGGTGATGAGGAATTGCCCGATTTCGTGCCTGAAGCCGGTTTCGGGGTCGGTGGCGCAGAGGATATCGGTGGCGATGAGCAGCCGGTTGGGCACCACGTGCACCTGTTGAACACCTCTGACCATGCGCACGCGCTCCAGCTCCGAGATGAGCATATGGTTGGCAGTTTCGTTTCCGGCGATTTTGGTCGAACCGAAAACTTCTGTGCGCTTGCTCGTGACAAAGCGTTGCTTCGCGCCAGTGAGCTTCTTGCGCGTGTTGGCAGCGTTGCCGGCCGCCGCATCGAGTATCGATTTGGTGCGCGATTCGCAGGCTTTGATGTAACGCTTCCGCGATTCCAGCCTTTCGGCTTCTCGGCGGAGGGTTGCTTCATCAGTCCTCTTTGTGCCTGCCTCCTCGCCCTTCTTCTTGAAGGTGAGTTTGAGCTTGTAAACGTTCTCGTATTTGCTCTTGGACTTTGTGCCGGTAGCATTGAGAACGGATAACGCGAGATCCAGATGAGTTTCCTCAATCATGATGCCCGCGTCCCAAGGATAGTGCTGTACGCCTGCCGCGGTCAGCAAACTCAGCTGCTCCTCAGTGAGATCTTTCACTAGATAGCTTTTCATTTTGCGTCTCCTGGGCATGCGTCAGACCTCACCCAATGCTTCTGGGAACAGGGAAATCCCTTTGCCCCAGGCGTCAGAGGTATTGACTGACTCGACGAAAGCAATGGCGAGCTGCACTGCCGAGGCGTACT
>CAZBOX010000363.1:0-5220 GCA_964493595.1 uncultured Candidatus Obscuribacterales bacterium | reverse complement strand
GCATGCAGGCTTGCTTTTAACCCGAACACAGGCACTTCTTCATTGATTGATTCGGCAGGATGTAGTTCGGTTTGCCTGGTCGATTCTGATTCTTCCGCCGCAGAAACGGCTCTGGTCCGTACGAATTCTTTGCAAATTTCCTCTGTTTGTCTGTCCTGATGCAGTGTTTCTCCTCGTCGAGCGCGCGAAAGAAATTCACCCGACGCCATCGATGATTCAGTATTCTTCTGATTAATCGCGTGCAATCGAGCACGCTCAGATGAATTCACCGGCGTCGTTTTCAGAGAGGCAAGTATCTTTTCCAGATTGTAGAATGCATCTTTGAACGAATAGTTGAAAGAGTTCATTGTTTACCTCCCGCACGCAATTTTGCGTGTCCAAGAAGTTTCAAGAGCGCCGTATTTGGTTAATCCACCAAACTGAAACTGGTTTAGCATGGCCAAGCGATCCTCTCACGTTGCCCACGCTGATTCATTTAGCGAAGCCATTCTTGGAGAGCTTCGTCTGGAAATATTCAGTTTTTTCGTTATTTCCATTATGCCCAATGGAATGCTCTGCCAACAAAAGCACAGGCAATATGTTAAGAGTGTGAACATTCATCACTCACAAGAGTGACTTCTGCTGCGGTTTTTCAGAAGCGAGTACCGGTTGCCTGCATGGCAAAGAAACCACCCGCGGTAACCAGAATGAGCACCACAACCAGAATGATAATCATCTTGGGACTCTCGTAAAACGGCTTGGCCGGCGCATTTTGCTGAGCAGGGACAGCGGCATTGCCTTTATCCTTCATCTGAGTGCCGGTCTGAACTTGAATGCTTTTGTTATGAACAGAGCTGGGCGCTTCTTTCAATTTCATAGAATCCGCACCAGCACTTATGCGCGCCTTTGACAAATCCTGGCCGCCTCTTTCTGCAGGGGCGATATTCGTCACTGTGGAGCGGGGCGCCGCCGGCTTTTTATTGGCAAGAATCTTGCCGACATGCACCAACGCATCGCGAAACTCTTCCATTGATTGATAGCGGTTGTCCGGTTTCTTCTCGAGCGCTTTGAAAACAATAGTTTCTACTTCTTTGGGCAAGTTGAGATCAGGTCGGATTTCTGCAAATGTCCTCGGTGTTTCGCGCACCTGCATCTCCATCGTCTCGACGATAGTCTTGCCCATCAAGGCCGGATAGCCGGTCAGAGATTCGTAAATCATCGTGCCCATTGAATAAATGTCCGAACGTGCATCGAGAATGTGACCCATGCACTGTTCAGGACTCATATAAATGGGGCTTCCGAAGATCTCTCCTGTTTGTGTCAGGTTTTGCGACTGGCGTCCGGAGTTGGGAAGCAACTTTGCAATACCGAAATCCACAACTTTGGCGACATCTATTTTGCCGTCTTCCTCGACAAGCATAATGTTGCTGGACTTAAGATCCCGGTGGATGACACCATGGCGGTGAGCGTGCGCTAGAGCGTCAGTTGCCTGAATGAAGATCTTGATGGCTCTGTCGCACTCGACTTGATTGTCTCTGCGTATGATGTCGGAAAGACTCTCCCCGACAAGAAAGTCCATGACGATATAAGGTCTACCGTCATGGATCCCGTAATCGTACATTTTGATGATGTTTTCGTGTTTCAGTAAGCTGGCGGCCTGTGCTTCTTGCTGAAAGCGCTTTACGGAGGTGGGATCCGACACTAACTGCGACTGCAGAATTTTGATTGCTACTTCGCGATCGACGAATTCTTGAACGCCTTTGTAGACAACGCTCATTCCGCCGCGCCCGACTTCGTTGATCACCCGATACTTATCAGCCAAAAGGGCGTTCAGAAGCGTGTCTTCCTGGATCAGCATAAGCAAGGTGGAGTCGGCGTCACAAATCACCGCTTGGGCGGGAAATTCGCGGTGGCACTTAGGACACCGTTTCTTTGTTGCTTTTTTAGGCCCTTCTGCCAATATTTTTCCAGCCTGTCAGGTGGTGTTACAGCTCCGCTGAGACTCTGGCAATAATAGCAAAGCTTGATTATTCATTTAAGTGACTTTTGAATACCCTGCCAGGGAATCTTGAAAACCGGCGAGGGCTTAGCTCTCAGTCTTTGACCGAGTCCTTGGCAACAATCTCGACCGAATTGCCGGCCGAGTCAGCAATATAAACAGAGCGGGTACCGTCTCTGTGGGTTTTCAGGGCACCGAATTGTTCTGCATTATCATGCAAAAAGGCTATATGAGGAGGATGCTGATGGGGAACAACCAGGGCCAATTTGATATTTTCGAAGCGCAGGAATGCCCAGGTCTTGTCCTGATACTCGATTTCGCATTTAAACGTCTCTCTATACCAATCGACAGCACGTGCGACATCGTCCACAGCTACTGCGATATGGTCGATTCGATCGAGTGAATTCAGGCAAACGGCATTTTCTTTCTTGGCTATGTCGGTCATGGTCGGTATGCTCACATTGCTATCCGCGCCCATTTTCGCAGAAAATCATCGATTCGCTGCTGATACGGCAAAATGGGCGCCAGGGGGTAGATACAGAATAATTGTCGTTGCCAGAAGGAGGACCGAGTTGAGAGCTGGTCGGTGGTATTACCTGATTGTTGGCATTTTGCTCTTCCTGGCACTGCCATGTCCGGCTCAAAACAATCTCTCGGCAAGAGAGCAGTGGGCGCAAACTCACGAAAGTGGACAAAAAGCTATGGAATCCGGCAATCTGGACCAGGCTGAGACGATTTTCAAAACCGCCCTTACGCAAGCAAGAGGTCTGGGCTATGCCGGGCCGCTCGCTACCAGTCTGCATCATCTGGGCAAAGTTTTTTACCTGAAAAGGCAATATTCGGAAGCTGAAGCGAACTACAAAGAGGCGCTCGAAATATACGACGAGCAGCCCCGACGCAACAGTACCGTGCTCATGCAATTGGTCAAGGATTACGCTAAATTGCTGCGCGAAACCGGGCGCGAGCCAGAGGCAATTGAACAGGAAGCTCGAATCAAGTCGCCCGAGCACAGGACTGTAAATTAGGTCGAAGACGACCCTTGAATTCCTCCTCTTGCTCCCTTTCTGCGCTACAAGAATTCCATCCCGGCGCCTTTATCTTGGTAAGATTAGAGCCTCTATTTCAAGAAATCTCATGGCCAAAATCCTCATTATCGAAGACGACAAAAAGCTGGCTGAGGGTGTTATTGACTGGCTGGCAATGGAAAAACATACCGTCGATCATGCCGAGACCGGTGAAGACGGGTTGCAACTTCTTTCTAATTTTTCCTATGATCTGGTCATTCTTGACTGGAATTTGCCGGGCATTGACGGGCTTGAGGTATGCAGGCGGCTGCGCGCACAGGGTAGCGATTTGCCGATTCTTTTCTTGACCGCTCAATCCAAGATAGAGAATGTAGAAACAGGTCTAGATGCTGGAGCTGACGACTATCTCCAGAAACCATTTCAAGTGCGTGAATTGTCGGCACGCATTCGCAGCTTGATGCGCCGCCCCAAAGGACTGCTTACCAACACAGTGACAGCCGGGTATCTGACTGTAGAGCTGGACAGTCACTATGTGGCGATCGAAGACAAAAAAATTAGTTTGACGCCCAAAGAATTCGCTCTTCTGGAATTCTTCATTCGCAATCCCAATAAATTTTTCAGCTCAAAGGCTTTACTTGCAGCTGTTTGGCCGTCGGACAGCGAGAGTGCAGAAGAATCGGTGAGAACCATCATGTTTCACCTGCGAAAAAAGATCACACCTCAGGGACAGAATTGCCTTATCAAAACAGTTCAGGGCTCCGGTTATATTTACGAAACTGATTCCGCCGAGGCGCGGGCTTGATACTGGATATGATGGCGATTAATGATTGAGAAGAGCCAACAGCCGTCCGTCAAAATCAAAAGCCGCCTCATCATCAAAGGACTACTGGGAGTCTTCTGCATACTGCTTCCGGTTGTCGCGCTCTTTCAATATGTGTCCTTTTTCGGCAAAACAACATACGAAAGAATAGAGACGGAAAGGAAAAATCTGGAATTATCAACCAGAATCAATCGAGTGACATCATCTACGGGATTGGCATCCGGTTATCTCGTCATCAATTTGCTGATGAATTCGCAAAAGGCACAGAGGGGATGGCTGAAACATCGCGATGCGGCGCTTGAAGACGTTCGGCAGCTGGAGAATTTTTCGAAGACAATTAAGGACTCGGCAAAAAACTACAATCTCTCCGTGCTCGTCAATCAGACCTATAGGGCCCTTGGAACCTGGTCTGCCATGCGTCCAGCCGACTCTACGATGGAAATTCGCAACGTAGTGACGAATATGAAGAGCATGAGGAGCTATTTTATAAATCTCTTCCATCTTCATACTAAATTTCAGAAGATCGAATTAGACGAGCAGGCGAGACTGGCGAGCGCTATTGAGCAAGCTCGAAGCGAACTCGCATCCTTAAGTCGGATTTTGAATGTCACCCTATTGGCTCTGTTTTTCCTGAGCGTCTATTTAGTCCACAGATTCAGCCGAGCAATCATCGATAGGCTGAAAGTTGTTGTTGAAAATGCAATGCGATTGCCGCTGAGAGAAAAGCTGAATGCACCAGTCTCGGGCGGCGATGAAATTGCCAGTCTGGATCTTGTTCTTCACCAGGCTGCCGAGAAATTGGAACAATCGGCACAGTTTCGCAAGCATTTGCTGGAGATGGTGGCTCACGATATGTGCTCGCCTCTGGCGGCCGTCAATCTTTCGCTTGCGATTTTGCAGCGCGGACCGGGCTCAGATATTTCTGCATCGACAGCAGAAATCTTCGCCGGTGCGGCAAAATGCGTAGAACAACTCGTCACCAAAGCCAACTCATTGCTTTCCATTGAAAGACTGAGCGCCGATTCTCCTGACCTGGCCATCGCCAATACAGAGGTTGTCACATCTTCAGCAGACAGCAATATAGAAGAGCTCTCCAGGCTTATCCGTATAGAATTTCGCAGTCGGTCCGGTCTGGGAAGCGCCGCAGCTGAACGTTTTCGCCCTGGAATCTATAAAAAGGGCTTGCTGCTCTTTTTGCTTCCGCTTCTCTTTTCCACTGTAATGATCTTCTCTTTGAGCCAGCTGGTACAAAAACAAGCACACTTTCTCGATGTCGAACTGAAACAGTCAGAGATAGCAGTCACCATCAATCGCCTGATGATCTCCATGGTGGCCCATATGGCGGTAGCAGGGAATTATCAGTGGTATGGCGATGCGGAAAATAAAGAATTGCTCGC
>CAZBOX010000362.1:0-5227 GCA_964493595.1 uncultured Candidatus Obscuribacterales bacterium | reverse complement strand
TTGTCGGTTTATCCTCGCAACTTGCTTCTTTTCGACTCGAAGTGGCAGGCGATTGCTTTTGTGGCTAAGAATTTCTTGGCACCTGGTGATAGAGTCGCTGTTGAAAATCCCGGTGACCCGCTTATTTTCGGTGAATTTTCCGGTCGAGCTGCGAGTGTCGACCTCATGCCGGTCGACCGTGAGGGTGCTTTGGTGGAAAACCTGGAGGCGCTTTCCGGCATAAGGCTGATCGCTGTCAGTCCCTGCGCGCAGCATCCCACAGGAGTAATAATGTCCGAGCGACGGCGGCAGCAGTTGTCTCGGTATGCCGGGCAGAATGAAGCGATACTTCTGGAAGATGACGGTGCTGCTCTGATTCGTTTTGGAAAACAGCCGGAACCTGCGCTTTATAACAAGTTCAAGGATGCCATCCACCTGGGCAGTTTTGGACATTATCTTGGTTCGTTATGTCAAATCGCTTATCTCGTCGTGCCTGACCATCTGCTGGAAAAACTGAGTGGAGATATAGATACCAGAGTATTCAGCCAGCCGACATTTGTACATTCGACGCTTGTAAAGTTGATTGAGTCAGGCATGCTCGAACTGGCAATCTTTAAGCAACGAGCGGTTTTGCATAAGCACAGGCAGCAGATCTTGTCTGTCTTGCTGGCAGAGTTCAAAGATATTCTTACAGTCAATGCCGGCGCAACTGGTTTTGATTTGCTGCTGCGCTTCAATTCGCGTTTTCATAAGAATGAAATTCTTCAGGCGCTTCAGATAAGCGGCATCGAAACTGGTCGCCTGGACAGGTGTTATCTGGATACGGGCGCGAGCGAGAGCGCGCAAGTTTTACTGCCTCTTTTACCTGAGCAAGAGTTTCTATCGAATTCGATCGAGAAGCTTCTAAATGCGAAGCTGCATTTATTGTCGCCCGGAGTTGTCGTTTCGCCGATCGCACCTGCAGCAAGTGAGAAATCTAATGATTTCTCGCCTGTAAATCAGTCTTTTGCTGCGTTTCAGAATGTTCAAAACCCGCGATTAATGTATATCGGGCAGTAATAAATCCTCAGAAGCTGGTAGAGTGTTGCTCTTTGCCCGGGCTTCTGCATGAGGATTTCAACATGTCAGTCGAGAAAAGACCCTATGGTTCTTGGACTTCGCCCCTAGCTGCGTCGCAAATCGCAGCCGGCGTAATCAAGGTCGGTCAACCGCAGTGGGACGGGGATGATCTGTACTGGCTGGAAGGGAGACCTCTCGAGGGAGGGCGCAACGTCATTGTGAGGCGATCCGCAGCCGGCAAAATCGAGGACATGTTGCATGCTCCCTTCAATGCTCGCACCCGCGTACATGAGTACGGCGGCGGCGATTACCTGGTGGTAGATGGCACTCTTTATTTTTCCAACTTTGAAGATCAACAGGTCTACATGTGCAAAGCTGGCTCACTGCCCACGTTTTTGGCTGGCGGTAAGAGTACGCGCTTTGCTGACTACAATTTCGATCGCAAGCGAAAACTCCTCGTCTGCGTTATGGAGGCCCATGGAGAGAAAGAACATGATGTGACGAACACAATCGCATCCATCAATGAAAAGGGCGAAATATCGCAAATCGCCAGCGGTGCTGATTTTTACATGTCTCCTCGTGTCAGTCCCGATGGAAAGTTCGTTTGTTATGTGCAATGGAATCATCCCAATATGCCTTGGGATGAAAGCGAGCTGTACCTGGCCGAACTGGACGATGAGGGTAAGGTCTGCAAAGCAGAGCGCGTGGCTGGAGGCAAGGAACTGTCTGTGTCTTCGCCTCAGTGGGGGCATGACGGGACTCTGTACTTCATAAATGAGGAAACAGGTTTTTGGAATCTTCACAAGATCGACGCTGAAGACTTGAAAGATGGGGTCAGCAAAGATCTCTATTCCAAGGCTGTGATTGTTTTGAAAGAGAATCGTGAACATGCTCTGCCTGCCTGGGTATTCGGCATGTCCAATTACGCGCCGCTGAAAGACGGAAATGTCTTGCTGTCCACTAACGATCGAGGCTCTTGGGAGTTAGTACTTCTCGAGCAAGACATGAAAGGTGGAATGAAACCCCTGCGCATCAATTCACCTTATGCCAACTTTGCTTACGTCAAAGCAGGCAATAAGCGGGCTGCGATGTGTGCCGGCTCGCCTGATGCATTTTCTGCTCTTGTCTCTTTCGATCTCAAGGAGCATAGTTTTAAGGTGGAGCGTGCGACGACTGAAATGCAAGTCGACAAAAAGAACATTTCCAAACCGCAAACCATCGAGTTCGCAACGGAGGATGGAAAGACGGCTTTCGCCTTTTTCTATCCGCCGAAGAATGACGATTTCGAAGCGCCTGCAGGTGAATTGCCCCCATTGATTGTCTTCAGTCACGGCGGGCCGACTGGGCAGACTTCAAATGATCTCAGACTTTCAATTCAGTACTGGACGAGCCGTGGATTCGCCATCGTCGACGTTAATTACGGCGGCAGCACAGGGTTTGGGCGAGAATATCGCGAACGGCTGAAACGGAGTTGGGGCATTGTCGATATGCACGATTGCGAAAACGCTGCGCGCTATCTTGCTAATAAGGGACTGGTCGATAAGGAGCGAATGGCGATCGCCGGCGGCAGCGCAGGCGGATACACGACACTATGCGCCCTGACTTATGGAGACGTTTTCCGCGCCGGCGCCAGTCACTTTGGTGTAAGCGACCTGGAAGCTCTCGCCCTGGACACGCACAAGTTCGAATCACGATATCTGGATCGTCTGGTCGGGGACTATCCTGCGGAAAAGGAGATCTACAAGGCACGTTCTCCCATACATCACACCGATAAACTTTCTTGCCCGATCATCTTCTTGCAAGGGACAGAAGACAAGGTAGTTCCGCCATCGCAATCAGAAGCTATGGTCGAAGCGCTGAAAGCGAAGAAACTTCCCGTTGCTTATGTTCTTTTCGAGGGAGAGCAACACGGCTTTCGTCAGGCCAAGAACATCGCGCGTGCGCTTGAGTCCGAGCTGTATTTCTACTCGCGCGTATTCGACTTTGAGCTGGGCAATCCTGTCGAGCCTGTCGAAATCGTTAACGAAGAGGCTCTACAAAAAGTAGCCGGCAATCGCTAGCATGCTTCTTCTTTGACTTCCAGTTTTACTTCCAGCATGCTTGAGACCTGCTCGAGCATCTGCTTGCGCTCTGCTTCGCTTGCTTTCTCGTAGCTGCGGAACAGACCTGCGATTTGCAGCCAGCGTGAGTCCTTGGAGTCGGGGACAGAAAGGCGCATGGCGACATCGCGCATCAATTGCGAGAATGAGAAACATTCGCCATCGAGGTTCTGGTAGCCTTCGTCTTTCTCAATAGCAATACCCAGGCGCAATGCCGAGACATATGCGTCGACAGAAGGTTCGATCTTCAGAAGTTCTCTTTCCAGCAGCACCAAATCTGATGCCATAAACATTTGTTCTTTCATGGAAGAAGAAGGGGTGAAAACATCTGGCACTGTCAGCGGTGCGTCATCGTCTTCCTCTTCGTTGCGCTCTCGGTCGCGGCGATCTTCATCGTCATGACCGGAGTAGACGTGAGTTCTGAAGTGTTGTCTTCCTTCTTGTTGTTCGTCTTCGCGCTCGAAATAGTAGTCTGACAATGTGTTCATGCTGAAGCGCTGCTCTCTGCGGGCCAGGTCTATGCAGAGGAATGCTGCCATTATCACTGTGAGTACCGCAGCAAAAGGCACAAGGTATACCGAGTGTGCGCTTTCCGTTGGCAGAAATGCTGCGATCGGCCCTTCTCGTTTGATGGTCAGCAGTGAGCCGCTCCAGACTGCTGTAAGAAGGCTCATCACTATGGCAGTGGGAAGCTTGTGGGTGGGGGCTGCTTTTGTCCCCAGAAGAATGAAAAGTCCAGACGAGATGATCGCGCCGCACACCCAGGCCGCGTCGTTGAGAAAAGCCAGGGGCGGGACCACGGCCGCCGCGTCTTTCCAGGCGCAGTGCAGAAATTGTCCAATGGAAAAACCGATGGCGCCTCCCGGTAAAACGAGAAGCCATCGGAATGGTGAGGTGTAATGTCCTTCCATCGGTTGTTAACGAGACCTGAGGTATCTGACTTGTAAAGATAACATAGATAATCTATATAAGAAAACGCTTGAGAGCCAATTAAATAGTCAATTCGAGTTTTTAGCCGGCCGGACTCCTTTTGTTGGAAGCATCTGCCTCGCCTGTCATCGGCACGAAACGCACTGGAATTAACCGATTAGCGTCGATTCTGCCGTCCGCCAGCCTGTAAACCATCAGTTCTTGAGAGCCGGCTCCGATTGGAATAATCATGCGTCCACCTTCGAGCAGTTGACCGAGTAAATGCTCCGGCAGATGGTCTGGCGCAGCCGTGACGATGATCCGGTCGAATGGCGCCTCCTCTTTCCAGCCTCTATACCCGTCTGCGGTGCGGATCTCGACATTGTCGATACCCAAACGAGCCAGTCTGTGGCGCGTTTCATCCGCCAGGCTGGCGACAATCTCTATCGAATAGACTTTCCGGCATAGGGCGGCCAATACCGCGGATTGGTAGCCGCAACCGGTGCCGATTTCCAAAACGCGGCAGTCTCTGGTCGGTCGCAGAACTTCTGTCATGAGCGCGACAATATAGGGCTGCGAGATTGTCTGTCCGTGGCCTATCGGCAGGGCTCCGTCTGCATAGGCCTGGTCCTTGATGCTTTCGGGCACGAATTCATGTCTTGGAAGCTTTCGCATAGCTGCAAGAATTTCGGGATCCCGAATTCCCCGGTAGGCGATTTGTGCTGTCACCATCGCATCTCTTTCGTTTGCTTGCCTGTCTGCTTTGGCAGCGCCTGCGGGCTCGAAATTGAGTTTGGCATCTAATGTTTCAAGGTCTGACCCGCGCTTCTCAGCCGACTTTAACTGCGCCCATGCCTTCAATGGAGCGAATGCTCTGTCTAGTCCTGATTTAAGTCTGTTAGACATGCCAGACTCCTGCAATCGCGTTGTGGTTCTGCTTGGTGAGACAGATTGCCCTGGGGGAAGTTCCGCTATTGCTCGGCATCAAATTACGACGCTTGCTTATTCGAAATTTCTGACTTTCTGTTCCGATTGTACTCTTGGACGCTGGGAAATACCAAAAAATGCCGGTAAATCGCATATGATCACGTCTTACAAATGGAGCGAGACAGGGTTGCGTCTTTACAGGAGTTGGACAGCGATATGAGCTTGAGTGGCAAGACTATTTTCATTACGGGGGC
>CAZBOX010000361.1:4650-5249 GCA_964493595.1 uncultured Candidatus Obscuribacterales bacterium | reverse complement strand
TTGAAGCTGGCACAAGCAACTGCATCCGGTTCGCTTGCGGCAGAGCCGCATGTATCCAGCTGACCTTGAGACCATGTATGTTGCCAAAACGCCGCGCCCCAGAGGAAAGTTCGACTTTCAAGATTTTTTGAAACTTGACCTGCCTTAATAGGCAAATAAATTGATTTCCGTCTTTCGTAGTTTCGCCGCCTTCGCGTGGCGCTTTACTTGATTTCAAATAACTTACTAAATTGCTCGGTTATGCAAAGTGTTCTTCGAAGAGTTTTTGCAGCAAAGTCAAGAAAATAACAATGCGGTCTCGAATGACTTGGAAGACCAGCTGGACTGGGTTGTGGATTATGCAAGCCAAACTCTGACTAGCTCGGATTCTTTAGGCGTTGAGGCGGTTGTTCGAGACTTGCCTCACGCCTTTGCTCGCGTCGCCACGCCCGAGGCGATTAGTTCAGTGGTGCATCAAATTGAGGAAATTGCGAAATTGCCTGAGGGCGAGCGACTTGACTATCTTGCCCGACAAGTCATAAGTAGAATGCCGCGTGAACTAGACGCTGTATCTCAAGAATCTGCGCCGAAGATAGATAGATCTGTGGTGCAAGAATTAG
>CAZBOX010000361.1:0-4550 GCA_964493595.1 uncultured Candidatus Obscuribacterales bacterium | reverse complement strand
CACGCGCGAACGCACCTGCGGTGCAGGAATTTGTACGTGAAGTAGCGCCGGCGGCGCAGGCGATATTGAAAGAATCAGCGCCTGTGGTGCAAGAATTAGCACGCGCGAACGCACCTGCGGTGCAGGAATTTGTACGTGAAGTAGCGCCGGCGGCAAACGATTCAGTGAAGCGATATACGTCCGAGATCGATCTTTCCGGCGCGCCTGCTGCAGTTGCATCGAGGCGGGTTGATGTGGCTGCTGCTAGCGTTGCCGTCGTGGCGCATGACTCAGCACCAGTGGTGCACCAAAAGTCCGAAGACTTTAATGTCAACGCAAAGGATAGTCCTTCAGCACTGAATGATAATTTGGGCTCATTCTCAAAACGTAGCATAAGGCAGACAAAGCTTTTCTTGAACACCGTTCAAATGATGGAAACCTCTGTTCCACTTGCGGCCAGGGTTTTCGACTTATCTTCTAGGCTGCCATTTCGACCTTCTCTTGCAACTAAAGTAATTGAACTCACAGAGCCGGTTCGTAAGGTGGAGAGTGCCGTTCGTTTAGATGAACCATCGCGAGCGCCGGTGCCAACTTTACTTTTCAACTTCTCTTATTTGGACAGCTCTAAGGTGCACTACGGCGACCCTGTAAAGACACCGGAGCTGCTATCCAGAATCGCGTCCGCAGCACCCGTGCCGGGGGGGAGCATATCGAAAATTGAAAAGGCGCAATGGTCCGAGCTGAGAAAGAGAATTACAGTCGATTTAGATTCGATATCCAAGCCTCTTTCAGTGACGCGCGAAGATTTACAACGTCTCAAAGTGGGACAAGCGCAACTTTCGTTAGAGCCAATAACACCGATGCATTCCGCCTTATCCCAGGCAGTGGTCAAGAAGTTGGCGGCCGTGTATGTGAGAGAGTCCGCTGAACAAGACCAAACAGGATCGGCTGCACCTAACGTCATTCAGGCGAGGCAATTAGCAGCAAAGATAATTCTATCTGCAAAGCATTCGCCGAACGACGTTAGCAACCAAATAGCCGCGGAGCCGGTTGGCCTGTCAGACAATCTTTTGCATGGTGCATCAGCAAAGGCTGTAGCTTCACGGACAGGCGAGGAAGTAAGACCTGTTTCTACCCTGCGTGGAGGTGAAGGCCTTAAAGCGGCTGATACTGCAGGAAAGGGCGAAACTACGAAAGCCTTTGAGGGGGTGAAAATTGGTGAGAAAGTCCGAACTGCCGAGACTGTTCGGAGTGGTGACGCCGGCGTGGCGATTGAACTGAGCGGATATCGTCTGTCAATTGTTAGAAGCTTTGTAGTTGGCGGGATTGTGCAGCCCGGACCAAAAAATTGGCGCGAATCCGAATCGCCAATAGCTTGTCAATTCAAGGACAGAGACTTGAACGTTGGCGGTTTTGAAATGAAGTGCAGCGGAAGTTTTTCTTCTTCAGAATGGCGGCACCGTTTATCCAAGCGTGATGGTGAAAAACGTTATCTTACAGGGCTTGAAATAGCTCTTGCCGGTGCCTGTTTGGTTTCTGCGGTGGCTAAGGTTCATAACCGTTCGGAATCCAATGATAATGCTGCTAATACAAGCAGCCCTCAATTGGTTCTGCACCGCTCAAAGCATCTCATGTCCGCACAGGAATCGCTAACGCGTCTGGCGCAAGACCGGTATGGAGACAAGCGGTACGCCTGGTTATTGCTTGAGCTGAACAGCGGTGCAATGAAGCAGAATTGGAGCGATAATCAAGTGATTGTGCGGTTGAAAGAACGTCAGGAGATAGAATTGCCTGTTGCTCAGGAACTCGAGGCTTTCCGTCATAAGCTCGCTCAATTCCAAGACATGCGATTGATTACAGTCGTGGAATCAAGCTCGTTTTCCCGTGAATTGCTCTCACTTCATCTGGGCGCGGTGATCGGGGCGTAGAGCGATCTGACTAGAGTCCGCATCTTCGAAACTAGGCTTCTCTACAATTCGAGACCCGAGGATTGAAACTCGTTTTCAATCCACTTGCGCATTTCTTGGTCGGGCATTTGCAAATCTTCTGCCACAAGCAGCCCGCGCAGAAGCGCGGCGCATACGACGCGTGTACGTGGATTAAGCAGCTCCAAGCCGGCTGACTCTTTCATGAAGTGAGTTTCTCCTTTTAGAAGCCGGTCCAATAGGGAAGAGATTCGTTTTTGAACGCCTCGCACGCTGATGTGACGGCGCGCGGCGATGGCTCGGTCCGTTAAGCCGATGGCAATATCCATCAAGGTTTCATATTCAACATCGGTCAGTGAGTCATCTTTTACTGCGAGCTTTCGATTGACATTTCGTACGATCGGGTCGATGTATGAATTCTCGTGCACGAGTACTGTCTCGATAGCGAATGCCAGGTTGTGTTCAACCTCGCTTTTCAAGACGTATCCGTGAATAGCCAGGTCAGGCAGGATCTTGCTAATCGCGCGAACATATGACTCTTTATGAAACTGTGACCAGAAGAGAATTTTTTGTTCGGGGCGCTTTTGCCAGATAGACTCTGCTACTCTGACGCCGCTAATATCAGGCATGGCAATGTCGAGGATTATCAAATCTGGGTTCTCGCGCAAGGCTTGTTCGATGCCCTCCGCTCCGGATGAAGCTTCGAAAATTACCACGCCCGTGCCGCACTGCTTTTCTACCACTGCGCGCGCGTGCTGACGCAGGGCCGGTATGTCATCAACCAGAAGAATTTTTGGCAAAGGCTTTCTCACAATAGGCTGGATAAAGTATCTCACAGGCGCTGGTCGAACAGAAGTTTGGTTCGAATTTCAGAATTGGTTGGAAGCTGAGATAATAACGTGATGTCTACGACAAAATTGCTGATAATTCTGATAGCTGCAACGGCTCTTTCTGTTGCCTTGAACGACTGGTGTTTCCTGCCGTTTGATTTGCGACTACTGCATGATTGGCAGACATTAGACCCCTCGTACCTTGGTAATTCTGCTCTTGTGGTTGGCTCTGTTTTGACAATTATCGGATTTCTTGTCGCGCTCAAATTGTCGGGGGGGGCACGTTTTATCGCAGCCATCCAAATCTGGGCGGCTGCTTTGCTAATCACTTTTTTGATTCGCGATTTTATACTCTGCTTTCCTTTGCCCAGTTGTTTTCTATCTTCGATTGCGATCGGCATGTTTGCAGCTTCCATGTCGCTGGACTTTCACAAGGACATTGCAGGCGAGCACGATTCTGTGAGATTCTCGCAAGAATTGCAGAATAAAGATTTGATTGAAGCGCGCTTGGAATTGATCAAGCAAGATGAAGTGGACAGACGCATGCTGGCGGCCGATCTGCACGATCAAGTTTTGAATGATTTGAAGACTTTGCGGCAAGAAATTTCGGATTTGAAGAGCTTGACTGCGGACGATGCAAAACGTCTCGATCAATTGGTGAATCGCTCTATGTCCGGCGTTCGTGATGTGATGGACAATTTGTCTCCTGTGGACATCGAGCATCTCGGTCTGACTGAGTCCCTGCGCTCGTGCGTGGAGAAAGCTGGTGAGCGGGGCGGGGTGAGTGTCAGTTTTGAATCAAGTGCCGCTGCGGCACTTGATTCACGGCTGTCCAAAATTGAAGCCACTCTTCTTTACCGGCTTGTGCAGGAGTCGACCAATAATATTTTGAAGCATGCCGGAGCTGAGAAGATAATGGGACAGGTAAGAGAAGAGGACGGAGATCTTATTGTCCGAATTGTGGATGACGGGCGAGGCATTGAATCCGATAAATTCGCCAGCGAATCCCGAGGAATGCGCTATATGCGTCTGCGTGCTGATCTTATTGGCGCGACCCTGGCCTGGAAAGCGCGCAAAAGTGGCAGCGGCACAATTGTTGAAATTCGTTTTCAATCGCCTGCCGAGCTGATTGCTGGTCACTGAATTGTGGCGACGCATTTAGTGATAGGCATGGCTTTCATCGATTTGCGCTGTTCAGCAACTCAGTGCGCGCTGGCTCCATGTTTACACGCCGGTTCAGAGAGTACATGGCGAAACGACCAGTCATCCCTCCCCACTGCGATTGCTCACCGCTTTCGGAAAGGTATATGCGACCTTCGCGAACAGTCGCCTCTCCCGCTACTGTCAGCGCTAGTCTGCCATTCGAGTCATAGGATAATATGCGGGGCTGCAACCCGCATTCGTATTCGATTTTACGCAGTTGGTTATCTGTGAATCGCGCCGTCGGCGCAACTCCGCTGTAGTGTTTCAAAGCTTGTTCTACGTTGTAGTCCACCACTGCAGCGTTCTGGTGGTTTGTTGTCAATGTTCTTTCGAAGAAGTCAACGCAAAGCGCGACGCGATTGGAGTTGCCGTGTGGTTTGTCGGTAGTATTGCGAGGAGTCAATCCGGGTGCTTGCAGATTGTGTTGGGTCAAAATTTGATCTATGCGTGCATGGATTGCTGCTGCCTCTTGAGTGCTTCGGGCGTAAATTGTGAATGCTTTGCCGTCCTGCCCGACGCCTGTCACAGGATAGCGTCCGAAATTGAAACCTTCCATGGGATCCATCGTTTTCCATGCTTCAATTTCGGACGCTATCCTGTGACAGGCGTCGGG
>CAZBOX010000360.1:0-5289 GCA_964493595.1 uncultured Candidatus Obscuribacterales bacterium | reverse complement strand
CGAATGGCGCGGAGGAGGACCAATCAGAATGAGCGGTATTAAGGACAAAGCCAAAGAAACGAAAGACGATAAAGGGAAACACAAGAATTCAGGGCACGATGTTGTACACGCGACACCTGTGCGTTTAGAACTAGTGTCCGAGCGCGCCTATGCGCTCTATGAAAAACGCGGATGCGTGCATGGATTTGCACTGCAAGACTGGTTGGAAGCAGAAAAACAGCTGAGCCTGGAGTCTATTAACTAGACAATGCCGCGACGCATTGCATGCACGGCAGCCTGAGTTCGGTCGTCGACCGCCAGCTTGTTAAGGATGTTTCGCACGTGCGTCTTGGTAGTCGGAAGTGAAATGATCAGCCGATCGGAAATCTGCTGGTTGGATAGCCCTTCGACTATGAGACCGAGCACTTCCAGCTCACGCGGAGACAGAGGCTCAGCATACGGACGGTCCGGTTCAAAAGCTTTCTGAGCCGGTACTGTAGAGGGACTGGCAGGAGCTGATTCAGATGCGCTCTTTTCCTGAGCAGGCGCTTGCGATGTTGGCGCCGCGCCTGCTGGCATCTGACGAGAATAGAGTTTGAGCACTTTACCTGCAATCGAAGAATCGAGCCAGGCATCGCCGGCATGGACAGTTCTGACAGCCATGTAAAGTCGCGCGGACTCGACATCCTTAAGGCAATAGCCCGAGGCTCCGGCAGCCAGAGAAGCCAGGATATCCTGATCGTTGTCATGCTGTGTCAACATGATGATTTTTGCAGGATTGCCGCTGTCGACGATTCTCTTTGACGCTTGAATTCCGTCCATGACAGGCATGCCAACATCCATCAATATCACGTCCGGCTTCAGCGCTTCAGCTTGAGCAACAGCTTCTTCGCCGTTCGACGCCTCGCCTACAACGTCGAGATCCGCTTCTCGTTTGAGAACTGTCTTGATTCCGACGCGCGTAAGAGCGTGATCCTCCACCAGCAGGATGCGTATGGGTGATCTTGATGATTGATTTTCTTCTGTCATAAACTCATTTCCAAAACTTGACCTAATTATATATACTCCCGAGGTTGACCGCGCCCCCCCTTGACGACGGGCTCCGGATTACTAAAGCGTAAGGTATGAGAATCTAAGAGCGAATATGAATGTTCCCGATCTGACCGGTTCGACCCAATTGTCACAGCTCAGCAATGAAGAGATAGAGCTTCGCCAGAGGTGGTTGGAGTTTGAAACCATAAAAAGCAGTGAGATCGATCAGATCGACTCTCTCATAAAGATGCATGTTGACGAGTTGATGGACAGCATGTACGAACACTTTCTCAGTTTTGAAGAAACGCGCTCTTTCTTTCCCAGCCCTCAAGTCATGGAAAGGGCCAAAGCAGCTCAAAAGCAATACTTTCTCAGACTGGCTCGAGGAGTATATGACTCCAACTATGTTGCCGACCGGCTGCGAGTAGGCTCGACACATCACAGGATAGAACTCGATCCCAAATGGTATATCGGTGCTTACAACAGAGCCGTAGCATGGCTTTTGCCTCGACTTTTTTCAGAGGGAGCCAAAGACGAAACTGCAAAGAAAGTCGACGTAGCCACATCGCTGATGAAGCTCATCTTCTTCGATATGGGGCTGGCAATTGAGAGTTATATAGGCTCGAAAGAGCTGGCAATCATTCAGCATCGTGATGCTATACGAGAGCTGGAAACCGAAAAGCGCGTGACGAAAAGTATCCTGGAAAGTGCGCCCATAGGAATCGTCAGCCTGGATGATTCATTCCTCTGCGTCGAGTGCAATGAGGAGTTTGCGCAGCTGCTATCTCTTACAAGCACCAAAGATGTGCTGGGGAAGAATCTGTTTGACCTGGCGCCATTGCTTTCCAAACAAGCATTTCAAGCCTGCAAAGAAACAGGAAACCCCAGCCAGGTATCAGCAGAAGCGCTGAATTTCTTAATGGATAAGACCAGCGAAATCACTTACTGGGACTGGGCTATCTGGCCCGTCAAGAGAGGAGACGGAAGTACAAGCGGCATGGTGGCGATGTTCTCCAACGCTACAGATAGAGTGATGCTGCAACAGCAAAGAGAAGACTTCGTCGCCACACTCACCCATGACTTGAAGACGCCTGTTTCTGCCACTAATCGAGCAATCAAGCTGCTTTTGGATGGCGATTTCGGCGAATTGCAAGCTGGCCAAAGAGAGATACTGGAGACGATTCTTCAGAGCAATACGACTCTCTACGGGCTGGTCCAAACCTTGCTCGACGTCTACCGGTTTGACAGCGGCGTCAAAGAAATGGACATAAAAGAATGCAATCTGGCCGCTGTCATAACGCAGTTAGTTACCGAAATAATGCCTCTAGCACAGGAAAGAAGAGTGCAATTGCGTGCCGTCCTTCCGGTTGATGCAAATCCTATAGATTGCGATCAGGAAGAAGTAAGAAGAGTCATTCAAAACCTCATCGATAACTCGCTCAAATTCACTCCGCCTTCAGGAACAGTTACCGTGAGCATGACGCAAACTGAAGCGAATACTACAGTCTTCGTAAAAGACACGGGCAAAGGAATTCCTACCGAAAATATGTCCAAGATGTTCCAGCGATTTTGGCAAGCAGGCTCGAGTGGACGCTACTACGCCAGCACCGGTCTGGGGCTGTACCTGGCTCGCAAGATTGTCGAAGGGCACGGCGGAAAAATATGGTGCGAGAGCGTCGTCGGACAGGGAAGTACTTTCTTTTTCGTTGTCCCTAACCACAAGCAATCAAAGCAAAATCAAACCGTCTGAGCCTCTTGCTTTGATATAGCCTGAGCTGCTTGCCTGTCGGCTGTCTTGGGAACACGAATAATCATCACATTGCAAGGAGCATGCGAAACAACGGCGCCTGATACGCTGCCCAGGAAAAAACGCGTGAATCCCGTGCGACCGTGAGAACCGACCACGATCATCTCGGCTTTCAACCTTTTCGCTTCATCGACAATTATTTCTGCGGGCAAGCCGTACATTACTTCTGTTTCTATTTTATGATCTGCCAGTGTGGGCTGAATAGCACCTTTCACTCTCGCCAGGAGTTTTTCAGCGTAATCGCGAACGTCCTTCTCAACACTCTCCAGAAAGAGAGGATAGCTGGCCATTGGATGATCCATCATGATAGGCGCTATCACGTGCAAGATCTTGAACTCAGTTTCGCGGCTCCACTGGTGCTTCGTGACGAAGTCGACAATAAGCGGAACAGCCGAACTCTCATCTACGGCAATAAGGATGAGACCACTGCTTTTCTTTTCTTCATTCTTTTGCACGTTTTTTCTCCCGATAAAGTTTAACCAGCCGTTCCTACTTCGTTCTTGCAATTTTCCTCGAGGATGAAAGACTTGTGATCTTCAGGCCAGAGCAAAAGGCAAGGCAAAGCCAGACTACGAATAAATTCTTCCGGCTCGATTCCGAATACAGTAATTCGATTACGAGCAATGCCACGAGTGGGCAGCACAAAGAGTGTTTCCGACGGCAGCAAAGCAGCTTGATTCAGCTCTGCGCCATGGAAAAGATCTTTTCTTTCAGTAGCCGAATGCCCACAGAAGTACTCGATCTCCAGGTCGGCATTCTGCGCCTCCGGTATTTCGCAAAGCAGATTCTTTCTTAGGGATTCAGGAGACTCTTCACTCACACCTGTTCCCCAAAATTCGAGAGCCGGCTTAAGACCGAGCATACGAGCCAGCTTCAAACAGGAGCGGATATAGACCACATTGATATGATCGATTTCCGATACAATCGTCATCGCGTCCCAGGGCACCGGTTCGGACTGTACGATCAAAACAGGAACTGCCGATTCATGAGCCAGTCCTTCGGCAATAGAGTGGCGGACATAATTATTGAATTCTCTGTCATAGGCTCTCAGTTTGCTCGGTACGTGACCGAGGACAACCATGTCGAAGTTTCTGGAATCACGCGTCAAGACGCTAATCGTATTTCCTTCTTTGACAATACAATTGCCTTTCACTCCAGCTTGCTCAGCCAGATTTCTGTATCGCTGCGAAAGAGTCTCACCAAGAGATTTCAGCGATTCGATAATGTTGTCATAGACTTCAATATATTGCCCGCCGCCGACGAATCCGGGAGTGTCATTGCGAAGCAATTCCCAGACGCTGTTTTTGTCAATGACGTGCACGCCGGTAACCTCGGCATCCATTCTCTTTGCCAGAAGCCAGGCTACTTCTGCAGCATTGCGCGCTTGCTCAGAACCGCTCAGTGCCAACAGTATTGAATGTTTAGACATAATCCGCTCCAATTGCGACCTGAATTACTGACGGTAAACAAGAACGCTTGTCCTTGTCGAGCGCACGATCTGGGTTGTCGTACTGCCAAGCACATTGTCTTCCGGATCCTTGAAGCCGTAAGATCCAAGCACCAGCAAGGCTTCCTCTTTCTTTGCTTCATCAAGGATTGTCTTACCGGGCGCTCCGACCTGGATTCGAAAGACACTCTCCATCAAGGCAGTCGTCCTATCTTGAACGGCAACGCTACCGGACTTGTCGCCAACGGCGGATTCTTTAGCGCCCGCATCATTGGAAACTGGCTCATATTGGCGCAGGAGCGAGGCACCCAGCTCGATAGTGCTGGAGGCTTGCGCCCGAAGACTTTCATCCTTCACCACATGAATAGCTCGAAGAGGCAAACCGGTGGACACAGCCAGTTGTTCAGCAAGAAGCAGAGCACCTTTTGCAGGCTCACTGCCATCATAAGCGACCAGTATAGAACGCAGGGCAGACGGAGGTTCGACCGCAATCAACACTGATTTTTTTGCGCCCACGGCAACCCGCTCTGCAACAGAACCGACTCGAAAGTGCGTAGCCGATGGCTGGTGGGATTTATAGCCGACACCACGATGTCCGACAACCGTCAAGTCACAGTCATTGCCGTGCTTCAAAATTTCGCTCGTCGTATCTCCAACGGCAAGCCATCCTTTACTATCAACATCAAGGTGTTCCTTGCAATCTACCTTCCATAGATCCAGAACAACAGTGCCAATTCTTTTGAGAGCTTTGATGATTTTGGCAGAAGCGTCAATGGAAGGCTTCAAGCCGAGATCCTCTGCAAAGTCGGGAGAGAGGAACAAATCGACTATTCGTGGATCGACAACTGTCACCGCTTCAACACGCGCCTTTATCGCTTTCGCCAACCAGAATGCATTTACCGACGCATTTTGGCTGTACTCCGAACCGTCGACAGCGACCAAAATTTTAGTCGAATTCATTTTTCTCACCTTCAGTTTAGGAATAACGCCGCAATTCTTGAAGAAGTAAATCAAAGACAACTGG
>CAZBOX010000359.1:0-5294 GCA_964493595.1 uncultured Candidatus Obscuribacterales bacterium | reverse complement strand
TCAAAGAAGTTTTCGACAAAGCACGCGCCAATGGCTGGCTGACAGTCGCTCACGCAGGAGAGGAGGGTCCTCCTGAATACGTGTGGGAAGCGCTGAAATTGCTGAAAGTCAGCCGCATCGATCACGGTGTTAGAAGCCTCGAAGATAGCGAATTGACTAGACACCTGGTGGAAAATCAGATGCCACTTACAGTTTGCCCCCTCTCGAATGTGCGTTTGAAAGTTTTTCAGCATCTCAAACAGCACAATTTGAAGAAGATGCTGGAGTTGGGCATTCGAGCAACTATCAATTCGGACGACCCAGCCTATTTCGGCGGCTATGTCTCTGATAATTTCAGAGCAGCTCAGAGCGCTCTTGAACTTAATCAGGACGAATTAGAAACTCTGGCGCGCAATTCTTTTCACGCCTCATTTCTCAGCGAAAGCGAGCGTGCGAATTACCTGGCCATGGTGGACGACGCTATAAAGCACTGGAAAAGTCTTGACCAGGGCGGCTGTTGCCATCACGACTAACCTTTACCCCAGAGGCAGCTATACAAGACTGAAAGGACAACCGGTAAGCATGGACGAAGAAAACCCCGTACTGAGAGCAGGAACTAGCGTCAAATGCCGGGTTTGCACACCGGAGCCGGGCGGATACGCAGTTAAATTAGTGCCCAGCGGCATCGATGGATTTCTGCCCTGCCAAGAAGAGTTGAACGAAGGACAAGTAGTTCCGGCAACCTTCGTCTGCATGAGTAAAGACCAGGCTCTAATGACGTTTGCATTTCGCATCGGCACGACAGAGCGCGTACAGATGGGCTTGCCGAGCGAGCCGGAAACAGCATTTGCCGTTTGGGCTGATTCGCATCCGCGCACTTACAAATTGCGAAGGGCGATAGACATCGTCATGCCGCCGGTCAGTACAACTTCTTTAAGCCCGTTGCGCTCAGGCGATTACGATATCGGCAAATTGATAACCGATCTGGAAGAAGGCGCGCTCACTGGTTGCGTAAAGATGATCTGCGACGAACGCCTTTCACGCGGCGCTCTTCTCCTTTTCCGTGGCAGAGCCGTGGGTTGCATTTACGGAAAAAAACCGATGGTGGAGCCATATCCTATCGAGTCCGCTATCCAGATGCTTTTGCTTGACAGCTTTCTGCCCGAGACCAAAATAACAATATATGACTTGCCGGATGAGGTAATTCTCTCTATGTCGGCTATGTTTCTGGGAGTGCCTGTTCTCGAGAAGGACTTCGCCGATAAGAAAAATCTGGCATCTCTTGTTAAGCCGCTCAAGGACGACACAGCCATACTCACAGCCACGGCCGCCAACGAGATGTGCCTGGCTTTCCTGCATGAGGGCGAAGTTTTCGGCTCGTTTCACGTAGACGAACAGAGATTCTCTGACCAGGGTGAAACCTTCGATACAGTCTTGAACAAGGCGACTGACAGCACGGTGGAAATCTCCATCTTGCCTCACGAAATGACAACCGACAAAGTCCTTTTCGGCTATGGACTGTCGAGCACGCTGGAAGTTATGAAAGGTCAAGCACCAATCGAGATGTAAGGTGGCTCTTTCGCCTGGTTTTTAGAGCTCATATAAATTGAACTGGTTTATCTATTGATGGCCAGCTTACTAAATAAAACCTTGCATTACTGATAATGAGCTTACGACTGGTGTATCACAGAGTAAGTAATGTCTCGTCCAAGGGAGTCAACTATGGGTAAGGCTGTAGGAATCGATCTCGGCACTACAAACTCGGTCGTCGCGGTAATGGAAGGCGGTAAGCCTACTGTGATTGCCAATACGGAAGGTCTGAGAACGACCCCCTCTGTGGTTGCTCACTCTAAAACCGGCGAGCGCCTCGTAGGCCAGCTCGCTCGCAGGCAGGCGGTTGTCAACCCGCAGAATACCGTGTATTCAATCAAACGTTTTGTGGGACGCCGCTTCAATGAAGTTGAGCAAGAACGCAAGATGGTTTCGTACAAAGTAAAAGAAGGCCCGGATGGCGGCGTCAAAGTAGTCATGGGCGACAAAGATTACACCCCTGAGGAAATTTCATCGATCATTTTGCGCAAGCTCAAAGATGACGCTGAAAAATACCTGGGCGAGAAAGTAACCTCTGCAGTTATTACCGTCCCGGCTTATTTCAACGACTCGCAAAGACAATCGACCAAGAATGCCGGTTTGATCGCTGGTCTGGACGTACAAAGAATCATCAACGAGCCGACAGCAGCGGCGCTGGCCTACGGCATCGACAAGAAGCAGAATGAAACCATTCTTGTATTCGACTTGGGCGGCGGTACATTCGACGTTTCCATCCTGGAAGTCGGCGACGGAGTATTCGAAGTGCAATCGACAGCAGGTGACACACACCTGGGCGGCGACGACTTCGACCATGTTCTCGTCAACTGGTTGGCTGAAGAGTTCCAGAGAACCGAGGGCATTGATCTAAGAAAAGATCCGCAAGCCCTCCAGCGACTGACAGAAGCAGCTGAAAAGGCGAAAATCGAATTGTCGTCTGTCACGGAAGCGTCTATCTCGCTGCCTTTCGTGACCGCGAACGAGACGGGTCCAAAACACCTGGACATGCGTCTTACACGTGCAAAATTCAATGAATTGACCAGACACCTGGTCGAGAAATGCCGCAAGCCGGTCGAGCAAGCGCTCGAAGATGCCGGTCTCAAAGCATCCGACCTGAAAGAAGTTGTTCTTGTCGGCGGCTCGACTCGCATACCGGCAGTTCAAGATCTCGTGAAGAGCTTGACCGGCGGTAAAGAGCCCAATCAGACCGTCAATCCGGACGAAGTTGTCGCTATCGGCGCAGCTATTCAAGCTGGTGTACTGGGCGGCGAAGTTCGCGATGTCGTCCTTCTTGATGTCACGCCGCTGTCCCTGGGTATTGAAACCATGGGTGGTGTCTTGACCAAACTGGTCGAGCGCAATACCACTATTCCGACCCACAAGTCGCAAGTCTTCTCGACTGCCGAGGATAATCAGCCTGCAGTAGATATTCAAATCTTCCAGGGCGAGCGTCCGATGGCAAAAGACAATAAGATGCTGGGCACATTCCGTCTGGACGGAATCAGACCGGCTCCCAGAGCCATGCCGAAGATCGAAGTATCCTTCGATATCGACGCCAACGGCATCGTATCCGTCACTGCCAAAGATCAAGACACTGGAAAAGAGCAGAAGATAACCATTACTGCCTCTACCAACTTGAGCAAAGACGACATCGAGAAGCTCGTCAAAGACGCAGAAGGACACGCCGCCGAGGATATGAAGGCGAAAGCCAGTGCTGATGCCCGCAACGAAGCAGATAATCTCTGCTACACGGTCGAGCGTCAGATGAACGAAGCCGGCGACGCATTGACCAGCGGCAATCGCAATAAAGCAGAAAGCTTGATTGCAGACATTCGCTTGAAAATCGAACAGCGTGCCGATGCCGATGCTCTCAAGCCTCTGCTTGAAGAATTGCGCGGAGTGCTCGTTTTGATTTCGCAAGACGCTCAAAGACAGCCTGCCGGAGCCAGAGCCGGCGGCGGTGCATCGGAATCGGAAGCTTCCGCGGGAGATTCCGGCAGCGCGTCTTCAGCAAGCAAGTCAGGTGGCAAAGGCGACGATGACATCATCGATGCCGATATCGCCAACTAAACTGCAGAAATAGCTACAATTAGAGGATGAGCGCACCGAGCGAGTCCAAGTCATTTCAGAAAGAAATGTTCTGGCTCGTCCTTGCGCTCTTCTTTGCATCCGGCTTCAGCAGCTTGATTTACCAAGTTGTCTGGACAAGACATCTAGTCCTCATTTTCGGCTCCACAACTCTGGCAACTTCGACAGTTCTTGCCGTATTCATGGGTGGGCTGGCGCTGGGCAGTTATTTCGCCGGGCGAGTGGCAGACCGGGTCTCACATCCTTTTCTCTGGTACGGGATACTCGAGGGAATAATCGGCGTTTGGGCGCTGGCAATCCCTCTTCTTCTGGACATTTCTGTTTCAAGCTACAGAGTGATCTGGGAATTGACCCATGCGGACTTCTTTACTTTCAGCCTTCTGAGACTGGCTCTGGCAGCCATAATTCTTCTTCTTCCCACAACACTGATGGGCGCCACCCTGCCCCTGCTGTCCAAATTTGTCACCGACAGCCTGGAGACGGTGGGTGACCGGGTTGGGACTATCTATGCGATCAATACCCTGGGCGCCGTATGTGGCGCCGCCCAGTCGGGACTCATTCTCCTGCCCTCTATGGGTCTATCGAACACGACACTGATTGCTGCAGGCGTCAATTTTGCTCTATGTCTGATTGTCTTCTATGTATCCTCTATGCTGGAGCGGCGCCGTGCCAAAAGCGCTCAAGAGGAGCAAAAAGCCGCATATGAAAGGAAAAATGCGGAAATCGCAGCTGCAAGCTTGAATGCTCCGACTGAAGCAGAAGACCTGCCCAAATCAAAGAAAAAGAAGAAGAAAGGAAAACCACAAGCAGCAGCCGTTCCTGTCCTGCAAGAAGATAACAGCAAGCAAACCGAAGAGGTGCAAGTAGTTAGCCCTGCAAAAGGTGCAAAAGTTCCTCAAAAGGTTTATCTAGCCCTTGCTGCAATAGCGGTTTCCGGAGCCGCAGCAATGGTCTACGAAGTATGCTGGACGCGCACGCTCTCGCTCATTATCGGCGGCAGCACCTATGCTTTCACTGTGATGCTCTCGACATTTCTGTCCGGGATCTTTATAGGCAGCATTTTCTGCGCCAAGGTCGTCGACCGATTCAAGCAACCTTTTCTTGCCTTCGGTGTTTTTCAAATACTTGTTGCCGTGGGCTGCATCCTTTCTCTGGGGCTTTGCAAATATCTGCCCATGTGGAACCTTCAGCTCAATGAAGTTTTCCCCAATGCACTTTTTTCAGTCTGGATCCGCTTCATACTGGCCGAATCGGCGCTGCTTCCCCTGACTCTGTTTTTGGGTGCGCTCTTTCCAGTCGTAATCAAATGCACTGCTTCTGACGTCGATCATATCGCCAGCTCGGTTGGCACCGTATACAGTGCCAATACCATGGGCGCCATCATCGGCTCCGTAATTGCCGGTTTCGTTCTTATTCCGCAATTCGGAGTGGAAAAGACGATGCTTATAGCCACAGCAGTCAATTTGCTTCTGGGCACAATCATGATGTTCGCCCAGACGGAAGCACGGCTTTCGACAAAATTGACATATGTCTTTCTAGGCGTTGCAGTCTTTATCGCTTTTATCGCCAATCCAAATTCAGCCGCCGACAGAAAACAAGTCCTCATGGCGCAGTCGGCACGCAGAGCCATGCGAGACGGT
>CAZBOX010000358.1:0-5321 GCA_964493595.1 uncultured Candidatus Obscuribacterales bacterium | reverse complement strand
AAGGCGCCGGTCTTGCTGAGATGACCTCTTCCGGTGTGAATGTGCCTCCCGGTTTGACCATAACGACAAATGTTTGCCGCGAATACTACGAGAACAATAAAAAAATTCCAGACGGTCTTTTCTCGGAAGTCATGGATGCTCTCAAAGATGTTGAGGCGAAAGTCGATAGACGCCTCGGCGATCTGGAAAGGCCGCTTCTCCTCTCCGTCCGCTCCGGCGCGAAGTTTTCTATGCCCGGAATGATGGACACAATCTTGAATCTTGGCTTGAACGATAAAACCGTCGAATCACTGGCAAAGTTGAGCAGCAATCCGCGCTTTGCATACGACAGTTATCGCCGCTTCATTCAAATGTTCAGCAATGTCGTGCTCGATGTCCACAAGGACAAATTCGAAGACTTGCTCGAAGATATGAAGGATGAGATCGGCAAATCGCTCGATACGGAATTGACAGCAGATGACTGGAAGAAACTGGTCGGCGAGTACAAAGCCCTGGTCAAGAAAGAGACCGGCAGCGACTTCCCTCAAGACACTGCTAAACAGTTGGAAGGCGCAATCGAAGCGGTATTTCGTTCCTGGAATAATAGCCGAGCCATCTACTATCGCAATCTCAATAAAATCGATCACAATCTCGGCACCGCGGTCAACGTCCAGGCAATGGTGTTTGGTAACTTGAACGACGAATCTGCAACCGGAGTCTGCTTCACCCGCAATCCTTCGACTGGGGAAAAACTGCTTTACGGCGAATACCTTGTCAATGCTCAAGGCGAGGATGTCGTCGCCGGAACGCGCACTCCTAAGAAGATTGCCGAAATGGCCAAGGAGATGCCTAAAGTCTATGAGGAACTTCTCGCCACAACGGCTAGACTGGAAAAGCATTATCTCGAAATGCAGGACATCGAATTTACGATTGAAAGCGGCAAACTTTTCATCCTCCAGACGCGAACCGGCAAGCGCACTGCTGCTGCTGCAGTGAAAGTGGCAGTAGATATGGCCGAAGAAGGCATCATCTCTCGAGATGAGGCGCTCATACGCGTCGAGCCTACGCAGTTGAACCAATTGCTGCTGCCTTCTTTCATTCCCGCCGACAAAGACAAGGCCAAAAAAGAAGGACGATTATTGGCGACTGGGTTGAACGCCAGTCCTGGAGCGGCAATCGGGCGCATAGCATTTGACCCGGATGTAGTGGAAAGCGCGACCCAAAAAGGCGACAAAGTAATTCTTGTCAGAATCGAGACCTGTCCGGATGATATTCACGGTATAGTGCCTGCCCAGGGTGTCGTCACCAGTCGTGGTGGCATGACTTCCCACGCTGCAGTTGTTGCCCGTGGCATGGGCAAACCATGCGTAGCCGGTTGTGAATCTTTGAAGATAAACCTTGAAAAAGGCGAGCTGCAGGTAGCCGGCAAGACTTTTAAAGCTGGTGACTTGATCTCCATAGATGGATCTACCGGTGAAATATTCGAAGGGCAGATAACCACCCAGGATCCGAAATTCTCAGAAGAGTTCGGCCGCCTGCTCAAATGGGCCGATGAGAAACGCGTCCTGCGAGTGCGCACCAATGCCGATACCCCTGAAGATGCCAGGCTGGCTCGAGAGTTCGGTGCAGAAGGTATCGGACTTTGCAGAACCGAGCATATGTTCATGGCTGCAGATCGCTTGCCGGCAATGAAAGAAATGATCATCGCCTCTGATGTCGATGAGAGAAAGGCAGCGCTTGCAAAATTGCTGCCGATGCAGGTCGATGATTTCAAAGGCATATTCAAGGCTATGAAAGGCTTGCCGGTTACTATCCGCCTGCTCGATCCGCCGCTTCACGAGTTTCTTCCCAAGCATGAAGATCTCGTAGAGGAAATCGCGCACCTCAAAGCCAAAGGAGTAAAAGGCGCTGAGCTTCGCGAAAAGGAAGTAATGCTCCAGAAGGTGAATGAGCTGAAGGAGTCCAATCCTATGCTCGGCTTCCGTGGCTGCCGGCTCGGCTTGATCTACCCTGAAATCAATACCATGCAGGTAGAAGCTATTTTTACTGCAGCCATCGAAGTTCAAAAGGAAGGACATGAAGTTTTCCCGGAAATCATGATTCCCCTGGTCGGACACCCGAATGAGCTCAAATTCGCCAGACAGCACCTGGAGTCCGTAGCACGACAAGTCATGGATAAGCTGAAGACCGAAGTCAAATATAAATTCGGCACCATGATTGAAGTGCCCAGGGCTTGCGTAGCTGCCGATTTAATCGCCGAGCACGCCGAGTTCTTCAGTTTCGGAACCAATGACCTGACCCAGATGACTTTCGGATATTCGAGGGATGATGCCGAAGGCAAGTTCTTGCAGAAGTATCTCGAGGGTGTCACCGTAGATGGTGTGCAGCAAAAGGTTATGGTGCACAACCCGTTCGAAGTTCTCGACCGTGGTGGCGTCGGCAAGCTTATGAAGATCGCTGTCGAGTATGGCTTGCAAACAAGAGCCGATTTGAAACTCGGCATATGCGGCGAGCACGGCGGCGAGCCTTCCTCGATTGCTTTTGCACATGAGATCGGTCTGGCATATGTAAGCTGCTCACCCTTTCGTGTGCCTGTGGCCAGATTGGCTGCAGCACAAGCGACTGTCGCCGGCAAAGAGCGCGACAAATAAGCTCAGACGCTCTGAGATACCGCTGATTCAATCAGGGTCTTAATACTGTTTGCCGCTTTCACATCGTGGATTACGAACAGTTTTACGCCATGATGTATGCGCGGTTTCATCTCTGGCTTCTTGAGGTTTCGCGCTTCGTATTTGCCTGACTCTTTCAAAAGAATCTCGATGTCGCTGGCGTCGCCGCGTGGTTTCGATACAAAAACTTTGTCAACGTCTTTGAGCCAACCATAATGTAATGAGATGCCCGGACGTACCCTCAAGAAGCGCTTGGTGGTAATCGCGTCGATGACTTTATAGACCTTTCGAAAAAGTAGAAGAAAGCACAGCCATACCATGACAAAAAGAATTGCATTGCCTATTGAAGGCGGCTGGTGATGCTTCACATAGATGTCGAATCCTACGACAAGCAAAACGACGGCAAGCAATGCTTTTGACATCGTCAACATTCTGGGGACCGGATCCTCTAAGCGTGCAAAGAGCAATTTTTCGTCAGGCATCAATTCCTTAAGAACCATTGACTCAGCCAGCTCGTCGAGCGCGCCTTGCTTCTGAACTTCAGTCACCGAACTCCTCGCCTTATACAGGTCTATAACTTTCCTGATTGTAGTCGAATCGATTTAATCTGCAACAATAACCAGCGCTGCCATTGTTCCCGAAAATCAACAGTTGTAGAAGTGTTGGTTCAAAGTGCGAAAGCAGGCACCCGCTTATAAACTGAACACTTTGGAATTGGTTTTGCTTTAGATAAATATGACGCTGTTCAGAAATGTTGCTCTTCTTTCTCTATCCCTGGCATTCTTGTGCCTGCCGGGTTGGACGTCTCCCCTGCCTGCTCCCGAAAAGAAGCAAGAGATAGCTCGACGCTGCGTCAAATCTATTAAGGTTGGCAAAATTCGCAGGAGCTATGTGGTCAATACTCCCGCAGGATATGGTGCAAAACCTGCTCCACTCGTTCTGGTCTTGCATGGCGCCATGGCCAATACTTTTGCGATGGCGTGGGATACTCGCATGACAGAAAAGGCTAACGAGCATGGCTTTATCGTTGTTTATCCTCGCGGAATAGGAATTGCCAAAACGCTGATGACCTGGAATGCCGGAGATTGCTGCGGCATAGCGAAGCTTAGAAATATCGATGACATAGCCTTTCTAAAAACCTTGATCAAACAGCTTCGACAGGACTACAACGTGGACTCTGATCGTATCTACATTGCCGGAGCATCAAATGGTGGCATGATGGCCTACAAGGCTGCAATCGAGCTTTCCGATCAAATTGCGGCAATCGCGACTGCCAATGGCACCATGATGACCAGTGATGTGATGCCTGGCGAGCCGGTCAGCATACTGGCTTTTCATGGCACTAAGGATCACATTGTTCCGTATCAGGGCGGTCCGGGCGGATTGCCATTCTGGAAAATCGTCGGCACAAAAGCCGAAGACAACGTCAAATTCTGGGTCGAGCGTGATAAATGCCGTGGTAAAGCCGTGCGCGAGAGCAACGGAGTCTATGTCAAAGAAACCTACAGTAATGGAGAGAATGGAGCTGAGGTTTGCATCTACCTGGTCAATGGTGGCAAACATAACTGGCCCGGCGGGCGCGGCACCATAATCCGCAGTGATTCAGCAATGAGCAAACTCGATGCTACCGATATCATCTGCAAATTTTTTCTCGACCATCCTAAGGTGAGAAATTCGGTGCAAGCTAACAAAGAGTGAGTAGAAAAGACAAGTTCATGCTAACGAACAGGTATAAACTCTATTTTGGGACAGGCGGTCTTCAGCTTGTCGATCAAAGGCCGAGGCAACTTTTCTGTTTCCACAGAAACCTTAGTCAAATGTTTGAATTTGTTCAGACCAAGAAGACCTTGTTCTGTTACTGAAGTGCGCCTCAATGCTAGCGTTGCGAGATTCGGCATTTTTTCCAGTATCTTGAGAGTATCGTCTGTTACACCCTCGCAGCTTTCTAGATTCAATTCCGTTATCGTTCCTATAGCACTTATGTTGGCGATGTCTTCAGGCGAGAGCTTGGTGCTTGTGAATCGCAGATATTCCAATCTCTTTGCGTCTTTCAGTCCTTTAATCAGTTCATTTGCCGAGGGAAGTTCGCCTGTTCGCAATTCTTTTAGTTCAAGAAGACGGTTGATCTTGAGAATTCCTTTTTCCGTGATTCTATTGAAGCCAACGTTCAGTTTTTCCAGTTTCGGAAGACGATTGATAATTTCGATAGACTCATCACTCACATCAGTTGAGGAAATATCTAGATCTCGCAGTCCTTGAAAGTTTGTTATATCTTTTAAGTGCTCGTCGCTCAACAGTGATTGTACGACAGCAAGTTCGGTGATATCGTCATTCTGAAATTGAAGAAAAAAGTCTCGTTTTAGAGCTGTAGGATTATTATTTGATTCGAAGTGAATACTGTCTTCGGATGAAAGTTCAACTTTCCCAAGTGCCTTGCGACGCCCACCTTTGCCAACTACGTTGAATTCTCCTACTTCTGTCAAAAAGTTGATTCTTCTTACTTTCTTGCCCTGCTGGTTGTATATGATCGACGATTGAACGGTTATATCGGGAATTGCCATTTCGAATTTCTTGGGATCATCTATGACCGATGCTTTCAGTCTGGCGATCTCCGAGTCCAAGCTCTTCTTGTACAGCTCGTTGTCCACTTGTTCTTTGATGTAATAGACGGCG
>CAZBOX010000357.1:0-5347 GCA_964493595.1 uncultured Candidatus Obscuribacterales bacterium | reverse complement strand
AACGCTATTGTCGCGGCCAAGCTCCTGGAAAAGGACAAGGACCTGCAGCCGATCGTCAAGCCGAAGCTGAAGGCGGGCAAGAAAAGCAAGGCGGTCAGCCGTTTTGACAGCAAGACGGCGAAGATGTCGCCGATGGACCGTGCCCGGGAAGTGCGCAAGGTGATCGATGTCGCCAATGCCAAAAAGCTCATCGCTTCAGGCGTCTACGCATCAGGTGAAACTTACACGGCTTTGGGCAATTCGGCCGGACACTTCGTGTATCATCGCGAAAGCTCGGCGGAATGCTCGATTACCATGACTGCACCGGACTCGTCCGGCTGGGTGAAAGCTCAGGCAGTGAAGGCATCCGAAATTGACGTTCAGGAGCTGGCTGAAAAAGCTGCCTCGAAGGCGCTCCTGTCGGCAAATCCGCAGGCAATCGACCCGGGCAAGTACACGGTAATTCTTGAGCCGGCTGCTGCACTCGATATGATCGGGCAGCTCTGGTACTCGTTCGCCGGAACAAGTCATGTCGACAAATTGTCGTGCTTGCTCGGCAAGCTCGGCAAGAAGGTCTTCGGTGAGAATGTCACCTTCTGGGACGACGTCAATCACAAAGACCAGTCGGGTCAGCCGTTCGACGGCGAAGGTTTGCCGCGGCGCAGCCTGGCTCTTGTCGAGGACGGTGTTGTGAAAAACTTCGTCTACGGTCGCCGCAGCGCCAGAGCGCTCAAATGCGAATGCACTGGACACGGGCTCAGCGAGCCGAGCGCCATGGGTGACTATCCGTCGAACATGGTGATGAAAGGCGGCAATTCGTCACTCGAGGAGATGATCAAGTCCACGGAGCGCGGCATTCTCGTGACGCGCGTCTGGTACGTTCGCGAAGTGGATCCGACCACGATGCTAATTACCGGGCTGACTCAGGACGGAACATTCCTCATCGAGAACGGTGCCATCAAGTGCGGCATCAAGAACATGCGCTTCAATGTCAGCGTCATCGAGATGCTCAACAGCATTCAGGCTCTGTCGCCCGAGGGTCGTACCGCCGGTGAAGAGGCTCCGACTGCTGTAATGCCGGCACTGAAGGTGACCGGTTTCAACTTCACTGAGCGCACGCTCTACTAAAGTCGACGTGCTCTCCCGTAGCGCGCGCACAGGAATTGGTCCTGTGCGCGCGTTTTCTTGCTAATAGTCAGGGTAGAAAAGGCAAATAATTGCCCATTACCTGAACCAAATAAAGAATCCGAAAGGAGATCTCTAATGGTTACTTGCACAACCAAGCCTCGCCAACCCGGCGAAAGTGTGGATGTGGTTCTGGGCGCCGGCGGCGTCAAGGGCTTCGGACACATCGGAGTTTGGCGGAAGATTGTCGAGCTGGGCATTCCGGTTGGCACCGTCACTGGTGCCTCGGTAGGCTCTATCATCGCTGCGTTCGTCACCAACGGTTACGGCGTCGAGGAATTGGCGCGCGTTTTCCACAGGGGACTGAATAATCGCATGAATCTGGGTACTGTCATCAGCGCCCTTTCCTGGGGCGACCCGCTTTCGGTCATGATTGGCGGTCCGGTGGACCTCACTCAGCCGATGCGCGAGATGGTCCGGGAGTTCGGTCTCAAGCCGAATAAGCAGCTCAAGATCGTGGCGTTCGATCTTATCGCTCAGGAGCCGGTGGTCTTCGAAGGTGAAGACTACGATCTGGCCACTGCGCTCACCGCTTCCTGCGCGCTGCCCTCCGTGCTGCGTCCGAAGTGGTTTCAGGATGGAGCTCGCCTGCGGCTTCTTGCCGACGGCGCGCTCTTCCACTACAACCCCACGTGCTTCTCGACGGCGCCCGCCATCGTCAGCACGCTCAAGCCTGCCTCTGAGTGGCCTCGCGAGGTGAAGTACCCGATCGACTGGTACTTTCATATGCGCGAACTCTACTTCCCGATCGCCGGACACCGGCGTGTCGTCGACCCCAATCTGCACATCGTTGTCGATTGCGGTCTGCCGGAAGTGGCGGGCTTGAATTTTGGAGTCTCTGCCGAGACGTGCGACCGGATGATCGCGGATGGTTACAAAACCGCACATTCGGTTCTCACCGATGCGATTGCCAGAGGCCGGCTTCCCAAGCCGCAAACCGAGTCAGTCGCTCAGTGAGGTCGTGACGCCCGCTTAAATAGAAACTCTTGCCAAAAGCGAACCGGCGGTTCATAGTGACCGCAAAATAAATGCGTTTGCTTGCTGCGAGCCATTGCTCTCGTGAGTAATCGCAGGTGCGACAACAGTCGCCGGGCAAGAGTTTCTTCCTTTGAGCAGGTATGTCATGGTTCAAACATCAGAAAGAGAGACTGAAATGGCACAGAAAACCAAAGCAGCGAAGTCCAAGAAGGACACTCGCCCGCTTGCCGGCAAGGTGGCGATTGTCACCGGCTCGACGAGCGGCATTGGTCTGGGAATCGCCAAGGCGTTCGCCAGAAACGGTGCATCGGTTTTGCTCAACGGATTGGGTGATGCCGACGAGATCGAGAAGACTCGCCACGCGCTCGCTCAAGAGCATGACGTCGAGGTTCAATACCACGGCGCCAATATGCAGAATCCGGCAGACATAGTCGACATGATCGACTACGCTTCCGACCTGTTCGGCGGCGTGGACATCCTCGTCAACAATGCAGGCATTCAGCATACATCCCGCCTCGAGGACTTTCCTGCTGAAAAGTGGGATCAGATCATCGCCATCAATCTGAGCGCTGCTTTCCACGCCATGAAAGCGGCCCTGCCCAAGATGAAGGAAGGCGGATTCGGGCGCATTATCAACATTGCGTCCGTACACGGTCTAGTGGCGTCGGTCGAAAAGGCTGCTTACGTCGCCGCTAAGCACGGCATTGTCGGGCTCACCAAGGTGGTGGCGCTGGAGAATGCTGAGAACGGCATCACTGCCAATGCGATTTGCCCCGGTTGGGTTCGCACTCCGCTTGTGGAAAAGCAGATCGAGGCACTGGCCGCCAAGCAAGGCATCTCGATCGAGGAGGCGACCGTGAAGCTGCTCGAAGAAAAGCAGCCCAGCAAGCGCTTTACCGAGGTCGAGCAAATCGCCGACATGGCCGTTTTCCTGTGCGGACCTGCTGCTGACAATATCACCGGGCAAACCATGGTGATGGACGGCGGCTGGGTAGCCAGATAGAGGCGGTCCCGAGAACGACGCTGCGCGTCGGTGTTCTGAATCAATAGTCTAAGAAAAGGGCAGGGGTTTCGACCGCTGCCCTTTCTCTTGTCGAGCCGGAGTGGCATCGCCTGCGGTGCTGCTTTCTTTCGAGTTCTATCACCATAGACACGCGTCTGCGTGCCTTGCAGACCGGTTACCAGCCGGTCTGCCAATTAACGCGCGCAAGCGCAAAAATAAGAGGTTGAGTCCTATGTTCTACCGCATCATGAAGTTCGCCGGTCAGTCGTCCTACATCCTTCTGGGCTACCTGACCTGGCTGTGGTTCCACGGTGGTTTGAGCTGGGAGTTTAGTCTGAGCTGCCTGGCGGTGAGCGGTTTTTGGCTCGCCCTGACGGTACTCGGCATGCGCCAGCTGTTCACCACTTACTTCGATCTTTTCTCCCGCCTGAAGGTTCTCCTGCCCATGTGGACAGGTTTGGCACTGGCTGGACTGGCTGTCTACAGCACCGATTCGCGGTCGATTCTCTTCGGTGCAATCGGCGAGCTGCTTGCCTGGGGCGGCGTCTATCTGCTCTACAGGCGCAACCGCAAGCAGTACATCACCAAGGGGCACGGTCCGCTGCCCAAGGGCACCTGGATCAATCCGCCCAAGGAAGCTCTGCAGCCGGGCGACCTTATCCTCACTTCCGGGCGCATCGCCACTCGTCTTCATGAGTCGGTCGGGCACGGAGAGGTGGTGGTCTTGCAGGAAGACGGCAAGCTCATGGCGTTCAGCTCGTACATGGAGCACGGCACCGTCTTCAACCGTGTCGAGGTGCTGACGCGCAAGCCGGAAAGTCGCGGTCACTATGTCGTCATGCGACTGGTGCATCCGCTCACGGCCGAGGAGCTCGAGCTGATGCCTAAGCTCTGCCGCGTTATGCTCAAGGAAAATGATCGCTGGCGCGCCGAAGCTCGTGCTTCTCGCGACAGGGTCTTGGCTTACCTGCCCCTGCCGCGATTCGTCAAGAACTGGGTAAAGAGCAAGTTCGCCGTGACTGGTTATGATTGGTTCGGTCTTTTCACCGGCCGTCGCGCAGCCAGTCACTGGACCTGTATCGGAGCCTGTCTCGAGCTCTATTCGCGGCTGGGCGTCAAGACCAACCGCTACGGCACTGGACTGCTCGGTCTGGGCACCGGTATGCTCGATCCGATCATGCCGGTTCGCTTCCTGTCGGACCCGGCCTTCAAGCTTCTCACAGAAGACGACAAGAAGGTGCTGCAGGCTGCTGCGCAGTAAGCGAAAAGGGGGAAAGGTCGTCGGAAACAGCCTGGTCATTACGGTCGCTACCGCGAACGTGATGCCAGGCTCGTTTCCATTTTAGAGTAAAGATACTAAAGGAAGTAGTACGGTCGGAGAATTTATCGACGAAAAGGTTCGTTAAGTTGGCCGGCAGTAATAATGCCGCCTTGAATTGAGGTGTATAGAATTAGCATCCCGCTCGCGGCGAACCGTTGAAACGAAGTTCTCATGCGGTTTGCGCATGACATCACGAGGTATAGACAATGGCTGAAGAGAAAGAAAAAGGATGGACAGCGCCGCAGCAGGAAGAGCAGCATAAGTGGCTGTTGAAGCTTGTCGGTGATTGGACGATCGAAGGCGAATGCATTATGGGCCCTGATGCTCCGCCCATGCAGAGCAGCGGACATGAAACAGTGCGAGCCGTCGGTGATTTTTGGATGATTGCCGAAGGGGAGATGAAGTCTCCTGAAGGCTCGGGACTGACGAGAATGACGCTCGGGTATGACCCCAGGAAGAAGCGCTTCGTCGGAAGCTGGGTTGGTTCTATGATGACTAACATGTGGGTTTACGAGGGTGAGCTGGATGAGTCAAAGACGGTTCTCACGCTCAATACGGTTGGTCCCGACTTTGAGAATGAAGGCAAAGAATTGAATTATCAGGATATTATCGAAGTCGTAGATGAAGACAAACGTATCTTGCGCTCGCAAATGCAAGGTGCGGACGGGCAGTGGACACAGATTATGTCGGCAACTTATAGGCGCAAGAAATAGTTGTAAACGCCCACAAATTGCCAATAAATCGGTGCACTATGGTGATCCAATCGAAGCTCTGCGGGTGTCGATTTTCATCTCGATGACCAATTTTTGCCCTCAATGTTCTTCAGTATGACGGCAGCCCGCTCAATCGGCGGCAAAGGTTTTAAAAACCGGTAGATGCTT
>CAZBOX010000356.1:0-5355 GCA_964493595.1 uncultured Candidatus Obscuribacterales bacterium | reverse complement strand
AATGGAAGCACGTACCGTTATTCAATGGGACAAAGACGACATTGATTTGATGGGCTTGATTAAGATCGATTTGCTTGGACTGGGAATGCTTACTCTCATTCAGGAGGCTCTTAAACATGTGCATAAATATCGCGGTCTGGATATAGATATTGGGCGTCTGGACATGAGCGATCCGGCAATTTATGAAATGCTTACCAAAGCCGATACGGTTGGTGTTTTTCAAGTTGAATCCCGCGCTCAGATGAATATTCTTCCGCGTATAAAGCCCAAGTGTTTTTATGACATCATTGTATCGATTGCCATTGTTCGCCCTGGTCCAATCCAGGGAAATATCGTTCATCCTTATTTGCGGCGCCGCCGAGGCGATGAGCAAGTCACATATTTGCACCCGACTTTAGAGCCCATTTTAAAAAGAACTCTGGGTGTACCCTTGTTTCAAGAGCAAGGCATGAAGCTGGCTGTAGTCGCTGCCGGATTTACAGCCACACAGGCAGATCATCTAAGAAGGGTGATGAGTCACAAACGCTCACTGGAGAGAATGGCAGCGCTCTGTGATGACCTGGCCGAAGGTATGAGAAAAAATGATTTTTCGGCCGAAGCGATTGAAACCATCACCCATCAGCTCAGAGCTTTTGCCAATTACGGATTTCCTGAAAGTCACGCTGCTTCCTTTTCTCTTCTGGTTTATGCATCAGCTTATTTGAAGCGATATTTTCCGACGGAATTCTACTGTGCGATTTTGAATGCACAGCCAATGGGTTTCTACAGTCCGGCAACATTGATTCGTGATGCCATTAATCATGGTGTAGAGGTGCTTACAGTAGACCTGGCAAAAAGCGATTGGGACTGTACTATCGAGGTGATTGAACAGAAAGAAGGTTTTGGAGCATTTGGATTTGCTAATGCCAATAAGACAAAAAGACCGAGTGACCAGGCAGAAGAGAGAAAAACTCAAAAATTGGCATTGCGCATCGGACTGAGATTCGTTCACGGTTTGGGTAACAAATCAATGCAAACTTTGAAAGCTGCTTTTGCATCAGGAGGAAAATTCACATCGCTCGAAGATGTTCTTCACAGAAGCGGCTTAAGCCCGAGCGATTTGAAACAGCTTGCACGAGCAGGGGCTTTTGAGAGTTTATATCCTGGTCGCCGCAAGGCATTATGGGAAGTTTTGTCTAAATTGAATAATCCGCCAGCCACTCCCTTGCTTGATCTTCTGGAAAAAAAGCCAGTCGAGGATGTTCCACCTATGTCCGCTCTCGAAGAGGTCGTGGCTGATTTCAGAACCTTAGGTCTTTCCACTGGTCCGCATCCTATGACATTTTACAGAGAATGGGCTCGCAATGAGGGAATTAAGTCTTGCCTAGATCTCAGTCAGTCTGAGCACGGAAGAGTTATGTCCGTGGCCGGTGGCGTGATCTGCCGGCAAAGACCGGAAACCGCAAAAGGATTTGTTTTCATCACACTCGAGGATGAGACGGGCGTTGCTAATATCATCGTCAACCCTAAAGTTTTTAACGAATTTCGGCATTTGATTATGCGAACTTCCTTTATGGCAGTAAAAGGCAAATTACAGCTAGAAGAAGGCGTGGCAAATATTCTGGCTGAAAAGTTCGAGAAACTTCCTGTTTTGCCTGGCAACCCGATTCTGCCCACCCGAGACTTCCACTGAATCTGTGGGCAAGCCTGTAATGACAGGGCTTTAGGGGTTTAATAAAGTTAAGAACCCGTAATCTTTTGAGCTCTTGGAAACCGTCCTGGGCGCCGCAGAACACGTTAATAGCAGCAGATTGTGCTATTACTTAAAAGAAAGTGGCTAGCCATAAGGGTCATCAGAGTTTATTCTTTAAGTTGTCTCTATGAAGTGGCTGGAAAGAGCGTTGGCGTCCGATGTCGGCAGATTTAAACAAGCGACCTACTGTTGACGAAAAAGACTATTGGGAGACCTTATACAGGGTCAAGCGTACGCCTTGGGAACTTAATCAAATTTCCCCACCTCTTAGAACCTTCCTCGACTCGCCTTACAAAGTTCCGCCCGGCCGTATCGCTGTGCCTGGATGCGGTACCGGGCACGATTGCATGTTGTTTGCCAGCCGTGGATTCGAGGTTACGGCTATAGATTTCGCGCCGTCAGCTTTGCAGGCAACAACCGAGAAATTTATACAGGCCGGAATTCTAAACTCCAAAGGTTTCGTTCTAGATAAAGACGTATTCGACATGCATGACTATGACGGGCATTTCGATTATGTGCTCGATCATACGTTTTTCTGCTCTATTCATCCATCACGACGCCGGCAATATGCCTACGTCGTACGCGATCTTTTGAAGCCGACAGGCAAGCTGATCTCTCTTTTCTGGCTTGTGGAAAGGCGCGGAGGTGGTGCGCCATTCTCAACGACTAATGACGACATTTTTTCTGTCTTCAAAGATATTTTTGCTTTCGACATTGTCTTCGAGCCGCCTGATTCAGTCGATTCGAGAAAAGGCAAAGAGATATTCTGCCTGATGTCGGTGAAGAAATAAAAGCAAAAGAAGTGAGACTCGGCAGTCTCACTCCTTTGATCTCTTTGCACGTCGAGGTTTAGAAAAGACCTTCGCGCATTGCTTTTACCGCCGCCTCGGTTCTATCCGAAACGGTCAACTTTTCCATTATGTGGCGCATATGAGTCTTGACTGTTTCCAGCCCCAATTCTAGTTGGTCAGCAATTTTCTGATTGCTCAGCCCCTGAGCAACCAGACGCAGGACTTCTATTTCTCTGGGAGAAAGTCTTGTGTTTGTGCGCTCCCTGGTTCGTGTCTTTGTACCCGTCACCGTTGAGCCGCCATTTCCTTGAGCGGAATTTACCGGTTTGTCCGATGCGTATGCGCAAAGTACTCGATTGGCGATGCCCGGATCCAGCCAGACTGCGCCTTCTGCTACGCTGCGCACGACTGTACCCAGTTGAGCGCTGGAAATGTTTTTCAAACAGTATCCGTTAGCTCCTGCACTGAGAGCGGCAAAAATTTCTTGATCGCTCTGATGCGAAGTGAGCATGATAACTCGTGTTTCCGGTAATTCCTTGCGAATTTGGCGGGTCGCTTCGATGCCGTCCAGATGAGGCAATTCGATGTCCATTAGCACCACATCCGGTTTCAGCTCCATGACAGTCTTCAAGCCTTCACGCCCGTCTTCGGATTCGGCTATTACACTCAATCCCGGCACCTGCTCCAGTCCCATCTTCAGACCGATGCGAGTAAACTCATGGTCTTCGACGATGACAATACGGATGGTGGACTCAGATAAATTTTGCATTTTCCTTAACCTATCAGTGTGTTGTTGCTTGCAGATCGTTGTTGTGCTGCTTGTTTGTCTTCTCCTCCGGCTTTTGAACCGGCAATTTGATATAGAAGGTGGTCAGCTGACCAGGGTCGCTTTCGCACCAGATTTCTCCGTTATGGGCTTCCACGATTTTTTTGCACAGATAGAGTCCAAGTCCCCAACTGTGCTTGTATGTTTTCTCCGGCGACTTGTGCCAGTAGCGTCTGAATAGTTTGGGAATATCCTCGGGCTGAATTCCGGCCCCCGGGTTGCTGATGCTGAAAAGAACATGACCGGGTAAATTACGAGCGGCAACCTTGATTTTGCTGCCCTTAGGAGAGTATTTGATGGCGTTCTCGAGCAGGTTGGTAAATACTCTGCGTATTGCAGTGTGGTCAGCCCAGACCTTTTTGAGATTGGTCGGAATCTCAACCTGCACGCTTAAGTCGTGGTCCTTTATGATCGCCGACATATGGTCCAGGCACGATTCGACGGTAATGCCGAGATTCATCGAGTCGAAGAAATGTTGTTGAGCATTTGCTTCATAGCGATAAACATCGAGCAGTTGCTGAATCATTTTGAGAAGATTGCCGTTATTTTCGCGCAGCTTGGTAATGAGCATGAGCAAGGAATCGTCCAGCGTTCCTGCTGTCGATTTCATAAGCAGCTCGATTGCTCTGTCAGTCGCTATCACAGGAGTCTGCAAATCGTGAGTGAGAGTGGCCACGAAATCTTCTCTGTAGCGGGCGTGTTCTACCCGTTCTGATACATCTACCGCGATGAGGACCGCGCCGATTATGGTTTGGTCCTCGCTTTCAACCGGCCATATGGCCAGGTCAAAGTAGGCTAGACAGCCGGTTCCGTCAGAAGTTCCATTCTTGGCAACGCCCTGGGTTCCGTTCGAATTCCCGTGGTTGTCATCTTCATCCTGGTCGTGAGCGACACAAAACTCTCTCTCGAAGTACCTTTTGCCTTCATTCAGAGCACTTATGAATGGCTCTCGGGGCAGCCACGAGAAAGCCTCGAAAATATTCTTATTTTGCACGCTGGCCGGATCCAGACCTGCCAGCGAGGCAAAAGTCGTATTGGTTTCCTTGATCAGGAAGTTTTTTCCTATATGAACAATTCCGACCGGCGCGTGCTCCAGTATTTTCTGTGTTACCCGATGCTCCTCTCTCACCTTGAACGTCTCTGCTTCCAGCTGGCGCTTTGTTTCGAGCAGTTTGGCTTCATGCTCGCGCTTCTCGTGAGCAAGAATCACTTCCGCTTGACGTTTGACCTCTTCGCGCATCAAATAGAGATTTACAAAGACAGAAACTTTGGACTTGAGCGTGTCTTTCGAGTACGGCTTGATGATGTAGTCGACCGCTCCGAGCGAATATCCGCGGCTTGCTTCGGCTTCTTCTCGATACATGGCAGTGATGAAGATGATGGGAATATGTTTTGTCTTCTCTCTCAGCCTGATTAGTCGTGCAGTTTCGAAGCCGTCAATATCAGGCATCTGGACGTCCAGAAGAACAAGCGCATACTCGTCGCAGAGCAGACATTTGAGAGCTTCCGCTCCTGATTTTGCCGCCACTAATTCCAGCCGCGAGTCTCCCAGAGCCGCGGTCAGAGCGGACAGATTTAGTTGATTGTCATCGACAAGCAATATCTTAACTTTGTCCGTTTTCACCGTCCTGGCTCCTTCTCGAACGATAGTCTCTGTCGTTTCGGGACCTCGTCTTGATCACCCAGCTGTCGACCAGATTTTTCAGCCGCTCTAGAGTGGCTGGTTTGCTGAGGTAATCATCCATGCCGGCCTGCAGGCATCTTTCTCTGTCTCCCTCCATAGCCTGTGCGGTCAAGCCAATTATCGGCGTGTGCCTGCCGATTTCCGATTCAGAGTGTCTGATTACGCCGGTGGCCTCGAATCCGTCCATTTCAGGCATCTGGCAGTCCATGAGGATCAGCGAATAGGGAGTTTTTAATGCCGCATCGACGGCCTCTCGACCGTTATTGACCGTGTGCCCTACATAGCCGAGTTGCTTCAGCTGCAGAACTGTCACCAATTGACT
>CAZBOX010000355.1:0-5394 GCA_964493595.1 uncultured Candidatus Obscuribacterales bacterium | reverse complement strand
GTTCCCACTCCGGCGACGAAGTGAGTAATCTTGCCACCGGTCTGCTCCCAGATTTCCGGGCCGGTAGTGATGACATGAGCGCCAGGATTGTTGGGGTTGGCGAATTGATTGGGTTGGAAAGCTCCCGGAATTTCGGCGGTCATTCTATTGGCAACCGAATAGTAGCTTTCGTGTGAGCTGGCCGAAACAGAAGTCGGAACCATAACGACTTCGGCTCCATAAGCTCTAAGAAGATTGATCTTCTCTTGAGCGACTTTGTCCGGGCAAATGAGAATGCAGCGGTAGCCCTTTACGGCGGCTATCTGCGCCAGACCCGTTCCAGTGTTGCCGGAAGTGGGCTCGATGATTGTGCCGCCCGGTTTGAGCAGCCCGGCTTTTTCAGCCTCTTCAATCATCTTGAGGGCGGGTCTGTCCTTCACGGATCCACCTGGGTTGAAACACTCCACTTTCGCGAGAATAAGCGGCTTCAGCCCTTTCGAAAGTTTATTCAGCTTCACCAGCGGCGTCGAACCCACCGTCTCCAGGATGTTCTCGTAGTACTTCACGTGAAGCAGCCTCCTCTATGAGTCGAGAGTAAGAGCGCTTCGTGAGCGCTCTTTAAAAAACTGATACTAATTATATGGGAGCAGGCTAGAATTGATGCCGTATTTAGGATTTACGAATAAACAGCAAATACCGATGACAAGCGAAAAAAACGTCTACGGGCCGGACGATCTGGCTTCCTTCGATGATGAGACAGCCCTCGGACAGCCGGGTGAATATCCGTTCACCCGCGGCATCTATCGCGACATGTACAGAAGTCGCGGCTGGACGATGAGGCAATACGCGGGCTTCGGCAACGCGCGCGAGACAAACAAAAGATTTCGTTATCTTTTGTCCAACGGACAGACGGGACTTTCCACGGCTTTCGACCTGCCTACTCAAATGGGCTATGACTCCGATGATCCGCTTGCCCTGGGCGAAGTGGGCAAGACTGGCGTGGCTATCGACAGCCTGGCAGATATGGAAGTGCTTTTCGACCAGATCGATCTTGGCAAAGTATCTACGTCCATGACTATCAATGCCACTAGCGCCATCCTGCTTGCCATGTACCGCGCCGTCGGCAAGAAGCAGGGTGTCGACTCCAAGCTCCTGCAGGGGACCATCCAGAACGATATTCTCAAAGAATACGAAGCTCGCAACACTTACATCTATCCACCGGCGCAATCAATGCGCCTGATCACGGACATTTTCGAATTTTGTGCCAAGGAAATGCCGAAGTGGAACACCATCTCCATCAGCGGTTATCACATTCGTGAGGCTGGCGCTACTGCAGTTCAAGAGCTAGCCTTCACTTTTGCTAATGGTATTGCTTACGTAGAACAAGCACGTTCTCGCGGGCTGGACGTCGACGTTTTCGCGCCCCAGCTGAGCTTTTTCTTTGTTGCACAGATGGACCTTTTTGAAGAGGTGGCAAAGTTCAGAGCGGCCCGCAGGCTCTGGGCTCGCATCATGAAAGAACGTTTTGGTGCCAAGAATCCCAAATCGATGATGCTGCGCTTCCATGTCCAGACAGCCGGCTCCAGCCTCACTTCACAGCAGCCGGACAACAATATTGTCCGTACCACAATCGAAGCCATGGCCGCAGTCCTGGGTGGCGCCCAGTCGCTCCACACCAATTCCAAAGACGAAGCTCTATCGCTGCCCACAGAAGCATCTGCGCTCACTGCCCTGCGCACCCAGCAAATCATTGCTTTCGAGACCGGTCTTACGTCCGTCGTCGATCCTTTTGCCGGCTCGTATTACGTCGAAGACCTCACTAATAAACTGGAAAAGGAGGTCACCGACTATCTCGAAAAAATCGAGAAAATGGGCGGCGCCATGCGAGCGGTTGAAAGCGGTTTTATCCAAAAAGAAATCCAGGACTCGGCTTACGAATTCCACAAGGATGTCGAGAGCGGACGCCGCACTGTTGTCGGTGTCAATAAATTCATAGACGAAAAGACAGAGCAGGAAAAACTGCATAAAGTAGATCCAAAACTCGAGGACGAACAGAAGAAATCGCTGGCCGCCTTGAAAGCCAAACGTGATAATAAGCGGGTCCAGGAGACCTTAGCCAGACTCAGCGAGGCGGCGGCCGAGAAAGAACCTGAGGCCAAGCCGGAAAACCTACTTCCTTTCATCTGCGAGGCCGTAGAAAGCTACGCGACTGTGGGCGAAATCAGCAACACTCTGCGCAAAGCATTCGGGAAATACCGTCCCACTCCAACTCTATAAATTGCGAAACGCTGTATATATGCCGACGGGATGGCGGCGGTCCCAGGTAATATAATTACGCAATGGCAAATCCGCGCGTCTCTGTCGTTATCGTTAATTGGAAAACCCCAGCGCTACTGGCGCGTTGCCTTGATTCGATAAAGCTCGAGCCTCAGGCTGACAATTTCGAGATCTGGGTGGTGGACAACGACTCAGGCGACGAATCGGTAGAGATGCTGAAGACTCGCTATCCCTACGTCCATCTGATCGAAAACAAGGACAATCTCGGCTTTTCCAAAGCTTGCAATCAAGCCATTCCCGAGAGCAAGGGCGACTTTGTGCTCTTGCTCAATCCCGACACCGAAGTCAAAGACGGCGCGATCGGAAAATTGTCCGATTTTCTCGTGGAGCAACCGCAATGCGGCGCAGTCGGACCGAAAGTTCTCAATACCGATGGCACATTGCAACTGGCATGCCGCCGGTCTTTCCCGTCGGTAAAGGCGGCGTTTTTCCGCATCACCTACCTGAGCCGGCTCTTTCCGAAGAGCAAAATGATGTCCGAATACAATCTGACTTTTCAAGACCCGGACAAGACTGTTGAGGTCGATGCGCTGTCCGGCTCATGCATGATGGTTCGTCGTCAAGCGATAGACAAAATCGGTTTGCTCGATGAGGACATATTCATGTTCGGGGAAGACATTGACTGGTGCTGGCGCATCAAACAGGCTGGCTGGTCGGTTTTTTACCTTCCGTCCTCGGTCATCTATCACGTTCACGGAGCATCGAGCCGGCTGCGTCCGGTGGGCGCTACAATAAACCTTCACAAAGGCATGGAAGTCTTTTACAGGAAGCACTTGGCGGCAAACCACTCGCCAATCTTTAATGCCTTCGTGTATGCTGCAATCTGGGCGCGGGCTTTGCTGTTTATACTTGTAAATCTCGTGCGCGGGCTAGTGCCAAGGCGAGTGCATTGAGGCATATAGACAACGTTATGTTGAAAAACGGAACATTGATGCCAAAGAAGCAATAAAATAACCTGTAGGGCCGTGCCATGCATCGCCCGGGCAACGCATGTCGTCGTCCAAAGACAAAGAAAACAACCTGCAAAGCGTATTTATTAAAAGGCAACCTCTCATTTACTCAGGCAACTAATTGAAATGGGTTTCACTGGTCAACGGAAAACAGTTCTAGTAACGGGCGCATCGGGCATGATTGGCAGGACGGTCGTCCAGGCCTTATCGGCTTCACCTGAGTGGGACATAAGAGCCCAGGCGCGCAACCCTCAGGAGACCAGAGCGATACTTGGCGAGGTTTGCGATGTCACCCAGGTTCTCATAAGAGAGGCCGACTTTACGCGAACCGGCGAGCGCGAGATGCGCATGCTGACCAAAGATTGCCACACGATTATCCATTGCGCCGGACTGGTACACAGGCCGGACGCACCCTATCAGGAATACGAAGTAATGAATGTCCGCGCTACGCAAGCGCTGGCAGAAGCGGCCGCATCAAATGGCGTCAATACATTTGTATTCTTGAGCACATCTGCTATTTACGGACTGGGTCCTTTCACCAACATCGAAGAGAATGGAGCTCTGCAAGCCAAGACACCGTATGCGGTATCAAAGGTAACCAGCGAAAAGTTCCTCGAAGTTTTCCGCAATATCCCTCGCACAGTCACACTGCGCCCTTCACTGGTCTATGGAGAAGGAGACAGGGGCAATCTGCTTACAATGATCAAAGAGATCAAAGCGGGCCGTTTTGTTCAGATAGGCGGCGGGACCACAGAGAAGAGCCTCATCTATTCAAGAGACCTGGCCGAAGCCATCACACTTGTAATGAGACTTCCGGAAGGCTATCACGTTTTCAACGTCGCCAATCCAAAACCTTCGACAGTCAAAGAGCTTGTCGACACGATTCAGGATTGCCTGGGCGTTCCGAAGAAAGTCTCTTCTATGCCCGAACCTCTGCTCAGATTCGGCGTGAAAGCTGCAGAACTGCTGATGAAGGAGAAGGCTCCCGTCACCTCCGAGCAAGTCAATAAACTGACCACCACAACCACCTGCTCGGTCAACAAGCTTGTGCAGGCTACCGGCTTCCAGCAAAGAACCGGCTTGCGTGAGGGAATTCGTGCGGAAATAGCCTGGGCCAACGCAAAGAATCTGCTCTAGTAGATGACAGCAGAGCTAACTGAGCGACTGGACAAGCACTTCGGCATTACCGAGCGCGGTTCGTCCATCCGCACAGAATTTCTCGGCGGCGTTACGACCTTCATGACGATGGCTTATATCATCATCGTCAATCCGGCCATCCTCTCTTTCGCCGGTTTTCCAGTCGAGCCTTCCACTGTGGCGACCATTGTCACGGCTGTCTTTGGCTGTTTTCTCATGGGTCTTTACGCTAATCGACCGCTGGCGGTTGCACCTTACATGGGTGAAAACGCCTTCATTGCTTTCGGGCTGGCAGCCATGGCCCTTAGTTGGGAAACGAGACTGGGCGCAGTTTTCGTTAGCGGTATCGCCTTTCTTCTATTGTCTCTGGCTAAAATCCGCCCCTGGCTGGCCAACTCGATTTCGCCCACCATGAAACACAGCTTCGCGTGCGGTATCGGTCTATTCCTCACTCTGATAGGTCTTTACGAGACGGGCATTATCACGAGCTCCGTGAAAGGCATGCCGGCGTCAGTACTGACGGTTACGGGAACAGGCATTCTGCGTAACCCGGATGTTCCCCTGAAGCTGGGCGATTTGCACGACCCGCAGGTTCTTCTTTCCATTCTCGGATTTCTCATTATCGTCTGCCTTCTCTACAGACGAGTCAGAGGCGGGATTCTGATCGGCATGGTAGTGACTGCGGTGATCGGCTTTATATGTGGTTGCGGACAGGCTCCTCAAGCCATTTTCGGCATGCCTTTCGTGCCGCCTTACGACCTCTCGCCCATAGCCTTCAAACTCGACATTCTCGGTGTTTTGACGCTAAAGCACCTGCCCATTCTGTTGACGCTCTTTCTCATGGGCTTTCTGGACACGCTCGGCACGCTGGTCGGGGTAGGTGCAGCCGGAAACATGCTGGACAAGGAAGGCAATTTTGTCGACGTCGAGAAGCCGATGATAGTAGACGCGATTTCCTGCATTTTCAGCTCTTTAATCGGCTCATCAACCA
>CAZBOX010000354.1:0-5409 GCA_964493595.1 uncultured Candidatus Obscuribacterales bacterium | reverse complement strand
GGCAGCCCAGGTGAGGGGCAGCGCCACGAGCAGGCACATGAATATTTTGTTCATCTAGTCTTTCCTGTGGGTTGATAGACAAGACGAAACGGCGACACAGGCAACGTGCCGATGCCGCCGTAATCGTCACCATTTGAGCTGCTTACTCGCCGGCGACCATGGCGTGGCTGCCCCAGAAGAGCTGCGACTCCATGTATTGCCGGGCTGTGAACCTGCGGGCCGTGCCGCCGACACCTTCGGGAAGACCGAAGTAGGCGGCGTGGTTGCGTGCCATTGCCGGTGGTGCCATCGGTTCGCCCTCCGCGCTGATGTGCACGTTGACGGTGATGATCTGCCAGTCGGCGTCGACACTCTCCGGCTCGCTCTTGCCGGGCGGCGTCCAGATCTTCTCCTCGGGCTTCAGCGCATCCCTGTGGTAGAGAATGACGTCCACCCACTTGGACGGCGTCTTCTTGGCGCCGACCACGACCGACTGCATGTATGGCGCTTCGCCGGACAAACCGCCCGGACGGACGCCGACCACGCTGCGCACTTCCATGCCGGACTCGAGCTTGACGATGCTCGAGAAGAAGCGACCCTCGCACAGATGCTCGGGCAGCGTCAGCTGGATGATGCGCCCACCCTTGATGCGCAGCACCTTGACCTGCGGGTTTTCGCCCTTCAGGCAGGTGGTGACGAGCTTGAGCAGCTCATCGAAAGGGTCGCCGGACTCGAACACGAAGTGCGAGAAGCGAGACTTTGCGGTCTGCCGGCGCACCATCGGGTTGAGTCCTACCGAGCAGGACTTGTATTTGCTCATACAACATTCTCCCTTCATCAGAGTTTCGATTCAGAATCAGGAGTGACAGCCGACGCGCAGTTCACTGCCGTCCGGCAGCGGATGGGCGTCGACGGCGCAGCATCCGAAGTTGCTGCCGCCCTCCAACCAGGGGATATCAGCGAGGACGTAGTCGCTGGGGACTTGCGCCACCCAGTCGGCATCGTCCGTGCTGGGAACGCTCACAGGTGCGCGTTCGTCGCCATAGCGCCATACACGGATGCACCGGTTGTTGTCGACGGGCAGTTCTGCGGCGGCTTGGTGCCCGCACCAGTTATGGTGCAAGCCGATGGCCACGTAGGAACCGTCATCGAGCTGGTGCTCGCACGTTTCGCTGCAACCATATTCGGAACCTTCCAGCCAGCCGACCCAGCCGTATGCGGCAGGCACGTGGGCGAGCCAGACAGCCGTGACTGCTGACTCACCGTCGCTTCTGAGATACCTGGCTGGACACAGTCGCTTCATCTCGTCCGGCGCGTCCTGGATTTGCCAGACGCGAATGTGCGGAAACGACATCTCCATCTCCTTCTGTTGACAGCTGAGGTTACAAATTGCCGCTAGCTAGGCGACGATATGAAACCCAGCCGATTGACTGCTCATTACGTGCGGCGCAAGCCGACGAGCAGTGAGAACAGGAAACCGATTCCCCCCGAGATGCCCATGGCCCAGACCGTTGCGGCACCGGCCGTGTCGTTCGTCGCCAGAGCAATGCCGGCGCCGATGAGGGCGATGATGACCTTGGGGATGAACATGCTCGCCGCCAGCATCCAGAGACCAGCGACAGTGTAGAGGCTCCGCCCGTCGAGCGAGGGCGTGAAGATGCCCACGATGATGCTGGCGATGAAGTTACCGGCAAGGCTGGCGAGGTACGCCAGAAAGACGATGCCGATGTAGTGAAGAGGGTCGAACGTGAGGCTGATGGTCATTGTTTCTCCAGTTGAGAGTAGAGAGCCGTCACCGGCTCGAATTTGACTGGATTGCTCCAGCCGTTCAACCGCAAGCGATTTGCGGTCTTAGCTAGCCACCGGCGGCTGGCAGCAGCCTTGCTGCCAGCCGCATTGCGTCACATCCTGCAGCGCCTAGCAGCAATCCTTGCCGCCAGGCACCACGGATGCCACCACCGGCTTCACCGAGGAGGCGTCGGCTTCCAGAGAAGCCAGCGCAGCCTTGATGTCGTCCGGGGTCATCTTGCGGAAGTCCTCCACGCGCTCATCGAACCACTTCTCGGCGCCGGCGGCATCGGTGAATTCACCGTCCGCCTGCGCTTCGAAAGCCTGCTCTTTGATGACGCGGAAGATGGGGCCCGGCTTGAAGCCCCGAGCGATGATCATCTTGCCGTCCAGCAACTGCGCAGCGTTGGGCCGCATCGTCGGGGACGGGTCGTTTCGCATCGCCTCCAGCAAGTTCAGGTAGAACTCCCGGTGGGAGTCCGCCTTGCGATCAGCCAGCGGCCTGCCGGTACCCATCGAGTCGGCATGCTGCATTTTGATCAGGTCCATGATGTCGGGTCGCGACATCAACTTGACCATCTTCTTGCGGCTGATCTTCGGGTCGTTGTAGTCGTGCATCTGCATGTGCATGCGCACGATTTCCGAGACCCGATGCGTCGTGTCGGACGACAGCTTCAGCCGGCGGCAGATGACCTTGGCCATCTCGCAACCGACTTCGGCGTGTCCCTTGTTGCTGACGCGAACCACCTCGACGCCGTCGATGACTTCGACGCGAGTGGTCATGGTGCGCGGCTTGGCGATGTCGTGGAGGAAGACGCCGAGCATGAACTCGAACGACTTCTCCTCTTCCTTCGCTGCCACCGCAATCACCATCAGGGTGTGCACCCAGGCGAGACCTTCCGGGTGCCAGATGGGATCACCGATTGCATTCTCGCCGACCATTTCCAGCATCTCGGGCAAGAACTGAGCCATCAGTCCCGTATCCATGAGGATTTCGAGACCGGTGACCGGGTCTTTGCTGAGCAGGATGCCTTCCAGCTCCGCGGCGATTCTCTCGAACGCGACGCCCGGCCGGAGAGTCGGAGCGTACGTCTTGAGCGCGGCAGTCAAGGCAGGATCCACCTTGAAGCCCAGCTTGGCCGCGAAGCGAGCCACCCGCATCATGCGCAGGCGGTCTTCGGCGATGCGCTGGGCCGGGTCGCCAACCGCACGGATGATGCGGTCTTCGAGGTCCTGGCGCCCGCCGAAGAAGTCGAAGATCTCTCCCGTGAGCGGGTCTTCGAACATCGCGTTGATGGTCAGGTCACGCCGCTCCGCGTCCCTCCTGAGCGCTTCCATGGGGTCGAGCTCGTTGAGGAGAATGACGGAGTCCGGGCGACGGTCGTCGCTGTACTGTCCGTCACCGCGGAACGTCGCGATTTCGATCTGGACACCTTCGCGCACGACGATGATGATGCCGAAGGCCTCACCGACCAACAGGCACGTGTCGTCCTTGAAGATTTCCTTGATCTCCGCGGGAGTTGCGTTGGTCGCGACATCGTAATCCTTCGGCGTCTTGCGCAGGATTCGATCTCGCACGCAGCCCCCGGCGAAGACGGCAAACTTGCCGTTCTTCTTCAGCTGTCTGACGACAGCAACGCCGATTTTTCTTTCTTTTCTCATATCGATTTTCCTCCATCAGAGGTTTCGTTACTTGGAACGCTGATGCGCAACAGCCACCGGGGCTGTTGTGACTGTCTTTGCAATCAGCGCTCTGCTGACTGCCGTTTGCTGCAGGGGCGAAACAGTTGCTTCGCACTAGAGCGGGCGGCGCATAGCGTCGCCCCTGCAGATTGGTTAACGGCGGTCAGCTCAGGCTGCGTGCCTGTCTGCCCGCCACTGGTGCTCACGGAAGAGCCCGCGCACGTGCGTGGGATTCGGCGCGCGGAAAGCGTCGTAGTTGTCGCGGTGCGGGCGGTCCCACCAGCGGCTCTCCGGCGGTACGTCGCCGTCGAAGACGAAGAAGCCGTCATGGAAGCGGATGACCTGCAAGCAGGTCTCGTTTTCCAGGGAAGGACGCACATCGCTGCCGTCCTTCAGGTAGAGCCGATCACCGCTGCGTCCGAGCTGCTTCATGTCCACGAAGCCCCAGCCACCGACGGGCATCGAGTGGAGAGGTCCGACGAAGCGAAAGTGTCCGTAGCCCCAGGCACAGTTGCCGATGATGCGGCCGCCGTTGGCGGGGTCACGGTGACGTTCGACGCCGCGGTTCAGCGAGCGAACATAGTTGCCGTAGTCGTGCGGGTAGCTGTAGGTGTCGAGGTGATTGTAGTTCCACCAGCGATTGGCCATGAACACGTTGTCGTCGTACACGTGCACCTGTCCCTCCACCTTCACGACTGCCAGAGTCGCGTCGTCAGCCATTTCGGCTTTCACGACGGTGCAGCGCTCGAAGAAGAGGTGATCGCCATCGCGACGCAGGCGATTGGGCGATGTCCAGCCGAAGCTGCCATTGGGCATCTCGCCGATGGCGCCCGCATAGGATGCGAGACCAGCGAACGGGAAGTCCTTCGAAACGGGATTCGTCATCTTCAACTCCGTGGTTGAGGTTCTACAACGTGTTTGCAAGTCGACACTCCAGAGATGTCCCGCGCGTTAGCGAGGAAACAGCTCTGGAATGACCAAGTGCAAACCAGCTCTATCACGACATCGACATACTCGAGATCCATCAGCTATCTAACCGTGATCTGTTCGGGCAAGGATTTGCCAAAGCGGATGCACAGAAAGACTGGTTATTTACTGAATTTGATGGATTTCTAGATAAGTGATGAGTGAAAAAGAGTACTTATGGTGTATCAATTCTTCCTCACAAACAGAAAGCAGTGAGCTAATAGATAGAATCGCTAGCCAAAGCGCCTATTTTCAGGCCCATAGAAGGTCTTGAGCCTGAGGCACTAGTTTTACTTCTGGATCTAATTAGTAAAAGCCGCATTCTATGTCGCTTCTCTCGGTAGTATGCAGCTTTGTGAGGCGGCGCTAATGTTTAACAACGATGACGAAATTTGAGCCCTGTGCGCGCTGCAAACTCGCTTCAGTTGCAGTAGAAATCAGTTTGAGCCGAATTCGCATACATAAAGTAAATAGCTCCGCAGTTCATCACCGATGGAACCTAGGCTTATCCCTTCAGGAGAAAGTTGAGTGACTTAGTGAATCTTTTGTCTTTCAAGGTGCTTAGAACCCCTTGAGCTATAGGATCGACGCTCCGGAGAAATTTCGACTCAAACTTTCAGAAAGAAACAGCAGGAAAGAGCGACGGCTCTTCTGGTGGACGCTTGCATATTAACCGTCAGAGGCGCGCTTACGCGGTGTTCGCGCGACCTTTCACCAGGGTTGAACATTAGAGACTGCGCTAGCTACGTTAGCTCCAGTTCATAAAGCTGCGCTTGAGGTTGTTCGCCTCTATTTAATCGTTGATTTCGAGAATCCAGACCTATTCAGGCTTTTCAGATGGACTACAAGAGAAGCACCAGTTCACGTTTTCCTTGACTTCATAGTTATACGAATGCCTAGGCTGCTATTACCATTTGCATTTCTTCTACAAAGAACCACCTCCAATACCGACCAAAAGCTGACATTTAGCGATTCTCCGAACTTCAACCTCCT
>CAZBOX010000353.1:0-5424 GCA_964493595.1 uncultured Candidatus Obscuribacterales bacterium | reverse complement strand
CAAATCTCTCAGAAAGTAAAAACTTTGCCTTCAACATGTCCAAAAGGATACCCAGGTATGGGAGTATAAAGATACGTGCTTATATAAAATCGACCTGTTGCGCCTGGAAGCCCCGCCAGGCTTTCCTCTCGTTGCAAAAGGTGGTGTCTCATGCGCAGAATTGTTAAAGGAATTGTCTTCGGAACAGCGCTGTCTGTCTGGTCATTGAGCCTGTGGCAGATGGTGAATGCCACCCCTCAAGCCGCACCGGCGATGGTCTCTAAGCCCTTTATTGCGGCCGACCGCCCAGACACCCCCGACTTTGAGTCGTCCGTCGTCTCCACAGCAAAACGGTCTCCTTACCTTTTTAGAGCAATGAGCACGCAGCCATCAGCCGACAAATACAACGGTCTGCTTATAGAGAACGAGACAGCTCAAAATCCTGCAACGGTAAGCACTCTCGATTTCGAGTATAAGGGCAATCCGAACTCAGATATTGTCGTCAACTACAACCGTGTACCGAGCCGCATTCAAGGTGCAGCGCACCTCGCTACTGCCAGTGCGCCGATCAGTGCCGGCAGGGTTATTTCAACGACCCCGGACGGTTTTACAAAAATCTCTTTTACTGCCCAACAGCTTGGACTGCCTGAATTCAACAGCATTCAGAAGATTGCCGTGATTCCGCCTTCGCAAGGACGCTCCAAACTGCAAGTAGATTCAGTCAGAGTAAACTTCGCCGAAGTAAATAAGGTGATGAACACACTCTTTTTCAATGTGGCATCAGGAGCCTCAGGACCGGTCGGAGCAAAACCGCAAGTCAAGGGTTCTCCTGCCAACCCAACCTCGGTTGTTCTGAAAAACAGCTACAGTCAACCGGTTGTTGCCTGGCTGACATTGCCGACCGTATGCACGCCAAACTCGCAGTGCATTCTCGACGTAAGGCAGATTTTTCCCGGCATGACTTGCGTGCCGGGCGGGTGCTTTCAAGGCTCTCAAACTCTGACTCCGGGTCAGTCTGTTTCATACAACCCCGGACCTAATCCTCCAGGCATTCAGGGTGCCTTGCTCTCTTTCATCGATCCTCCCAACTGCGGGGTGACCAATGCAGAGTTCACGTTGAATAATGTCTCGCAGAGCGCACAATTTGCTCAAGAAACGGTCAACCTCAGCGTCGTGAATGGAAATAACGCCGGAGTGAAATTCGACCTCAATGACGGTCAAGGCGCAAAATGGAACACCAATTTTGGAACAGTCCCGTATAAAGGCGCATTTCAGAACTATGCCGGAGACAACCTGAATGTCATAGGCGTGTTTCCGAAAGGCTGCACCAATTGCTCCTTCCTCACCGGACCGCCCGTATGCGGATTCACCCCCAGCCAATGCAGTGGACCAAATGGCTCGATCTGCACGAATCCGGATCCGAACACCTGTCCTCAATACTGTTCTTTCCAGCGCCCGGCTGCCAACCCCGGCGGCACAGTAACGATCAGCTACCTGGGACCTCCGGCGGCGTTGCCGGTGGGAGCAATGAAACTGAAGAAGATCCTGGCTAGATAGCAGACTGAAATCACAAACTGATGGGCAGGGCTTGAGCTAAGCCCTGCTTTTTCTTTTTCGGGCAAATCAAACTTGATCCGGCAATCCGGTTTTCAGGGTTTACCCTGTTCCACTCTTGACATCACCCCGTTATAGTTGCAGACCGGTGAAGTACCATTGCCCTTACCACAGTCCAACATACGCACAGATGAATCAAGATACCAGGGACAGAGGCCCCAAGAATGGGCGCCCAGCCGCTGCCGCGGACAAACAGTCTATTCGCAAAGTTGTTCTTAAGTGTGATAAAGACAGCATTGTCGCTGATAGCGAGGATCCCCCCGGGCAGCGGCCCTCATCAGTCACCGCATCGCCACCTATAGAAAGTCCGCAAGCGCCTCAAGACGAGAGAGAGATAGCGGCTGAGCGGACTCAACCCCGCCGGTTCAAGTCCTATGACATTCTTTGGGAACATTCAAAAGATGCTCTCAGCACGACTTACGCAGTCAAAAACGAAGCAGTCGATAGATTGCTGACGCTGCGTCTCTTTAATGCGCGCGTCTGCGACAGTCTGCAGATACGAGAGATTCAGAAAGCTGCACAAAAAGCAGCTGAACTCACTCATTTGCACCTGGCGATGGTTTATGAAAACGGTGTGGATGAAACTGGTGCACCATATGTGGTATCGGAGCTCGTCGAAGGAAATAGTCTCGGCGAAGTTCTGCAACTGAAAAAACGACTGGACATTGCCAGCTTTATTAATATCTTTGGGCAGGTCACAGAAGCGCTTATTGAATCTCACAGCCACGAGCTCTTCCACGGCAATTTGTCACCGGACAAAATCGTTCTTACAACCAGCGAATTTGACACGGACAGGATCAAGCTGATCGATTTCGGCATGCCCCCGGACCCGATGCGAAATGCATTCTATTTAAGTCCCGAACAGTGCCTGGATAAGAATAGAAGCGATGGGCGAGCCGATATCTACTCGCTTGGTTGCATAATGTATGAAGCGCTCGCAGGCTCGCCGCCATTTGTTGGCAGCAAAGCCAGCCAGGTGGCGCTCAACTATCTGCATGAACTCGCCAATCAGTTTGCCAAGGAATCACCAGAGCATAATGCACTTAAACTCCTGGACTGCATAATCATCAAATGCCTGCAGAAAGATCCGGCCAAACGTTTTCGCAGCATGCGAGAGCTGTTGAATGCGCTTCGACTCGTCAACGACTGCGTTAGCAACGGCAGCACAAAAAAGTTGCCGCCAAAAGCGGAGAAACTTCTGCTCTTTAGGTTCTTAGATCTTTTCGGCAATAAAATCGCGGCAGCAATGACGGCATATCTTATTCTTGGTTTTGTCAGCCTGCGAGTAATCGGTGAAGTAAACCTGCAAAAACACATCGATCAGGCGACCATAAGTGTAGGTTTCAACGATCTCAGAGCGAAAGACAACTGGATATCGGCGATAAAACAAGCAGAGATGCTGCAAAAACCGCCAAGCTTTTTGGCCTCACTGCATTACGAACTTGGCAATACATACAACGCCATTGCCAGAGAACGCGAGTTATCACGAAAGAACGATAATGCCCGCAAGGCCATTGGCGAATACGAAAAGGCCTATAGCTATTACAGGCGAGGTGACTTCTTCAAGGCCGATCAGCTCAACCTTCTACGCAATATTTCCAGTATGTGGACGTCCTTAGAATCTCCGGCTCTGGCAGAAAAAATACGCGCCGACGCCTACGACAGAATTCAAAAACTTTGGCTTGCTAAACAATACCAAGACTGCGCAAAGCTTGCCGAGGATTACTTTCAGTACGACTTTGATAAACGCATAGCATTCTACGCCGCCAATGCAAACACCGAAATAGCGCTTAGATTGCCACCACAAAAAGCACTGAGATATTTCGAAAGAGCTGCATACTACTTTCCATACTGCCAGAAGAACTTGAATTTCGAGTGCGACAACCTGGCCATCTGCATCTCAAGACTGGGGCTGAATCCCGAGAGCGATGATACCAGGACGGCGCTAGGTTATGCAGCACTCGAAGCTGGCGACATGCAAGCCGCCCATGCAGAATTCAGTAAAGTATTCAAAGTCGGCTCAAGCACCGTAAGCAATATGATCTTGGCACACCTGGGCTGGAAAGTGGACGTAGGGGGACCACGCACGATGGATCCCGCTTTGAAGAACTCGATAGAACCGCTCGAAAAAATACTCGCGATCGAAGAAAGAATCGACGGAAAGGATTCTGAATCACTGAGTCACACTCTTTCCTCACTTGCGAATACTTATGCACGATGCGGAGATTACAAGAAAGCGACAAAAATGTACGCCAGGCTCATCGAGCTAGAGCCAAATTGTCTCAACTACCAGCTGGAATACATCAACATGCTCGTGAATGTTGGTCGCTCAGCGGATGCTCGCAAGTATCTTGAACAGCAAGTACGGTTCGACCCTAGATATGGTTATGAAAATGTTTTAGCCGGCTATCTTCTGAAGCTTTACGGTGACGCTCGCATGAAGCAAAAGATTCGCGATGCTCTCATTCACCTGCTTCCCTACGCACCGCCGGAAAGCCTGGCAAGCAGCGATTCAAACGGTTATACAGTGCGTTCGCTGGCCGGACAACCGTACTCCAGAAATGGAGTCATTTACAGAGAGTGAGAGGCTCTGGACGGTCTACTCTAAAACCGGTGAATGTGTGGGATTTTGTATTTCTACATCAGCGGCTGAGAGTATGCGGTAAAGAGCTGCTTCCAAGGTGCCGCGCCAGACGTCCGTGGCCACGTATTCCTTAGCTATCAAAACGGCAAGGTCGACAATCAGTCGGCCACAAACATTCGGATTGTCCAGCCAGCCATCGATTGTCACAGTCAATTCGCCATCCTCCGAATGCCACATGCGAATCAACTCGCGTGCTTTCTCTTCGGAGGAAATACTTTCAGGGATTGGCAATTCGATCATTGCGGACCACATTCCTTGTAGAAAACTTCCATAATTTCTTTGCGGCTCTCCTCTTGCGATTTGCCGGCCTTTTGCGAGCAAATGAAAGATAAGTGATTGAGCAGGTCAGCAAGTGCAATACCGAAAAAGGCCGGGTCGCTGTTAACCTTTGTGTTGGTAACTATGGCGAGGTTTCCTTCCTCAGCCCAAACACGTAAAATTTCCACGCCTTTTTCTTTATTCAGTTTTTCAGGCACAGGTAACTGAGGCATCGGTTCGCTCCTTGCAGTTCGCCAAGAATCGAACATATTGTACCGGCTTGCATTTCGAATATAATCTACCTTTCCAAGCAAACAGTCAGGAGTAGGCCCAATGAAGAACTTGGCTCTCGCCGCCGCGATTTCACTCACAGTATTGTCCTCGTTGCCAGCCCGAGCAGATTCCGATCCATTGCCTAATAGCGGCACTTACTTCATTACAAGCATGTCCAGCGACGAAGCTTTACAACCAGCAGCCGCATCGGCTGGGCAAAATGTCCTTCTGTACGAATACAACAAAAGCGGGATGCAGAAATGGACAATCGACCGCAAACTCGACCCCAAGACAAAAAAACCCACCAATCGCTACACCATAAAACTGGCAGGCGAAAATGGTGAGTTAAATTTCGAGCCGCATCCGGTCGCCGATATGTCGGCAATTCTCGGAGCAGACAAGTCGGTAATGGTCCTTGAATCAGGCGAATCAGGCACCCTTATCAAGAGCGTTGCTAAAAATGGCGACGCCCTCTATGTCTACCCGCAACCGCCGATGAATGCAGAAGCGCGCTTCGGCCCAAACGACGGCTCGTCGAAGTTTCGCTGGAAATTTACGCTCGCCGACTAGGCACGGACAAAAGAAATATGGGAACGTTTATACCAAGTTTCTAGTTCGTCTTTTTTACGAGACCTTGTTCATACCAGCATTTACTG
>CAZBOX010000352.1:788-5462 GCA_964493595.1 uncultured Candidatus Obscuribacterales bacterium | reverse complement strand
ACTCTCATCGCCAGAAGATGATCCTCAAGTCCTCGCACTTCCGGATACATACAGAGAACCTTAAGCAATCCGGATTTCTCCAGTTCTTCAAAATCGATTCCCCACCCTGACGCGTTTCTAAAAAGTTGCTCGCGACTTTCCTCGAATGCGAAGAGGAGGCATCGCTCTTTTCTCTTTGCACCACCACTCAAGAACTGAGTCGAAAGCAGAGTTTTTCCGGTTCCGGTAGCACCGGACACCAGAATCACAGAATCTCGAAAAACGCCTCCGTTGCACATTTTATCGAGCGCGTCGTTCCCGGAGGTAACACGAAGATCCGACGAATGCTGCTTTAATTCGATTGCTGACAATGGAATAGCGGCAATGCCTCTGCCGCTGCTCACACAGAAAGGGAATTCGCCTTTATTATGATTGGCGCCGCGTAATTTGAGCACCTCGATCGTACGTCGCCGTCTCTCATGCTCCAGAGGATTGCGCAGCACAATTACATTGTCGGTGACAAATTCCTCTACACCAAACCTGCTGATATCGCCGTATTCCTGGAGCCTCTCGACCGTGATCAAAGAAGTTATCTGCAGTTCTTTCAATGACTCAGCCAATAGAAGAAGCTCTCTTCTGACTATGTCTAGATCTTTGAATTGCAAAAAAATTGCTGCCAGAGTATCGATCGAGGCTCGCCGAGCATTAACACTGGCAGCGGCATTTTTTACACGCGCAATCAAGGCGCCAAAATCGAATTCGCCGGCAATAACCGGTTGCTCTCTGCCTCTGGGTGAAGCATCAACGAAAGCCCATTTCTTTTCGCGTTCCCATTTTTCGATATCCCAGCCAAAACCAAGCATGTTTTTGCGTAGATCGTCAGGAGATTCTTCAAGCGTTACGAAAATGCCCGGCTCTCCGAACTGCTTGATTCCTTCGGCCAAGAATTGCACGGCAAGCACTGTCTTTGCGCTGCCGGAAGTGCCTGCAACCAGTGTCGATCGATTTCGCGTAAGACCACCCTCCAGGATGGCATCGAGTCCCTCAATACCAGTGATGAGTCTTTCCAGCTTCCTAGTCATTTAGACCTCCATCGTTCTCTGCCAATCTTTTCGCAGAAGGCAACTGGAGAACAGCTCGTACCCGCTGCAAGTCGGAAAGATCACCAACCAGCATCCGCAAAGGGGCCGGCTCTTCCTTAATCAATGTGGGCGTCGCCAGAATGCGAGCTTCGTCGGCTCGCTCCGGACTTTCCAGAACATCTATGATCTCCAGCTCGTGGTGGTTACCGCTCAATCCATTCATTAAGCGGCGTGCATTGAGCACAGCCAGATTTGAAGATGCATTGTCGCCGCAAATGAACAGTTTAAACTTCATCCAAACCTCGAGCATCCGTATTACGGAAAGCCTTGTGGAATTTAGAATTCCGAACCGCACTATTACTGAACATGGTCCCTCGGACTGTAGCCAATTGCTGACAAAGGGACTGCCTCCGTTTCTGAAAGTTCCATAGTCTTTAATCTATTACAAAGTACACTTTCGTCTAACAAACAAGAGAAGAATAGGCGACCGGACGGCTCCGTTCAGCCCAACAGCAAAACGGCGCCGCATTTCAATAGCGTACCGACGGTAACCTTAAGAAACAGAAAGAATGCAGGGGTTGGGTGTACTAGTTCAAAGTAGGCGACTTTTTGGAGCTGAGCATAGGCTCTTTGCCTTCTAAGGTACTCGCTAGCTGCGGTTTTTCAGCAATCTCGTCAGCGATTTTTGCCAGCACTTTGGCCGCTCCGCGAAAACTCACATGAACATTATCGATAAAGTCGCGTTGTATAAAATCCGGATTATCCGAAAGGAAGAGGTAATCAGCCCCCTGTCTCGCGCATACATCTCTGATCTGGACCTTGTATGTAGTCCAGAACGCCGGCGGCAGCATATCGCGGTTACGCTTCAAAGTCGGCATGTCCACCACAAGTACCTGGATGTTTTGCGCCTTCATGCGCTTCAACATTTGTTCGAAGAAAAACAACTGGGTAGTGAAATGTTTTGGATGCGGATTTTTATAACGACTGGCATACTCGGCAGTATTGTCGTGAAAACCTTCCGGCACCACTTTCGGTACTACGATGTCGCCTGGAAAAATTCGCTGGGATGAGGCAGACAGCGCATAACGAAGCTCATCACCGCCTTGTTTTCTTCTTGTGTTCTCAGCACCATTGCTATCGGTGAAATAACTGGCGACCGAGGCGTGAAGGCGGCGCAGCGGCAGCCGACTGATCTTCCATTCGAGTTCTCCCATCGCCCTGAGGAAAGGATTAGAGTAAGCGCGGGCCACGGTTTCATCGAAATCTACGTAGCGCTGATGAAACATGAAAGGCTCGGTATCGCCCAGATTATGAATCTTATTGTCGATGAAATCTCTAGGAGCAATGCCGACTACGAGCACTTTCGGCTTGCGTTCGCCTTCCATTAGTCCGCGCGTCATCATGTAATAGTCGCACGCACCGGCGCCCTGAATAGAGACGTTGAGAACGCTCGGGTCAGTCCCTGGCAGGCGCTCTTTTAGGTCCTTCTCCAGAGTGACGACACGGTGGTGCAGCGTACAATCGATATCCTTATATGTGGTTGTGGCATCAGCTGACCAGCAGGCTGAATTCACTAATGAGCTGCCCATCAAGACCACATCGGGTGCTTTCTTTTCCCCAAAATAGGCACGAGCCGCCCACCAGCTCCAGGTTCCGTAGGAAGGACTCTGCTTCAAATTATTGGAAAGAACATCATCTCGTATGGACACCCCGGGCATCGAGCCGCTGGAAGAGACGACAGCCGCTACAATCGCCGCATTGACTGCGGCGAAGCCGAATACCGACAAGCCGAAGAGGCCGCCGGGAAAACGGATTTTCTTGTCTTTAGCCGGCTTTGCCGGCTTTTCGTTGGTATCCAATCGGAATCAATCCATGGGTGCCATTCCCTGGTTTTCAACAGGGCGCTATCAATGATATTCCTGCCGCGCGAGGGCTGTCCATATAACTGGTCTAAAGCTTGCTTAGAACTGCTTTAGACTCGAGCGCAAATTTTTGCTTACGCGCGGGAACCGTGCCCACTACCGCGCGTCCATACAAGGCTGGTCAACCAGGCTGGCGTTGTCGCTCTATGCATAGAATCGGGCGCAAGATTTTCGGGAGCCGTTGAGTAACGTTAGAGGCTTCTAGTTTTGCGATATTACCTATAAGTAATGATCATATATTACGTTGTCAGAGATCTGACGGAGTGAGGCTCTTCATGCGGTTTTTCCGACAGTATACGTGTTGGACATACTTGTCATTAGGCTGACTCCTGCCTATTATTGAACTGCGCTTTTTAAACTTCCATATCAGCGCAGTTCCTTGGTTTCCCTAATCCGAATAGGTGAATCAATGGAATACTCACGCCCCAGGAGAGGCCCCCAGGCGATGATTACAAACGCCCCTGCTCGAACACATTCGCGACACAAGCGTCACGAACCGAAGATAACGAGCACCGATAACGACAATTACTACAGCAAAGAAACAGTTGAAATAAGCGTAGACCCGGCAGTAATGGCTCAACGTTTTCTCGAGCAAGGTCGCAACGCTGATGCGGAGCGTCTTTTCCTTTCAGCGCTGGACCATAAGGTCGAGCGGCTAGGCGAAGAGCACCCGGAAAGCGAAAAGTGCCTGGAAGACATATGCAAGTTCTACACGAATTTCGGGCGCTATCAGCTAGCCGAAGAATTTGCCGAAACATTGCTTCGCGTGCGCTCTTTAACTACATCGCCAATCGATGAAGTCTATAACAAAACAGTTGAACAGTTGGCGAACATCTATGAAAAGGTCGGTAAGCAGAGTGCCGCCGAAGGGCTGTACCGTTTCTTGCTGACCTTGCAGGAAGAAGTGGTCGGAGCAGATAGCATCTCTATGGTGTTTGCGCTGAACCGGCTTGCTGAGTGCTATACACGCCAGGGCGATTACATGGCAGCGCTTCCTCTATACGAGCGCGCGCTGGCCGTAGAAGAAGCCGCCTACGGGCCGTTCGCTGTTGAAACAAACAACTCGCTGACGGAACTAGCCCGTGTCTATCAGGCTCTGCGCAATTTCGACAAAGCGACCGAAATATTGAAACGCCAGGTGATTATTCTCGAGTCCGTGCACGGACCAAATGGTCTAAGCGTTGCCAGCTGCATCGCAAAGATGGCGGAAATCTTCGAAGAAGCCGGCAACAAGCCGGAAGCCGAAGCCCTCTACCAGCGCGTCACCAGCATCTATGAAAATGCATATGGCAAAAACTCTGGCACAGTGCAATTGATGTACCGCAAGCTCGATCAACTTCGAATGGACCGCGCCCGCACCCAACAAGGCGGATTCGTCTCTATGACTGCTCCTATGCCCAACTCCGTAATGGGCGTCTGGTAGCCCGGACAAAAGCCGGCTAGAAGCCGGCGCTCCGGCCACTTATCGAGCCGGCTAGAAGCCGGCGCTCCGGCCACTTATCGAGCCGGCTAGAAGCCGGCGCTCCGGCCACTTATCGAGCCGGCTGGAAGCTGGCGCTCCGGCCACTTATCGAGCCGGCTGGAAGCCGGCGCTCCGGCCACTTATCGAGCCGGCTGGAAGCCGGCGCTCCGGCCCCTTATCGAGCCGGCTGGAAGCCGGCGCTCCGGCCACTTATCGAGCCGGCTGGAAG
>CAZBOX010000352.1:0-688 GCA_964493595.1 uncultured Candidatus Obscuribacterales bacterium | reverse complement strand
CCGGCGCTCCGGCCAATATTTACTTCAGTTTCTCCAGTTCTGCGATTACAGCTGGATCATTGGGAGCCAGCTTGCTGGCTGCTTCGAATTCAGCCTGCGCCTTTTTCTTGTCCGCGCTCAAAAGTAGCAAACCAAGGTGGTAGTGCGCATTCTCAATCGTTGAGTTGGCGGCAGTTGATGCTGAACTGACTGTAGAGTCCGACGCCGCCCCCGCCGTATTGGCAGCTTCGGCAGCATCAGCTCCTACTTTTGCGTTTGCGGCTTCGGCAGCGACAATCGCTTTCTCGTAAGTCTGTTTTGCCAGATCTTTCTGATTGCATTCTTCGTATGTAAGCGCTAAACCATTGAGAATCACAGGATTATCAGGCAGCTCTTTGTCCAATTGCTGAAAGGCAGCCAGACTGTCCTGTTCTTTCAAAAAGAGAGCATCGGTGATGCGCTGCTGCACGTCCCCGGGCAGCTTGGACTTTTCGGCGACTTTAGCAGCGGTGAGATCAACGTGCATCTTACCTGGCTCGCCGCTGATTGCGCCGAGCGAAACTGTAGCGAACTTCCGCTCATCGGCAGCAGGCACCAGATTATCTATCTTGGCCACACCTCTGGAGACATTGCCGCCGGTGGTACCGTCTATGGTGTAAGAAATCTCGAAGTTTTGCACAGGAAAAGGATTGTTGTTGCGCACAACAAT
>CAZBOX010000351.1:2166-5516 GCA_964493595.1 uncultured Candidatus Obscuribacterales bacterium | reverse complement strand
CGCGTGCGGCTCCCCGGCGTTCGTTCGGGGGAAACCCGACAGTCGACGCGGACAATCCGCGCCAGGAATTTTGATGTGTTCAAGAGCGCTCCGAGAATAATCGGTTGGCCTGAATCCCTGTTGAGGCCTCGCACTCACCACGGATGATGGCAGAACTCTGCTTCAGACCAACCGACAAAGAGCGGTTCCTCGCCAAGGGCAAGCTTCCGCGCGAACGATGGCAAACCTCCCACTCGGATCTGTCCATCGCAAATTAGCATGACGTCGTGCGCTTTACAGCATTTTGAAATTTACCAAACGCTTTAGCCGAGATCCAAAGTCCTCCAAAACTGTGCCTTTCCATCAAGAGCATTCCCAAGCAGGCTTGCCCGGTACCTTAGATTTGCATGACAATTGCAGGCGCGTTTTTCCTGTGAATGGACTAAATGTCAGTACGGCTTTATTCGTACGCCAAACATCGAATACAGCATGACCATTGAAAAAATCAGCGTCACTAAATTAAGACCTACAAAAGCGAAAACGAGCCATTTCCCCCACTTTCGATGAACCGAAAAGAGACCCATCAGTATGACGGACATGAAAGCAACTTCGCTAGGAAACAAATAACGTCCCTGCGGTCCACCTAAATTTTGCACCGCCGCGTAGAGCAATCCTGCTGACGAGAGAGCAACCGAAAGCCACAGCCCAAGCCATGCCACCAAGTGTTTTAGATCCTCATCGCCGAAAGCGATTGATTTCTTTCGAATCGCTTGTGAAATTTGTGTGAGAGTTCCGGCAATAGAAACTAGAATTGCCAGTAAATATGAGAGGTAGAAAGGCGCAGGCAGATAGTGTTTTTGATAACCGAAAACCGCCCAGAAACTGCAGAAAAGTTGTTGCCACCATACTTTCTGTTTCAGCACCGACGACAGACTAACGGGCTCGATCGAGCGATGAAAAGTTCGTGCCCAGGTCTCGCGCATTGTTATAGATCCTAAATAGTCACCATTGAAAACAGCGGCATTGCGGGCAAACCAGGGCAAGCAGACAGGGGCCGCTGAGAGTAAAGCCAAACCGAGGTTCAAAACTATTTGACCGACATTCCTCTTATATATCCAGCAACCCGCCGCAATGGAAAAGAAGGCAACCGGCACCACTGCCAAAGCGGAGAATTTACTTAGAGCGATGCAGGCACTGAGCACGCCGGCCAGAGCCGAATAACGAAGACTCGGTCCGCGCAGTACGACAACAAGCGACAACCAGATGAGAAGAGAGGAAAGAGCGCAAGCGGTGGAATCACTATTGCAATAGGCATTGACGAAAACGAGCTGGGGGTGCAGAGCCACGCATAGAGGAAGGGCCAGTCGCAATTCGCGAATTCGGCTGAAAAGCAGTTCGCTGATTTTGCAGGAAGCAAAGACTGTAATCAGACCGCCGAATATGCTGCCCACGCGCTCAGCAAAGGAGATGTCCACAAAAGGAATCAAGCGAGCGAAAAGAGCATGAGGAAGATAGGCAAAAGGAGGAAGTGAACCATAAACCGCCGACGGACCGCCTGCTGCAACTTGTGCGGCATCCGGCGCAGCGAGATTTTCGCTCAAGAACTTAGTTACCCAAAAATGCGCATATTCATCAGGCGCTTCTACCATCGGTACAATGAAAAGAAATGGCAGCCTGACAATGAGAGCAGCGAAGAGGACGGCTAGGAGAAGGGCATTATCAAGCTTCTTCAATTGCACGATAAGAGCCTCAACTCAATAGAATTGGTTCGCCTTCAAACTAAAGAGAGAAGCTGCCACGCATCTCTTCGCCCATCAGAATCAAATCAGCCAGATGCCGCATCGGCTCTACATAGCGCGAGTATGCCTCTTCTACGTGCAGGCTGTACTGGATAGACTCCAGAGTGGAGCGGCCGCGCTCCACGTCGCGACGCAGCCTGCGAGCCATACGTTGATCGATGGGAGTATCGATAAATATCCGAAGAGTAGCGATTTCATGCAGAGGGCTGTGGAATGCATAGATTCCCTCGATCACGACGATCGCATTCTTGGGAGCCGGCACCATTTGCTGGCCGACCCGCTTGGCGCTGCGCATCTCATAAACCGGAATCATAATATCTTCGCCGTCGGCAAGCTTGATGCAGGCATCGGCACACTCATCTAAATCGACTGCATCAGGATGATCGAAGTCGAAGGTGCCGTCTTCTCTCGGCTTTAAGACATCAATATCCTTATAAAAGCTGTCCGTGGCCAGCACAGCGGCACCGACAAATTTCCGCGCCAGGGTCGATTTGCCGGAGCCCGAGCCTCCGCAGATGGCAATGATTTGAGAAGGGCGGCGTCGCATTTTGAATGGTTTCCAGTAGATTGCAGTACTCGACGAATGGATTCAGGCATACATTACCTACAAGTACCCGACAACCGGTTATAAAGTAGGAATCAATGATTCTCCTGACCTTGTAAAGGCTAATGTAGCGATCTTGGCTTGCAAGTTCATTAATAGATCCGACAATCAGTCATGTAAGCTATGCTGGATATGCGGAGAACTTGGAATTTATACTTCAACCTGTAACTAGTTTGAACGGGATTGGACAGATGAGTGCTTATATTCCGGCACATGGGCTCCGACCATTAAATGACTGACTCGAATATCTTACAAAGCCTTGAAGGAGTGATCTGGGAGGCGGAGCTTGCCCCTTTTCGCTACACCTTTGTAAACTCGCCGGCGCAAAAAGTTTTAGGCTATTCTTGCGAAGAAATTCTTCAAGGCCAATCAAACTTTATCAACCCTGCCCTTCAGCGCGCCATCGACGAAGGGGTGGAAGTGAGTGATGCCTGGTATTCATCAAGCGGGGCAGGAGAAGTTTATGAATGGCAAAAGCCGAACGGTGAGAAGATTTTTCTCAAAGACCTGATCAATATTGAGAAGACGAAAGATAAGACTAAACTCTACGGCATTACTATCAATTTGAGCGAGCTTGTCCAACAAGAACGAGCAGCCAGAGACGAACAACAGATTATTTTCGACAGCGTGCCGGCGATGATCTGGTACAAGGATCCGCACAATATAATTTTGCGCGCCAATAAGCCTGCCGCTGAATCAATGGGCTATACGGTAGAGACCATCGTCGGAAAGTCGACCTATGACCTCTATCCTGAAGACGCCGCGAAATACCATAAAGACGATTTGCTGGTCATCAATTCGGGCGAGGCGAAGCTGGGAATTGTCGACAGATATGTGAATTCCGCAGGCGAAATTCTCTGGCTCCTGGTCGACAAAATTCCTCTCAGAGACCAGAGCGGAAAGATCACGGGCGTCATGGTTTTCAGCCAGGACATCACCGACCGCAAACGTGCAGAAGAACGACTTCT
>CAZBOX010000351.1:0-2066 GCA_964493595.1 uncultured Candidatus Obscuribacterales bacterium | reverse complement strand
TCATGGTTTTCAGCCAGGACATCACCGACCGCAAACGTGCAGAAGAACGACTTCTAGCAGCACACGCCGAGCTGGAAACAAAGGTTGAAGAGCGCACGCGAGAGCTGACTGAAGCAAATATCTTCTTCAAACTGTCACACGAACTTTTTTGCGTCGCCGGTTTTGACGGATATTTCAAGCAACTCAACCCGGAATGGACGAATGTGCTCGGATATTCGATCGATGAGCTGAAATCGAGACCTTACCTTGATTTTATCCATCCGGAAGATCGAGATGTGACCTTGTCTCAAGCTGAATTCTTGACGCAAGGAAAAAACGTACACTTTTTCGAAAACCGCTACATTGCCAAAGACGGCACCATCAAATGGCTGTTGTGGAGCGCGTCTTCCAACATGGACAACGACGTCGTTTACGACGTCGTTTACGCCGTCGCCCACGACGTTACGCAAAGACGCCAAACAGAATCCCAACTGGAAGATGTAAGCGCACGCATTAACAATGTCGCCAGGCACTTGCCGGGTGTCATATATCAGTTTCTGAAAAAGAGCAGCGATGGAACTTACCACTTTCCTTATATCAGCGAAAGCTGCCGCGCACTGCTCGGATATGAAAGACATGAGATAGAGCAAGATTCCAATCTTGCCTTTATCAATATCCATCCCGATGACAGAGCTCCTCTCAATGATGCAATTGAACGCTCAGCTCACACAATGGCAGTTTTCAAATTCGAAATGCGTGTCATGACAGGCAGCACGATGAAGTGGTTGAGAGCGACATCCACCCCGGAATATCTGGAAAACGGTGATGTTATCTGGAACGGGCTGCTAATGGATATCACCGACTTGAAAGCGGCGGAAGACAAAGTCAAACAATTGAACGAAGATCTCGCGCAGCGCGTCAGCATTCTGGCAGCGGTCAATCAGGAGCTTGAAATTCTTACCCACAAACTAGAGCTCGCATACGACGAGGCTCTGGAAGCATCCAAATTGAAATCGGAATTTGTGGCGAATATTTCACACGAAGTGCGCACACCCATATCAGCGGTTTTGGGCATGACCGAATTACTGATGGATACAAGTCTTTCGAGCGAGCAGAGCAGTTTCGTCAAAATCGTCAATGAATCAGCTCAATCTCTTCTTACGATTATCAATGACATTCTCGACTTCTCGAAAATGGAAGCAGGAAGGTTGGAACTGGAGGTTATCGATCTAAACGTTCGCTCCATTGTCGAAGGATGCGCCGATTGGTTGGCATCATCGGCGCGACGCAAACGCCTTGCACTTATGACTTTCTGCGACCCATCCATACCGCAGTATGTGAAAGGCGATCCGGTTCGCCTGCGTCAAGTATTGCTCAACCTGGCCAGCAACGCCATCAAGTTTACGGAGAGCGGAGAAATTCTCGTCAAAGCGTCAAAATTCAGAGAAACCGAAGAACGAGTCGTTATTCTTTTTCAAGTAACAGACACAGGAATAGGTTTGTCGGAAGCCGCTCGCAAAAGGCTCTTCCAGCCTTTCGCCCAGGCCGACGGCTCCACGACACGCAAGTACGGCGGCACCGGGCTTGGATTGTCGATCAGCAAAAGGCTGGTAGAAATGATGGGCGGAGAAATCGGTGTATCGAGCGAAGAGAAAAAAGGTTCGACGTTCTGGTTTACAGTGCCTCTGGAGCGCGAAAAATGGCCTACTCAACCGGATATGAAAGCAGAGCAGCTGCAGGTTTTAGTGCCATTCGACGTACTGGTTGTCGACCCATCCGCCTCATCGAGAAATATTATTTCAAGCTATCTTTCCAGCGCCGGTATCAAGGTGTCAGAGGCGGAAAGTCCGGAAGAAGCTCAACAACTGCTGGCAGAGGCGCAGAATAATAATCACAGGTACACGGTGACAATCATCGACTCATCGCAAGATAGTTTCGACGGATTTCGCCTGACCAAAGACATAATCGACTTACACTCGGCAACATCCGGCCGCGTTGTGCTGGTTGCTTCCTTCGACGAAAAAGAACGCATGGAGAAGGCTGTTGCACAAGGCGTAAGCGCCTGCCTGGTAAAACCGCTCAGGCGG
>CAZBOX010000350.1:0-5568 GCA_964493595.1 uncultured Candidatus Obscuribacterales bacterium | reverse complement strand
CAGCACGGCGACGAGCGTCTGTTTTCTATGCCCGCCGTGCAGAGAGCTTACAGCCAGTACATGCAGTTCTTGAAGGAATATCTGGCTCTTGATGACGATGAAGCGGCGATGTTTGTTTATAGCTATCTATGCGGCTTTTCGACAGATCCTTATGTTCAACAAATGAACCTCGATATTAGAAGGCAGTGTCAACTCATCTCGGATGCCGTCCGCCGCTACTCGAAACTAAAGTGACAATCGCTCTTGCACTGTCGTTTTGCATTGATTGAAGAAATAAAGTGAGACTCCCATGTTTAGCTGTTTGGACAAAACTAAAGACCAAAATCGGAACCTGACTCAAAGCGAAGGTGAAAACCAGGGTGTGCAATCAGTGAGCTGCGCAAAGCCCAACCGCAAGACATTGCTCGCATGCATAGTTGTTTCTCTTGCCATGGCAATTCTTTCTGCTGGCGTGTTTCTATATCGGCCCGCCGGAAGTGCATTCGGCATTGCCTCTCTCCTCAACACGAACCTTTTAGGAATTTCTGCGGATGAGAAATCAGTTGCGAAGACTGCTTCTGTCGTAGCTTCAACCGCAGCTTCTGTCGCAGGTTCAACGACAAATTCAACTTCTGCCTCAACTTCAACCGCAACTTCAACCGCAGCTTCAACCTCAACTTCCACGCCAGATTCAGGCGCGGGTATGGCGCCGGCGAGCGTAGCGGCGATCGGAAGGCTGGAGCCGCTCAGTCAAGTTTCGCGCGTGTCGGTTCCGGCGTTTCTCAAAGACGAGCGCATTTTGAAATTACTCGTCAACGAAGGCGATTGGCTGAAATCCGGGCAAGTCATCTGCATCATGGACGCGGAGCCGAGGCTGTCCAAAGAGCTTCAGCAAGCGCAAGAAGCAGTAACGCTGGCAAAGACTCAGCTCAATAAAGTTTTGGCTGGGGCAAAACTTGGCGAAATCGGGGCGGCGAAAGCTAACCTTGATTCGCTCAGGCGCGAAAGAAACAATCGAATCAAAAACCAGGAAGCAATTATCACAAAGGCGAGCGCGGATCTGGCGTTCAGCAAAAACGAATTCGAGCGATATAAACAACTGGTGGCGGATGGTGCTGTCAGCCACTCGCAATTCGATGCGAAATTGACGACCATGAAGACCAATCAAGCGGCTCTTGCAGAAGTCCTGTCGGAGAAGCAACGCATTCAGGAGACTCTGAGCTCTCGAATCGAGGAAGCAGAAGCCAACTTGAACCGCGTTGCGGAAGTGCGCCCGGTCGATGTCGCCGTTGCCGAAGCGGAACTCAAGCAAGCCGAAGCTCGACGAGATCGAGTCGCCCTCGATCTGTCGCTCTGCAAAGTAGTGTCGCCCAGAAGCGGACGAGTTTTGAAAATCAACGCGCGACCGGGTGAAACCATCGGCTCCAAAGGCATCATCGACCTCGGCAACACTCAGCAAATGGTGGCTGTAGCTGAGGTGTATCAGAGCGACTTGCCGCGCCTGAAAGTCGGACAGCCAGCCATTATCGAAGGCGATGGAATGTCCGGCCCGGCAAGAGGCAAGGTGCTGAACATCGGTTGGGAAGTGGCAAGGCAGAGCGTCTTTTCACAAGAACCAAGCGCAGGAAGCGACGCGCGCGTGGTCGAGGTCAAAATAGCGGTCGATCCGAAAGACAATGCTCTGGTCGAGAAATTGACAAACATGCAAGTGGAGTGTCGCTTCATCGGCGACAGCGCTGAAAATCATGATTCGAGTAAGAGATAAACTGGCATGGCTGCTTCTCACCAGGCAGAAGGTGCGGCTTTTGGTTGCCGTCGCCGGCATCGCCTTCGCGTGCATTTTGATCTTTATGCAGTTGGGTTTTCTCGAATCTCTGTTTCTCGGTGCTACGCGCCCGCACGACCTGTTGCTCGCTGACATAGTTTTGGCGCATCCGAAACAGCAGACTTTTTTCTCTCCCAAAAGTTTTCCAAAGAGCAGAGTCTTTCAAGCTAGAGCGCTTCCGGAGGTTGAATCTGTCAGCACCGTGCGTCTGTCATCCTTGCCCTGGCGCAATCCAGAGAATGGACAGCATAGAATGATCCTGGTCTTCGGCGTCGACCCTGCGAAACCGAGTTTTGCACTGCCGGCGGTCAATGAGAATCTCGACAGGCTGAAACTCTTCAGGAATGTACTATTCGACGAAGCTGCTCGACTTGATTATGGTCACATCAAAGATCTGCTGAAGAAGGGCAAAGTAGACGTCGAACTCAACAAGAAAAACGTGAGGGTTGCCGGACTTTTCAAAATCGGAGCCTCATTTGCAGCCGACGGAACTGTCATCACGAGCGATACCACTTTTCCATATCTTGTCGATCGCGCAGAACCGAATTCAGTTGAGCTAGGGCTGGTCCGCTTGCGTCTCGGCTCTGACGCCCAAGCTGTGAAGTCTGCGCTGGAAAGGCAGTTCGGCTCGCAAGTCGCGGTGTACACAAAAGCTGAATTCGCTGAAGTGGAAAAGAAATACTGGGCGGAAGGCACAGGCATCGGATTCATTTTCGGTCTCGGTGTACTGGTAGGATTTCTCGTCGGTGTAGTCATCGTCTACCAGATTTTGCATTCCGACGTCGCCGACCACCTGCCCGAATACGCCACTCTCAAAGCAATCGGTTACAACAACGAGTATCTTCTAAAGGTTGTATTCCAGGAGTCGATAATTCTCTCCATCGCCGGCTTCCTGCCCGGCTTCGTCATTAGCCTTATTCTCTACCAGGTCGCGCAGGACGCCACGTCCATGCCGGTCTATATGACGGCGGCGCGAGCCGGTCTGGTATTCGTAATGGCACTGGTAATGTGCACTCTTTCTGCCAGCATAGCGCTGCGCAAGCTCAGCCAGGCTGATCCGGCGGAGGTGTTCTAAATGGAAGCAACCATCACGCGAGCCTTAAAAGATGTCGTACGGGTCCGCAATTTGTGCCACTATTTCGGCGCCGGCGAGCTGCGAAAGAAGATCCTGGACAATGTCTCGTTCGAGATTGCGCCGGGCGAAATCGTTATATTGATGGGACCTTCCGGCTCAGGAAAGACTACTTTCCTCACGCTTATCGGCGCCCTCAGAACAGCCATGGAAGGCGAGATAAGTGTATTGGGCAAAGACCTCGTCGGAGTGGACGAAAAGACCCTGGTTGAGACGCGCAAGAATATCGGATACATCTTTCAGCAGCACAACCTTCTGCGCTTTCTCACTGCTGAGCAGAATGTCTCCATGGGGCTGGAGCTGCACGGACTGGACCCGTCGGAGACCAGGAGGCAGGCACGCCAATATCTTGAAGAAGTCGGGCTGTCCGGGCACTTCGAGAAATATCCGGATCAGCTTTCCGGCGGGCAAAAGCAGCGGGTGGCTATTGCGCGGGCGCTGGCGCCGTCCCCCTTGCTGGTTCTGGCTGACGAACCGACCGCGGCTCTCGACAAAAAGACTGGTCGGGACGTGGTCGACCTGATGTTTAACCTTGCCCGAAAGAAGGGCTCGAGCATCATCTTGGTCACTCACGACAACCGTATCCTGGACATCGCCGACCGCATCGTCTACATGGAAGATGGGCGGATAGTGGAAAATTCGCAGAGAAATAGCGGCTAAAGGGCGGCCGGCGCCTAGCTAGAAGTTTGCCGCCCAAACCGCCTAATTTTGCTCTTTGCTTCCGTAGACTGATTCACCCCACCCTGAGAGGCAAAAATGAACGCGAATCGGTCCACCCTGTTTGGTATTTGCATTTTGGCGCTGAGCATCCAATCTCTTCCTGTTTTCGGTTTTGAAATTGAGCGCAAAGCCTATCAAGCCGAGTACAAACTCAGCAGCCAGGTCGGAACAAGCCAACACATTATGTCGTTCGACGGAAAAGGGCACGGACGCTCGGAAATGATCAGCAGCAACGGCTCGAAGAACGTTTCCATCATCGATTACAACCAGCGGAAAGTCATGTTGATGATGCCCGGGATGCGGACGGCAATGAGCATTCCGCTGACCGACGACCAGCTATCGGCAATGGGCTCGGTGTCAGACAAAATGAAAGCAAGCGCCAAGCCGCTTGGAGTGAAAACCATTCAAGGGCATATTTGCACCGGCACGAAGTACAGCCTGGACGGCGGTGTCGAAGAAGAAATCTGGAACGGCAATGACATTGGAGGCGTGCGGGTATACAGCAAAGTCATAGCTCCGGGCGCCGGCGTCAGCGAAGCCCTTCTGGTCAAATTCAATCCGTCCGCACCGGCGGCAAATCTTTTCACTCTTCCGGCTGGATCTTCTATCAACTAACAAGGCAGAAAAATGAGAATCAGGCATTACACTTCTAAGATTGTTTTGGTATCGCTTTCGGTGGCGCTCCTGTGTGGTTGCAGCAGCAATGGGAATAACAACCAAGGTAGCAGCGCGATGGGCAGCGGCGGCGGGAATAGCAACAGCGGTATTAACAGTATCAGCAACAGCGACAACGGCGGCAGCGGCGGTAGCGTCAGCAGCAACAATAGCAGCAATATTTACAGCAACGTCGCTGAATACGCCCAGCTAGTAAATAAGGTCACCGCGCTCGAAGCGGAGAATCTTGCACTCAAGCAGCAGCTGGAATCCTTTAACCATGAAGCAAAAGCCGCAGATACGCAGGTGCAGGATATCGCTGCCTTTACGGATCTTGCAAACGTTCCTACGGCAAAGATGATTGAAGAACTCTCGCAATTGAAAGTTTTTGATGGTGAAGGAAGCACATTCAGACCAAATGAAACTATCACCAGAGCTGAGTACTGCCACTGGCTTTTCAATGCCTACAACGCACTCATGCCCGACGAAAAACACATAAGATTCAATTCGGCAGCACCTCAAATTTTCAAGGACTGCGCGCCCGGTCACAAACTATATCCGTATGTCCAGGCGCTAGCCAGTGCAGGCTTTTCCATCGGATACGACGACGGCACTTTCCGCCCGGATCAACCTCTAACAAGAGAGGAGATGCTGGGGATAAAACTGGGCGTGGATGTTGGAAAAACGCTTGATCCCTGGCGCTCTCAAATGGAAGCAACATGGAAGTTCAGCGACGGGAAAGACGTTGCTGAGAGATTCACTGGCTATGTCCATCAAGACTTCTATGTCTCCGGTCCGCACGGCGGCAACATCCAGAGAGCTTTCGGCAAGATTGGAGCGTTTCATCCCAAGCAATCAGTGTTGCGCAACGAAGCTGCCGCTACTTTGTGGCAGATCGGGCAATTTGGCTTTACTCAACACACAACTGCAACGACCGCCCTCAGCGGCAAATCAGGGCAGTCCTGATTGGTGGTGGTCTGAGATCGATCTCTGCTCGTTGCTCACTGCTCGATACGCGCGACGTCAATTAGCGCTTCTGACCGAGCCAATCAATCACTCCGTTGGCGGCCCAGCGCCCGCTGGCGAAGCAGGCGGTAAGCAGGTAGCCACCAGTTGGAGCTTCCCAATCGATCATCTCTCCGGCGACAAAAACACCGGGCACTTTCTTCAACATCAGGTGCTCATCTAGAGAATTGAAGCTTACGCCGCCGGCACTGCTGATTGCCTCGGCAATTGGACGAGGACTCTTGATCGTGAT
>CAZBOX010000349.1:0-5600 GCA_964493595.1 uncultured Candidatus Obscuribacterales bacterium | reverse complement strand
TTAATGAAAGTATCGGCTATTTCAACAAGTTTCCCAAGCTCAATTATCTGGAAGTGATCTGGAACGGCTTTGATGATGCTGGGCTTGCTAACTTTGCCGCCTCTCAACCAAAGATAGAGGAAGTGCGCATGCGCGGTTGCTGGGCTATTACTGATGCCGGAATACCACATCTCTATTCGATAAAGAGAATGAAGAAGCTTGATTTGCGTGAAACACCTGTCAGTGCGCAGTGTCTTGCCGCATTGAAAAAAGCACGACCCGACCTCACGCTGATTGAGGAGGACGAGTAAGAACTTAAAGTCAAGCGTGTACGATCTTCCTGCTTGCCGAGCAAGGAGATTGCAACATGGCTATTATCACTGGACTGTCCGGAAATGAATTGTACTGTCTCAAGCAGAAAGGTTACGAGCCCGGTAATCTGGTCATCGGTAATAGCGTCTTCGCTCTGGGTTTCGTCGGCGGAGTCGCCTCCAGCTTGAAGACACTGGGCGGGGGAGAGGTTCACGAACTTACAGAGATCATTCGAGAAGGGCGTGCTCTTTCATACATGCGCATGGTTGAAGAAGCCCGTCGGCACGGTGGTGACGGCGTTACCGGCGTAACCAGTCAGTTGATTTTCCATGACTCGAACATCGAATATCTCTCGATTGGCTCGACAATTCACAGGGCGAGCGGTGACGGTCCTGGCGAACACGTAGAGAGCGATCATGTCTTTTCCACCTCCGCCAATGGGCAGGAGCTTTACTGCCAGCTCGATTGCGGTTTTGAGCCCGTTCAATTCGTGTTTGGCAATGTTGCTTATTCGATCGGTCTGGGCGGTGGCATCATGGGTTCGCTGCGCAGTTTGAAATCCGGTGAAGTGATCGAATATTCGAACATGCTGAATAAGACGCGGCATCTTGCTCTGGAGCGCATTTCGGCTGAAGCGCGCGAAGCCGGTGCCAATGCTGTTTTGGGCATTCAGACAGTAATTTCTCCGCTGATTGGCGTGCAAGAGATGTTGATGACTGGGACAGCCTCTTACAATCCAGTATTGCCTCCTCAATACAAGGAAAACCCGATCACCAGTGACTTGACGAACGAAGAGATGTGGAATGTCGTGCATGCTGGTTTTTATCCGATCAAGCTTGTCCTCGGCGTCTCCGTTTTTTCAGTCGGCTTTGCAGGCGGATTTAAGGCGATGATGAAGAGCTTTGTTCGTGGGGAAATCAAAGAACTCACATACATGATTTATCAAGCCAGAATCCGGGCTCTGGCTATGATCCAGGAAGAGGCGCAGTCGTGCGGCGCTGATGATGTGGTGGGCGTTAAAACCTATGTCTATGATTTTGGTGGCGGTGTCGTCGAGCTTCTGGCGATCGGTACTGCCATCAAGCGTTTCCCTAATATAGCTCCGCTTTCCGGACAGTTGATTCCCCAGGCGATTATCAAAGACGTCGAGACTTTCACGAATAAAACCCCTCTGATGGCGGCCATGTCGCAAGCCCTGTCCGCCGATTAAATACGCCGCTGCGCCACCATCTTTTGAGTTTTTCCGGCGTATGCTATGTGGCATAGTAGAATTGAGTGAAAAAGAGAAAACCTTGAGACGACGCTCCGCGCTGCGCTCAAGGCTTTCTCAAGATTAGCGTTATTGACTCTTGGCCAGTTGTTCGTCCCGAAAGCCAATCAGCTTGTCCCTGGCTGCGTTGATTGTTCTTTCGGATTTCGCATAGCAAAAGCGGATGTGGTTGGTTTCCGCATCAGGGCGGAAGAAACAATATCCGGCCACGGTCGCCAGCTTGTGGTTGTAGAGCAGATGCTCCCACAGTTTGCGGTCGTTTTCGAATCCCAGTCGGCTGGGATCGGTGAACAGATAATACGTACCTTCCGGCTTCTGAGCAAATTCGAAACCCGCTTGCTTGGCGACCTGGCAAATCTGGTCTCGCATCTGCTGGTATTTCGCCACCATCTCCTCGTAGAACTGATCCGGCATGTTTAGCGCGGTTATGCCGGCAATCTGCATAGGTGAAGGTGCAGCCAGGGTGAGATAGTCGTGGACACGTCGAAGCGCCCGCGTATATTTCTCTGGTGCGACAGCATAGCCGAGGCGCCATCCTGTGATGCTGAAAGTCTTGCTCAGTCCGGAGATGGTGATAGTCCGCTCGCGCATGCCTGGCAGTGTGGCCATGCTGATGTGCTTGCGACCGTCGTAGACCATGTACTCATAGATCTCGTCGGTAATCGCCAGCACATCCCACTGCTTGCACAGGTCGGCGATGAACGACAGTTCTTCCATCGTAAAGACGCGCCCGGTGGGGTTGTGAGGCGTATTGATGAGAATCGCACGGGTGCGCTTGTTGAAAGCGGCGATCAATTCGGCGCGGTCAAACGTCCAGGTGGGGCTGTGCAATTTGACGTAGCGCGGTGTGCCGCCGCAAATGGCGACGTTGGGGTGGTAATTCTCATAGAACGGCTCGAATATGATCACCTCGTCGCCCGGATTGACTGTAGCCAGGAGCGAAGCGTTCAGGGCTTCAGAAGCGCCTACTGTGACGGTGATCTCGGTCTCCGGGTCGGCTTCTAAGCCGTTGTAGTGCTTCATCTTGCGGGCAATCGCTTCACGCAGCTGCGGGTAGCCCCAGGTATTGCTGTACTGGTTCCAGTCTGTGTTGATGGCAGCGACGGCTGCGTCTTTGAGAATTTGTGGAGCGGGATACTCGGGTAATCCTTGTCCGAGATTGGTAATTCCGGGAAGTTGAGACACGAGCCGGGCGGCGTCGCGTATATTCGACTCCCGAATGATTAAGGCACGATCGGCAATGGCAGAGCGTCGTCGCTGTTTGCCCTTGATGCGGCGCGCAAGCGCGTCTATCTGCCTGCCCAGAAACTCGCGAAGTTTCTCTGGTGAGAACATACCTCGGCCTCCTAACATGGTGCTATCTGGAGAGCCCGACTTGCGACCTGGCTTGCTCGGTGTTTGCCTCAGCAAACGCGTTGCTGCGACCCTTTTCACAAAGGGAAGAGTCTGAGCGAGTTAGTCGTGCAAGTGGTTGTGTATTTTGTCAGCGAAAAAACGAAAGCGATTTAAAGGTGCTAAACCCTAGCAGTAGCTTGTGCTCTGCGTATGTAGCGAACCGTTTTAAAGGCGCTCATAAGGCGCTTTACAAAGCGCGCAGGCTGCTTAGCGTTGAGGGAAAGAAAATTCCGGGCTGGACGGCACAAGCTTCGCTAGAGACGAAATTCGCTTGACAACAAGAGCTTTGTCTGTTCCCGTCTTGCTCTCTTTGCAACTGGACTTTTTCTCTTCTCTCTTGTTTTTGCCTCTGTTATCAAGAGTTCAGCGTTTAATACTTGTCTTAGCTCACAACTCTGTCAACACCTTCTCTACCACTTGTTTATTAGCGCCATTTAGCCGCTTTTTCAGCGCTTTTTATTTCCTTTGTCGGGCGTGCCTGCGTAGTCTCTCAACGTCACTTCTTACAACTCTTTTTTTCAGTCGAATCGAAAACACGGTAACTCTTTCTGGTACTAACCCAGTTCCCGCTCGTCCTTCTGTGCTCCTCTCAAGGTGCACTACGGGTGGTGCCAGAGTGTCGTGCAAGTGAACTTTCGCAGGCGCGTTGGTTCACATTTTCTGTTCGAGGAAGTGGCACGGAGGAGCGCCCGTAGGAGCGTTCAATACGTAATCAACCGCATCCGAGCATTCGCTCAGATGCCAGTTCGGCTCTCAAGAGCCACTAACTGGAGATAATGCAATGTCAGTCGACGCTAACACTCTCAAGTCTCTCGGGATTTCGTTCGTCCGCGAAAGCGGCGGCATCGCCGAGTATCTTCTCGATTCCAACGGTCTGAAGATTCTGCTGGCCGAGAACCACAACAGCCCCGTCGTCACCGTGATGCCGCTCTACCGGGTCGGCTCGCGCAACGAGGCGGTCGGTCACACCGGCGCCACCCACATCCTCGAGCACATGATGTTCAAGGGCGTGAAGGATGGTCGCACCGGCGAGGTGTACAACTTCCCGGATCGCTTCCGCCAGTACGGCGGCGTGTGGAACGCCACCACCTGGTTCGACCGCACGAACTACTTCGAGACGGTCCCTGCTCGTCACCTCGAGCTCTGCCTCGCCACCGAGGCCGACCGCATGCGCAACCTGCTCATCAAGGAGGAGGAGCGCGCGACGGAGATGACCGTGGTTCGCAGCGAGCTCGAGATCGGGGAGAACAACCCCGACCGCGTGCTTCTGCAGAAGCTGTATGCTCACGCCTTCGTCGAGCATCCCTATCACCACCCGACCATCGGGTGGACGTCCGACGTCGAGGCCATCACGGTCGAGCGCCTGAAGGCTTTCTACGACGTCTACTACTGGCCGAACAACACGACGCTGCTTCTCATCGGCGACTTCGAGTCCGCCAAGGCACTCGAGCTGGTGGCGAAGTACTACGGCGTGCATCCGGCTTCACCCCATCCGATTCCGCCCGTCGTCACCGTCGAGCCCAAGCAGGAAGGCGAGCGCCGTTTCGACATCGTTCGCGAAGGTGATTCGCCGCGTGTGGCGATCGGCTTCCACGTGCCCGAGGCGACCCACGCCGACACCTACGCGGTGGCGGCGATTGCGGCGGTGCTCGGCTCGGGTAGCAAGTCCAGCCGGCTCTACCGTGCTCTGGTCGACACCAAGCTCGCCACCCAGGCTTACACCTGGCACTTCGAGCAGCGCGATCCGGGCATGATCATGGTCTTCGCCGCGCCTGCCGAAGGTGTCAGCCACGAAACCGTCGAGAAGGCAATTCTCGCCGAGCTCGAGAAGCTGGCTGCCGAAGGCGTCGAGGAGTCCGAGCTGAAGCGCGCCAAGCTTGCCAATCGCAAGCGCACCGTGCTGGCGGCCGCCGACCCGATGCAGCTCGCCGACGCTATCGGTGAGGCTGAGTCGGTCGCCGACTGGACCTTCTACACCACGTACGGCGAGAAGCTGGACGCTGTCACCGGCGACGACGTGAAGCGCGCTGCTGCGCAGTACTTCACCAAGGAGAACCGCACTGTGGGCTATTTCATTCCGAAGCAGTCCGCGGCTGCGTCCGAGGCTGCGGCTGAGGCTGTCGCTGCTCCTGTGGCGGAAGAGACTGCCAAGTCTTCGTTCGCTGCTCGCACGCACACCAAGGTGCTCGCCAACGGGCTGAAGCTGCAGGTTCTGCCCACTCCCGGCACGGGCATCGTGGGCATGTCTCTGCAGTTCAAGGCGGGTGGCTACTTCGCTCCTGCCGAGAAGCCGATGGTGGCGTCGTTCACGTCGAGCCTGCTCACCGCCGGTACCGACTCGATGGACGCTCGCCAGATTTCGGCGGCTTTCGAGGAGATGGGCTCCGGCATCGGTTTCCGTTCTGGAAACTTCTACACCAGTGCCGGCACGAAGGTCGCCGCTGTCGATTTCGAACAGCTGGTGAAGATGACTGCCGACATGCTGCTCCACCCGACCTTCCCGGAAAAGGAGCTGGCGACGCTCAAGCTGCGCTATGCGGCGCACTTCAAGGAAGCCGGCTCGGACCCCGAGTCGATTTCCGACAACGAGCTGAACCACGCTCTCTACGGCGCCGACAGCGTCTACCACGACAAGTCCCCCAAG
>CAZBOX010000348.1:0-5606 GCA_964493595.1 uncultured Candidatus Obscuribacterales bacterium | reverse complement strand
GACCAGGGAAAGAAAACGCCTGCAGGCGGAAAAACTAGCCGAAGAACGCGAAGACGCCGATGAGGATGAAGAGAGCATTGACGACTAAGATAAGAGGCTGAAAACTAAAACGAAAGGCCACAGACAGGTAAGCGTGGTCCAATCAAACCTATAAGCGTGCCGGTCAACGTAGGCCGTAGTTCAAACATGAGACATGCTAGAAGTCTCCATCCGATGTTCTCCAGAATAGCACCTGCAGACGTGGCACACCAGTGAGTTTGGACAGGACCTGCAATCTCCTGAGTGAATACTAATCAAGCTTTTCAGCTACAGCGGACCCATGCGAGTTATCATGACCTGTTGCGAAATGAGGAGTTGTAGTATTGCAACGCCAAATGGACGTTCTCAGCAAAAGAAATCCGCAAGATCAGACGCCGCCGCGCATTGTAGTAACAATGCCCGCGTACAATGCTGCCAAGACTCTTCTGAAGACTTTCAACGACATTCCCAAAGAACTCGTCTGCGAAATCATCATGGTTGATGATTGTTCGCATGACGAGACAGTGTCAATTGGGGGAACCTTGCCCATTAAGGTAATCCGCCATCCGCACCGAACAGGCTATGGTGGCAATCAAAAAACTTGCTATCTGGAAGCCTTGCGCGACGGTGCCGACATTGTTGTTATGTTGCATCCTGACTATCAATACGATCCGCTTAAGATACCAGATATGGTAGCGCCTATTCTTTCCGGCGAGGCGGACATTGTTCTTGGTTCGCGTATTCTGAACGGCGACGCGCTAAAGGGCGGAATGCCCTTCTATAAGTATGTTGCCAACCGAGCACTTACCGCATGCCAAAACCTCGTGTTGGGCGCTCAGCTCTCGGAGTTTCACACCGGTTATCGCGCCTACAGCAGGCGGTTTCTCGAGACTGTCCCGTTTCTTCGAAATTCATCGGACTTTGTGTTCGACGCTGAAATACTTTGTCAGGCGGTTTTCTTCGAGTTCAAGATTGGCGAGATTCCTGTTGAAACGCGTTATTTCCCGGCAGCTTCGTCAATCAGTTTTTGGCCCAGCGTCGTCTATGGACTAGGTGTGTTGTGGTCGCTCTGCCTGTTCTGCGCTGCAAAGACTTCGTGGTTTAAGGCACCACTTTTCCGGCAATGACTCCCAGCGATTCACCCGTGTTTGGAAGTACGGCTTCGACTGGAAAGCTGTTCATTGTTTTCCTTTCCATAGCCGCGGTCGCCTATGTTGTCGTCCTTGGCGGTATTTCTCATGGACAGCTGCTTTACGCTGTTCCTACCTATGAAGATGATTACCGAACCCTGGCATACTCGCTCGGAAATATTCCAGTAATCGCGTGCCGACCTGTCGCTTTCTACACATCGTTTCTGATGGGTTCTTTTGGCGCAACATTCACCTACCTATGCGCACAAGTGATGGCGGTCGCGACCATAGCCCTTTCCTTTACACTCGTCGCTTGCTATCTTGAGGTAAAGCGCCTTTACTGGCCTTCTGTTCTCTTTGCACTCGTGTCAGCCGTATCAGTCGAGAATCTAGCAGATTACAGCCGCTACCTTGCCGGTTTGTTCGGTCTCTATTCTTCTGTCCTGGGGTTGACCGCGTTGATATGCCTTGTGCGTGCATTTCGCGCAGACCGTCCGCAAAAGTTTTTGATGCCGGCAATTGTTCTGACTGTTCTTGGACTCTTATGCAAGGAAGAATTTTTCGGACCGATCATTTGCTTTTGTTTGTGGTCTTCGCTTCCGGCTTCTGGAGAAAAGAACAGGCATTTAGCACGAATTACTGCCATCGTATTGATATGTGTTTCCGCTGCTATCCTCGCTTTTGAAAAATTCATTCTGCATAGCCCTTTCCTTGGAAGTGGAGTCGCCTATTCTATTTCATGGTCACCAGCAAGCATTCTAGGCGCATACTGGTCATACCTCACAAACTGCCCCGGCACAAAGATCGCAGCTGCAGCCAACATCGCTGCAATTCTCTTTTCCGTCTTTATGTGTGGCAGGCAAACGACAATTCGCGTAACTGCAATTGCGGCACTTTCTTTACTTATAATGGCGCCATTTTCGTTAATTCCTCAGCATTTTCTGGAGATTTATATATTCGAATGGACCAGCCTACAGTGCGCCTCACTATTGGTCCTCTGTTGTATCGATAAGACGAAACTACCGCACCAGACGCAAACACCCGCGAAAGCACTGCTGACCGTGCAAACATTACTTTCCGTACTTCTTCTAACCTTGATACCTGCGATCATCTTTGTGACCAATCCATTGCGAGTAGCAAAGTTCGCATGGCACGACAAGCGTGGGGCATTTAATTCTAAGGTGCTTGCCTGGCTATCGGCCCATCGCAATGAGCTCAACAAGCATAAGCTGGTTGCTGTGACAGGACTTCCCCTAGGAAGTCCCTGGTATGGCAATGATGGTGCATTTCTAAAGAACAAATTAGGACTAAACTGTTCGTGGCTGGTTGTAACACCGAATAACAGCGACCTCTACAAAGCGCAAATGGCATGTGCAGCTCTGAAATGTGGGTCGATTGAAGTAGAGGCGATTGACGCAGCCGCGCTGGAACCAGGAGTGCCAGAGGCAGTATCGGTTGCACTCAAATTGAAGGAGCGAGGCATTCCTCTAATCCTGGTTAAGGAAGACGGCACGGTTGATTTCAAATCCAACCTTGCTGAAGATATGAACGACGCTAGAGATTTGACAAGGTTGCGATAGACTGATGTTCAACACACCGCAAAAGAGAGTTCCGTTGCTGACAGATTTTCAGCTCGAGGAGTTTCAGAAGGTTGTGCAATGGCGAAGTGGCTGTCCATTGCCGGATGGGCGCTACCTTGGTTATGCTGAGGATGAGAAACCCGGAAGTTGGAAAGCTGGTGCCGGAAGAGACAGGCGTGTACAAGCACTTCTCGATCATGCTTCGCCTGCCAATAAAGTAATTCTAGAACTCGGCTCCTGCGAGGGTGTACTTTCTGTTCAACTTGCAGCGATCTGCAAAAAGGTAGTTGCTCTCGAAGTCAGACCGCGCAACATCACTTGTGCGCTTATCCGCGCCTATTTACATGGCGTCCGTAATTGTGAGTTTCACATTGCGGACGTACGGGACCTCGACCAGAACATTGGTAAATTCGACATTCTATTTCATGCAGGCGTGCTTTATCACCTAGCCAATCCACTGGAGCATTTGTTTAGAATTCGTACCGTGGCGGATACCATGCTTTTGGATACACACTATGGACAGCGGTCAGACATGGAAGCAACTTCAATTGACTTTCAGGGAAAAAACTATGATGCATACGTCTATAACGAGCACGGTTGGAGTGACTCTTTTTCCGGCGTTGAAGATCACTCGTTGTGGCTAAGTCGCGAATCCCTGCTTTCCGCGCTGACGGAATTCGGATTTGGAAAAGTAAGTGTATTACATGATGAGGAAACTCCGGCAGGCTCTAGAATTATCCTGATCGCTAAGCGTAACAGAAGATTTAGCTGGCGAACTATTTCCAGACAAATCGGCTTCAGGTAATGCTTTGAAAAGCTGCTTCAGAGTCAGGAGCTAAATCCTGCTGATTCAGAGTCGAGAACTAGACACTTCCGATTTGGAGTTTTCGAAAATAGTTGCTCTTCGACGAGCTAGTTTCTCTTTGACTGGTGCGACAAATCTTTGAATGGCGGTGTCTTCCACCGCGTTGAAATCTCGATGTCGCCTTTCCAGCTCAGCCAGAGCAAGCTGATCACCGCGTTCTTTGACATATTGCACTTTTCGATCTAAAAAATAGCTTTCATCACGCGTCCAATAGTGATTGATTCGCATTCTGTGATCGACCACCGTAGAGGACATGCTCGAATACATAGGCATTTTTCTGGTGTTTACTTGCTTATAGCCAATGTCGTACAGCATCGCGTGCGGATCCTTGCAGCGCCTGATACGCTCAGCGCGCGATATTGTTTTGACAAAATGGTTTGCGGCATCGTCTATTGGCGCTCGTTTTGTGAGCGATTCAATCACAAGTTGGTCATCCTCCAACTTCTCTATCTCGGATGTGCCGAACATCATCCAATTTAATGAAACCCCGCCCACGTCCTCATAATCAACAAGAATCTCCACCAAATTGTCTTCTTCTTCAGGGACGATAAATTCATCAAGGTCAATAAAGCCTATCCATTTAACATCATCGGCGCACATATCAACGATGCGCCTATACGCACCCATCTGCATGCTCAGATAGCCCGGTTGATCGGCAAAAGTCATTGGCCAGTCGAAGACTTCAACAAGTCCTTCAGTCACGTATGGACGAAGCACTGTCCTGGTATCGTCGTCACTCAGATTGTCGAAAATGAAAAACTTTTGCACACCCAAATGCGAATGATACTCAAGCCACTCCGGCAAGAATCGCGCTTCATTTCTTACAACAGCACCGATCGCCAGATCGTATTCATATAGACGACTGAGATTGAAAGTGCCGGACTTCGGAATTCTCCGCTCAAGGTCATTCTCGATCGACATACGAATTGCCCGCTCTTGTTCCTTCAGCGCTTCTTTTTGGGCTTGTTGATCACGAAGCTTCTTTTGCAATGGCAATCGTTTTTCAGATCCGACAGATTCGCTTGCAATAGGTGCCTTCGCTCCCTGCATAGAAGTAAGCGAGGTACGTTGAGCCAAAGTTTCTTTTGGAAGACCTTCACTGGAAGCGGATATTCGGTTGGTCTTTCCAAAGCCCTTTCGCAAAAACCTTGTAATTTTCCAGGACCGGCTTTTCAGAATTCTGATTCTCTCGTTTTTTAGATGCCGTAGGTAGGAGCGCTGTTGCCTCAGATACGATTCAGTAGAAAATTGACTTCTATCGGCAAAATTCAGTGTCAAACCGGCGGCAGACATCCTGTTGATTTCGCGCAGAGGGCGAGTCGCATGCCACGAAACTGTGTTGAGCAAACCGCGCAATATCTTTTCGGAGTTCTTGATCAACACCTCGTTTTGAAGTGATTTGATCATGTGTCCTGTTTGTTCCGGAGACAAGAAAGACGGCGCGTGTAAGTCGCGTCGCTCGGATTCTGACACTAGCTCTAGAGCGTAAAACAACGTTTTCTTGAGAGTTGCGACATCGATCTTCGTGTAATCATCATCCACTCGAACCTGCTCAGGCCCTTGCTCTCCGCCGGCAATCATTGGTCCGAGATACTTGGCGACAATGGCAAGATTGTCCTTTATGTACTCGTCTTTGGAGATGCTCATCTGCTCCAAAAGTCCTGATGCAGCGTCTGCCATATGCAGAATATCGACAATACCCCAGAGCTGCCTCTGATTGTAGGCGGTGGCAGAATACTCATGAGAACGGAAGCTGGTGAGTGGCTCGTTGATCAGTCCTAAGTCGCCCTCCGCAAGAATGCGAAGCCAGTACTCGAGATCGCCGATGTGCTTGAATATTGTGTGAAATCCAGATCCGCGAGATGTAGCACGGAACATTACAGTGGACGGTTCTCCGATCAAGTTGATCAATGGATCGATACACGCTCGAATCACATCTCGGCCGCGATAAACTTCCCTCTCACCGAGAATATCTACAAGTCCAACCGGCTGAAAGCAATCCTGCGCTCGGGC
>CAZBOX010000347.1:0-5629 GCA_964493595.1 uncultured Candidatus Obscuribacterales bacterium | reverse complement strand
TCCTCTCCACCATGACCGGTCGAAGAACTGAGAAGCCATTTACGTAGCGTTGACAAAAGAGCGTCCGTCAAGGAGAAAAATAACCAGTCTACTGTAGACGCTCAGCTCGAAAAACTTGCATCAAGAAATGCTAAAAATTTCGCCCTGTGCCCGCTCTAGTCGAGGCTCTGCGGAAAGTACCCTGGCTATGTTCTGCTGACGATGTTCCCTGTCTGAAAAAACTTGCTCAGGGCACTGGGATTCCCTTGCGAGCCTATGGACTTGTATTTCGTCGCTCTTGTCGTAAATCTATTGACCGCCTTGAAGTCCCCTACTTTTGCGCAAAATTCTGCCAGGGCAAAGTAAGCATCGGCGATTTGAGAGTGGGAGTATTTCCCTGTTTGAGTCATCAGAAGGATAAGGTCGCGCTGATATAGCCGCGCGGCATAGAAATCGCGCCCTTCCACACAACTGACGACTTTCGAAAACAGCCGTTCTATGAGGAATTCTTTCTTCTTATCGGTGTCCATAAATTCATCCACGACATTTAGACCTGGCATTCATCATTAAGTTCCTTGCTTACTGAATGGTAAGCGGGCTGGCAGCGCGAACAAAAAAGGACGCATTCTCTGCGTCCTTTATATGCCTGTTTCTTCTTTCTGGCAAGTCGTCGCTTTCTCGGCGACGAAACGCGCCTAGCGGTTGTGTCCGCCTTTTCTTCTCTTTGTGAGCTCGACAGCTTTGAGTCTGGCCATTGCTCTGGACAAAGCCATTTCTGCGACCTGAACGTCGATTTTGTCTGCTTTTTGAGTTCTCTCTGCTTCCAGGCGCGACTTGGCTTGATTGGCTCTGGCTTCGTCGATTTCAGTGTCTAGCTCGGCAACGTTGCTGACGATAGTGACATTGTTGTCCTGTACTTCCATGACACCACCGATAACGGCGGCGCTGTCGAAAGACGACTCGCCTTTGAATTCGACAATGTCGATGGCCAGCGCTGTAACGAGTGGTTCGTGATCTGGCAGGATGGTCAGTTCGCCGTCGACTGCTCGCGCGGTAACTTGCTTCACCGGCGCTTCGAAGATGATGCGCTCGGGGGTGATGATCTTAAGATTTAGCGTGCCAGCTGTCATTGAGTCCGTCCTCTTATTTGCCTTTCTTCGCTCTTGCAGCTTTCTTTTTGACTGTCAGAGCTGATGCCAATTTCTGTTGCTTCACACCTTTGACCGTTGACTCTGCAATCAGGTCCAGTCCTTTCGACTCTTTGTGATTGGAAGTAGATCTCTCGCCCTTTGCTCTTTTTTTGTGGTGGCAAACTCGATCGATCATTCCGTATTCGAGAGCTTCTTGCGCGGTCATATAGTGATCGCGCTCAATGTCTTTGCGCAGGCGTTCTCTGCTTTGTCCTGTGCAACGGTGCAAAACTTCTATCTGTGCATTGCGAAAACGCTGTCCCTGTGCGGCTTGAATTTCCAGGTTGGTGATATCTCCATCGGCTTCCCAGAGCGTTTGGTGAAACATCAGTGTTGAAAATTCGTATGCCACACGCTCGCCGGTGCCGGCTGCCAAAATTTCGCAGGCACCGGACAGAGCGTGACCGAGACAGATGGTGTTGACCTTGGCCTCGATCTGAGACATTACTGCGATGATGGCATCGGCGTTATATCCATTGCCACCGGAAGAATTGATATACAGATTGATCGGTTTTGTCGGATCGCTCTGATTCAATTTCAGGATGCGGCGAATTACCGGCAATGCCACTTCGTTTTCCAAGCGACCAAAGACAAAAATGTCTCGATTACTTGGTTTTGGCGCCGCGGGCGTTTGCGGTTTTTCGTTTGTAGCTTCCTGATTCTTCTTTTTCATGCAGTTGTTCGAAGTTGCCTTAAGCGTTTTCTTTTGCTTTTGCTTCTTTGTCGTTCTTGATGGCTTCTTCGATTGTGCCGACCATGTAGAACGATTGTTCGTACATATCGTCGAGCTCGCCGCTCAAGATCATCTTGAAGCCTTTGACGGTGTCTTCGAGTTTGACGTATGTACCAGGACGTCCGGTGAAGATTTCAGCGACGTTGAACGGTTGGCTCAAGAAGCGTTGAATCTTACGGGCGCGCGATACGGTCACTTTATCTTCTGCAGACAATTCGTCCATACCGAGAATTGCGATGATGTCTTGCAAGTCTTTGTATTTTTGCAGTGTTTGTTGAACGCCGCGGGCGACATCGTAGTGCTCTTGTCCGACTACGTCGGGCTTGAGAGCGGTGGAAGTCGATGCGAGCGGATCTACTGCAGGGTAGATCCCCAGTTCTGCGATTTGACGCGAAAGAACGGTGGTGGCGTCCAAGTGAGCAAAAGCTGTTGCCGGAGCCGGGTCGGTCAAGTCATCCGCAGGTACATAGATGGCTTGTACTGAAGTTACAGAACCAGCCTTGGTCGAGGTGATGCGCTCTTGCAGTGCGCCCATCTCTTGAGCCAATGTCGGTTGATATCCTACGGCTGAGGGCATACGTCCGAGCAGCGCGGATACTTCAGAACCAGCTTGTGTGAAGCGGAAGATGTTGTCTACGAAGAGCAACACGTCTGTCTTGTTGACGTCGCGGAAGTATTCGGCAACGGTCAGAGCCGAAAGACCGACGCGCATTCTGGCGCCCGGCGGCTCGTTCATCTGACCGTAAATCAGGGCGACTTTGTCCAACACGCCTGAGTCTTTCATTTCGTGCCAGAGGTCGTTTCCTTCGCGGGTGCGTTCGCCCACGCCTGCGAAAACCGAGAATCCACCGTGGTTTTTGGCGACGTTGTGGATCAATTCCTGGATGATAACTGTTTTGCCTACGCCGGCTCCGCCGAAGAGACCGACCTTTCCGCCTTTGATATAGGGCTCGAGAAGATCGACGACCTTGATGCCGGTTTCAAAAATGATTGTGTCTGTTTGCAGTTGTGTGAGGTCGGGAGCTGGACGGTGAATCGGCCATCTTTCTTCCGTATCGACAGGACCGGATTCATCTACGGGCTCGCCGACTACGTTCATGATGCGACCCAGAGTTGCTTTGCCTACCGGAACCGAGATTGGTTTCTTGGTGTCGGTGGCGACCATGCCGCGGGTCATGCCGTCGGTGGAGCTCATAGCTACCGTGCGGACTCTGTTGTCGCCGAGCATCTGCTGCACTTCGCAGATAACCTTGTAATCGTCTCCAGCGGGGTTTTTGCCGCCGATTTCAAGGGCGTGATAGATCTCGGGCAAGTGTCCGCTCGAGAATTCGACGTCCACGACCGGTCCGATGACCTGGACTACTTTGCCCTGTGTTGCTTCAAGAACTGCGCTCATGTGCACTCCAGATGAGAAATTCCAAATACTTGTCTATAAAGGCTTTTCGGGAAGCCTGAGTTTACCAGCTAAGGATAAAGGCTAAAGGCTCGATACGAGGGCTCGTTTATGTTACTTTCAGTATGATCGACACTTAGTGTCCCCTAATAATCATTCGTGGACTCTCGTAAATCAGCGGCTCGACTAAAAAGGCTTCATAAACGGAACATCGCGCGACGCCTACTGCGCGATATCGGTGCAGTCGCTGTTCTTGTGTTGATAGGCACTTTGGGATTTGTGGTCATCGAGCACTGGCGTATTCTCGACGCCCTATTCATGACTGTGATCACACTGACTACCGTCGGTTATGGAGAGGTCCGACCGCTAACCGACACCGGAAAAATCTTCGCAATGTTTGTAATCTTTGCGGGTGCCTCCACCGTCGTTTATGTGCTTGGCGACATGGTAGAACTGTTCGTTAGTTTCAACTTCGAGCTCAGACGCATGAAAGAACAGATTGCCAAACTTTCCAAACACTACATTGTTTGCGGTTGGGGAAGGACAGGCCAAGAAGTAACTGAGCACTTCATGGTCAAGAAAATTCCTTTCGTTGTCGTCGAGGCCGACCCGGCGCTTGCTCGTCGAGCTAGGGAGGCTGGACTTCTTGTCATCGAGGGCGACGCAACTTCCGATGACATTCTTCTTTCGGCGCAGATTAAGAATGCTGACGGCGTGATTTGCTGCCTTCCGGACGACGCTGCTAATACATTTATTGTGTTGTCTGCCAAAGAGCTCAACAGCAGCGTAATATCGTGTCAAGAGCCGCCAATCCAGGCTCTGAGTCGAAACTTCGCCGAGCCGGGGCGAGTATGGTCATTTCACCTTATGTAATCGCCGGGCGAAGAATGGCTACAGCCGTTACACATCCGCTTGTAACTGAATTTCTCGACGTTGTAATGCATGCACCCGAGTACGACTTGCGTATCGACCAGGTGAACCTGAGCGAAAATTCCGCGCTTGTCGGACAGTCTTTAAAGGATGCAAATATAAAGCAACAGTCAGGGGCGATGATCTTGGCGCTAAATCAAAGTGGTAAGCTGATAACCAATCCGCTGCCGGACCAAGTGTTTTGTAGTGGAGATATCCTGATCGCGCTAGGAACGGAAGAAGAGCTCAAGAAGCTTGCGGCGCTGGCGAGTACTCGTCAAGGTTAGGAGAACGAGACTGGAGTGTCCGGCAATTGGCTTATAAAGGATAAGACGACATAATGAGCAACGAAGCCCCCGCACAATCTGAAGAAGCGATGATCACTCTGGAAGGAGAGGATGGTCAGTCGTATACATGTCAGATTCTTGACATATTCGATTTTGAAGAACAAGAATATGCGCTGCTTTTAAAAATGGGCGGCGAAAAGGGCGAGTCCAAAGGTGAAGATGATGAAGACGGTTCTCTCGTCATCATGCGCCTTATCCAGCGCGACGATCAGTCGATTTTCCAGACGATCGAAAGCGACGAAGAATTCGACAAAGTGGTCGCACACGTAGAAGAGCTCGCACGCATGAGCGAAGACGAAGCCGAAGGCGACGAGTAGGACTGTCATTCAATATTCTGAGGGGCGCGTTCAACGCGCCCTTTTTGTTTGAAAAGCAGAGCTACGCGTCAATCTTGGGAAGCAGAAGCATGGGCTTGACTGATTCCGGCTTGGGCAGCATCTGGCGTCTGACGTCGTCGATTATCGCTTCGGCAAGCGCCTCGTAAGTGGCTTTGCTGTCGAATTTACGTGTCGTGCTTTCGTCCATCGTCCACATGCCGTCGTCCTTGCGCCCGGTGACATGGTAAGTCGTATAGCGGCCGCCCAGATGCACTGTGTAAAGCACGGCATCTTTCTCGAATTTGCTCCAGCTGTCGATGACCAGGCGCTCGAGAATTATCGAGCCGGCGGCTTCAGAACCGTCTGGTGTGGGAATGCGGGCATTGCCTCTCGAAAATGCTTTGACTATTGCCTGTCGTACTTTATTCGAATCTTTCACGGATGTGACCGTGAGCGGACCCTGGTCGACGAAAAAGCCGGCTTCCGTCTCGCAGACACTGGGAGTAATGAGCTTTCCCTGGTGGAGATAGAAGCGAAATAGTCCCATGCCTGGAATTCCTGGAAACTTGCGGCTGCACTTTAGTCCAGTTTAGCGCAGTTGAAAGTCATGGGGCCACTCAATGCTCGCTCTCAGCTAAGCGCCTTAATACTTGAGGCGCTACTCATCCCCAGCACCCTATGTAAATTGTAAATTGCGCAATTCAAGAATTCACACGAAGCCGGCTGGAAGCCGGCGCTCCGGCCGGTGGCAGCGGTCGCTC
>CAZBOX010000346.1:0-5654 GCA_964493595.1 uncultured Candidatus Obscuribacterales bacterium | reverse complement strand
TAGACCTTCTTGAAGTCGGGGTGCTCTGCGATCATCTCTTTGAGCGGTGTAGGTTTGCCCCTCACGACCGGTATCATCTTCGCCAGCTTATTCGACTCGGCAAAGGGAAAATCGAGAACGCGCGCCACATCTTTGATAACCGCTTTCGAGGTCATGCGGTTGAAAGTGATGATCTGTGCGACGTGGTCCTGCCCATACTTTTCAGCCACATATTTGATAACTTCTTCCCGGCGTTCGATACAGAAGTCGGTATCGATATCGGGCATGCTCTTTCTTTCCGGATTGAGGAATCTCTCGAAAAGCAAGTTGTAGCGAATCGGGTCTATATTGGTGATGCCCAGGCAGTAGGCAACCAGAGAGCCAGCGGCGGAACCCCGCCCTGGTCCGACCGGGATGCCTTTATCTCGCGCATACTGAATGAAGTCGGACACGATAAGGAAGTACGAGGCGAAATTCATGTCCTCGATTACCTTTAACTCTGTGCGTGCCCTGGTAGTGACCTCGTCCGACAGTTCTTGTCCATAACGGGCCTTTGCACCTTCGATGACCAGGTGGTTGAGGAAACTCTCGGCTGTGTGACCAGGTGGCATCGGAAAGACCGGCAATCTTGGATCAGCTGCCAGTTTGACTGTTTCTACCTTGTCCGCGATTTCCAGGGTGGAGCGCAGCGACTCTTCTATGTATTCCGTATCCAGGTGGTCGCGAAAGAGATAGGCCATCTCGTCGCCGTTTTTGATGTATTCCCAACCGGTGAATTTCATTCGGTTGGACTCGGTGACTGATTTGCCCATCTGAATGCAAAGCAAGCAGTCGTGAGCTTGTGCGTCGTGCTTATTAGTAAAGTGGCTGTCGTTGGTGGCGACCAGCTTGATATTCAACTCTCTGGCAAGTTGAATCAAATAGCGATTGGCTTTGCGGTCTTCAACCTGCCCGTGATCCTGTATTTCGAGATAGTAGTCATCGCCTAGAACTTCTTTGTACCAGGACGCGACCCGCTTTGCTTCGTCGAATTCGTCCTTGAGTATGTGCTGGCAAATTTCAGAGCCCAGGCAACCGGACAGAACAATCAAGCCTTCGCGGTTTTCCTCGAGCATCTGTTTGTTGATGCGAGGCTTGTAGTAATAACCTTCCAGGTGCGCGCGCGTATTCAGCCGCACGAGATTTTTGTAGCCTTCTTTGTTTTGGCAATCATCGTCAGGTGGTAGAGCGAAGTACGCTTCGTCTTGTCCTTGATGTTGCCGTCAATAATGTATCCTTCGCAGCCGATAATCGGCTTGACGCCGCCCATTTCCTTGCAGGTCTTAGTAAGTTCGACCGCACCATACATGACACCATGGTCGGTAATGGCGACCGCAGGCATATTTTCAGCCTTGGCCTTTTTGACGAGATCTTTGATCATCGTCGCGCCATCTAGAAGGCTGTACTCAGTATGAAGATGCAGAGGAACATACGGACGTGGCATTTGCTTTTGACTCCTCTTTTGTCTCCTCCTACCCTTTACCCGGAATTGCGCCGAAACAAGAGTTTTATGGCACCGCTTTGCCGGCGCTCTACAAAAAACACTGCCGCTGCTTTGCCTGAGCAAGAGTGGGTGTGCAAAACCCGGTCACTGCGTGACCAGATTCTATTTATTCTACTTACCATTTATTTGGTCTGTATATAGAGACGAGAAGGCACGGCAAAAAGTTCAACGCATATACAAAAGATATGTTTTTCTGGGGCGGCGGCACTTTGAATAGTTGCCAAATGAAAAGGGAGCGTTGGACGCTCCCTTTTAACTTTCTCTCTTGGTTGGGGGGTGCAATTTTCTCTCGGGCAAAATTTAGACGAGTACGCCTTTTCCGTGGGCTCCGGTGCGAGACCTTGTCGCGCGTCGTCGACCAACGGCAGCGGTTCTGTGGCTTTCAGTGCCTTCGAAGAAAGCGCGATCGCGGATGATTGCGGCAGTGGCTTCCTCTACTTCTACTTTGGCAATGGCTTGTCGAAACCACATGCGGAGACACTCTCTTTCTTCTTTTGACAGAACTATGTCGTTTTCGAACATAAGCAAATCTCCTTATTCGGCCTCACATCAATGGGAATCTTCTTCCGAAAATGGGAAGTGATTCTCTTGGCAACCTTGCGGGTTTTACATATTCCGCTGGCGATGAAACGATGCCTGACTTGATTGGCATGTCTCTCTAATCCAAGTTCTCTAGCGGCATACGGCGAGCCGAATTGCGACGCCTCCAGAGGTCATACTTGCATTGTATGGGCTTCCAAGGGGTTAGCAATACTTGACATTTTGTCTTTCGGCTTATAATCAGCTCATCCGCAAAGTCTCGCTGTGAAGACCCTTTATTCATGCGCTTTTTCAGAGGCGGTATTTTTCGGATCTTGCTTGTTGAGTGAGCGTTTTCTTTAGCAGCCTCTCAGAAATCCGCGCCGAAACCGGGACTCCGTTAATCTTTGGCAGAGTGTTTTCATGCCATTCAGTAGAGATACGGAACAATTTTCCAGCGCGCGTTGGAAACATCCAGTTCCGCCCCGTCTCCGGCAAAGTGAATAGCCGAAGGCCTGTCGTTCAGATACCACTTCATGGCTACAAGGATGCCCGGCAAGCTTAGAAGCGGCATCCATGCATTTTCCACTAATGCAATTCCGGCGATTATAACCAACCAGGCCGAGAGTTCAGGAAATTGCACCAGCGGCAGTGCCTTGCTCTGGCTCAAGACACTCTTGTCTTTGTCTGGTGCCTCTGCGTGTGGCTTTCCATTGCCGTTGCCATTTCCAGCTCCGTTGCCAGAGCCGTTCGCTGAATGTCCGTGTGTCGCTTCAACTACTTTCTCGTTTGCCTTCAGTGGTCTCGAAATCAGACTCAGACCCAGCAATAATCCGCCGGCAGCAAAAAGTAACAGTCCGAGAGCCGATACGACCAGTTCAGCTTCACTGCCACCGGCAATCTGAGTGACTGAGATCCTCTTGCAGAGAACAGCCGCTGCGGTGTTGAGCAATACTGTGGACTGCAAAAGGAGAAAGGCCTTATGCTTGCCTATTCTCTTCTTTAGCCAGCCGGCAAATTCTCTTATATTGTTCGGCTTCGAGACCTTCTCTTCTATAGATGGCTGTATGTGAGCCGCTGTCTTGTATGCAGCGCCCGCGGTTATCGCTCCAATCACGATGGCCAGGTTTATAAGTATGCGCTCGTCCCAAGCTAGAACATTGATGTTGTGCAGAGCGCCTCGCGTCATACAAATGATCGGAAAAGCGACGGTCATGGCGGCGCATATTAACCCGCCGAGGATGCTTCTCCAGTATTTCGCGTCAGAGAATTGAACTTTCAATGCGATTTCAAGCTTTTGTTCGGCGACCTATGTACAGGCTACCAGCTCATGTCAATTGATGCGAACCCAGGTGTTTCAAGCTGAAGCGAACTAATTCTTCGACATCATCTATATTGGTTTCTTCCCGGGCTTTCTTGAGAGTCATGTTGATTTCGGTCGGCGTGTAGCCGAGCCCTTCGAGAATGGCTTCCACTTCTTCTTCCACTTGCGAGGATGCCTTGTCGTCGCTGCTGGCGCCGATTCCCTTGCGCCCGACCCATTCTTCGATTTTGGTTTTCAGTTCAAGGATAATGCGCTGAGCCACTTTTGCACCGACTCCCGGCGCCTGGCTAATCAATTTTTGATTCTCGGAAAGCACCGCGTCGACAAGCTGTTGTACTCCCAGAGTGCCTATTACTGCGAGCGCAAGCTTGGGACCAATGCCGGAGACGGTTTGAAGTATGGCAAACAATTCGCGCTCATCCTGGCTGCCAAAGCCAAAAAGGGTCCATTCCGTTTCACGAATAATCAGAGCTACGGGCAAAGTGGTTTTCTCTCCCACCGCGCCCTGTGTGAGCAAAGTGCGTTTGGAGACAATTACTTCAAAGCCAATGCCGCCGACATCAAGGACTATTCTGTCCGCTTGTCCGCCAGTCAGCTCTTTCTCTCGAATTTCGCCCTTAAGATAGGCAAGCATGCGACTTGTACTGCTTTTATTCGAATCTTGAGGGTAAGAAGGAAATCGGGGCGAGAGGATTTGAACCTCCGGCCTTCCGCACCCGAAACGGACACGCTACCAAGCTGCGCTACGCCCCGATATGGGTTGATTCTAGCATACGCCCCTTCAGGCCAGCTCGACTTCTGAAGGAGATTAACGAAGCGTTTTAATGTTCTCAAAAGACCACAGGGTGGGCTTTTGTAGACTTCTACTGGGCCATTAATGTAACGTTGCCGCCGCCATTATGTCCCTGTTGCAAGGCGGCGCGGGCATGGGCCATAAGGACCTTGCCATCCTCATCCATTTTTTCACCCCACTGGCAGATGCCTACGCTGACTGTGAGGTTCAATTCCATGCTGTTGGCATCGAAAGGCGTATCCTGAATCTTCGTGCGCAAACGCTCGGCAACTTCAATGGCGCCGGTTGAATTCGTGCAAGTCAGAACGACTGTGAACTCGAATTCAGCTGTACGAACGACGATATCTGAGTCGCGCATCTGCTGGTTGACCATTTTGGCCAGTTTGTTGATTACTGCATCGCATTCTTCTCGGCTGATGGCGCGGTGCAATTCTTTATATTGATCGACTTCGATAACTACTATGCTGAGCGGCACTTTGTACCGTTTTGACTGGCGAATGCCAGTTTTCAGAAACTCGTTTAGATAGCGGGCTGTCTTTAGTTCAGTGAGAGGATCTGTAAGCGACAACTCTCTCAATTGCGCCTCTTTGACTCTCAATTCGTCACGCAGAGCTTTCTCTCTCAAAACCGATTTGACTCGGCTCAGCAGCTCTTGCGGCTCGAATGGTTTGAAAAGCACATCTTCCATATCGGTCGGCGTTTTCAAATCTTGCAAAGTCTGGTCACGCGAACCCAGAAAGATTATCGGAATGTTGGCTGTGCGGTCGTCTGCACGCAATCGGTTGAAAACTTCAACGCCGCCAATCAAGGGCATGTGCAAGTCAAGGACGATGATGTCAGGCAATTTGACCTTGCAAGCGGCAATCGCTTTGAAACCATCGTTAGCCGACGCCACCTGATAGCCGGCTTTCTTTAAAAGGTCAGTCAGAGCAATGGTATGGGCTTGCTCGTCGTCCACTACCAGTATGTTGGGGCTTTCCTTCACGACATCTCTTTTTCTAATAACACCTAAACCTGATGATACCCGCTCTCAAGGCAATTTTCACATGGTTATCTGCCGTTTCCCCTTGTGCTCATTCACTTTTCAAGTCTTAAAACAGACCTTTGCAATTTCAATCGATAGGTCTTGCCTCTCAACTCCTGCGAGCGAATTTCTTATGCTGGTCAGATAGGTAGAAACATCGATGCCTAGGGTATCGGGCTTTACCGATTCGGCGCGAGCCACCGCCCTGCCCAGAAGCTTTTTCGCTCCTGTCTTGTTCTCCCTGTGGAAATGATAGTAGGCGACTGCCGCTTGAATTATCGACTGGACAAGCTCTTTCTCGTCTCCTTGAAGCGTTCTCCAATACTCTTCCAGCGTCTCATGCGCATCGAAGAATTTTTGGTTGTTGAATTCTTCGATGCCCTGGATGAGAAGTGGATCGTGATTCATTTTTAGCGGTCGATGCTGGCTATCGTGACTACTCTTGCGTTTGCCGGTAGTTTCTCTACTTCGG
>CAZBOX010000345.1:0-5691 GCA_964493595.1 uncultured Candidatus Obscuribacterales bacterium | reverse complement strand
GGAGAGATTTATATGCCACTCAATGCCAAGAATTCGCCGAGCAAGATTGCAGTCGAAGCGCAGAAGTTCCTGGTCTCAGAATTTTCCCTGCTCGCGGACGCAGATAAAGCAGTGGAGATGGCAGCTTACATGAAGACGGACATGCCTTTCTGGGGAATTCAAAAGCCGGATCGAGAACCTATTTACAGACAGCTGGCAAAAAATTTCGCACCTTCTAATCACGATGAATATGCGCAAGTGATTCGAAAAATCTGGAAGGGAAAACACCGCGAGGAAAAATATGCTGCTCTTGATTACGCGGTGCGCTGCAAGAAGTTTATCGACCCATCGATGATTCCATTGTACGAAGAGCTGGTTAGAGACGGAGCCTGGTGGGACCTAGTAGATCCGCTCGCCACACTGCTGATCGGCATTGCCTTTTTGAACGATCAAAAAGCAGTCAAACCAATCATGAAAAAGTGGGTAGATGACGACGATATGTGGATCCGCCGCAGCGCCATTCTGAGCATGAATAAGCACAAGGAAAAGACAGACGAAAAGCTGCTCTATGATTTTTGCTTGCGCAGAGCACACGAAAAAGAATTCTTCATTCGCAAAGCAATCGGCTGGGCGCTGCGCGAATACAGCTACAAAGCACCAGATTCGGTGCGCACTTTTCTCGAAACCAATCGCTCTAAACTTTCTCCACTTAGTTATCGCGAAGGAGCCAAACAGCTTGTGAGAAATGGGCTGATGGAGCTGGACTAAAAGGTTCGCGAAAGTTTTGTCATAGAGCAAAATTTTCGTACGCACGTGGAAACATGGCAGAACCGAGCGCGTCTACAAGACGGTGTGATATCGTTATATTAGGATATTCGCATATGTTCATGATGCAGAAGGCGTCAGGGTTTAATTCCTTGCACAGAGCTTTCTTGATATTCAGTACTCCCATATAAATTGATGTGCGAGCAAGAAATTATGAATCCAAAAAGCAACACAGCCGAGCAAGAAAATAAATCTTTGCGGACAAAGTTATTGGGAAGGCTTACAACCGTCAACGTTTGCGCAGCTCTAGTTTTGCTTTGCATTGCCTTACCTCTTAATGTAGGCGTCGCAATTGCGTCCGGCGTTCCTCCCGAGTTCGGAATTATGTCCGGTGTTGTCGCCTCGCTGGTCAGTGGAATACTTTCCAGCTCGGGGTTTCTAATTTCCGGACCTGATGCAGGGATAGGTGTTCTAGTCTTGGACGTCATCCGCAAGTTCGGGTTACAAAATCTGGGCGCCATTGTTCTTCTGTCCGGAATAATACAAATAGTCCTGGGTCTATCAAATTCGGCGAAGTGGTTCAAAGCTCTCTCGCCGGCGCTGATTAACGGCATGCTTGCAGGTATGGGCTTGCTTATCATTTTCACCCAGTTTCACATCATGCTGGACGACTCGCCGAAAGAATCCGGCTTGATGAATATGGTATTGATCCCGGAAACTCTTATAAAAAGTCTGTCCGTTGTCGATGGCTCCGCCCATTTCCTTGCCGCGGTATTGAGCGTTTCGGCCATCGCTATTGCGATTCTCTGGGCGCGTTTTGCGCCCGGAAAGCTGCGCACGATCCCCAATGTTTTAGTGACAATAATCGCCATCTCCAGCATCGCTTGCTGGTTGAAATTGCCCGTCAATTATGTGGACTTCCCCACCTCGATGACGCAGAATATGGCGCCGCTGACGCTCTCGAGCTTATTCAGTTGCCTGACCAGACCAGATATCCTGACGGCCGCATTTATGCTGGCCTTTGTCTGCAGCGCTCAGTCGCTTATTACTCTCAGCGCTCTCGACCCCAACGCGTCGCGAGGCAATTCAAAGCACGACCGTGAACTGATAGCTCAGGGCATAGGAAATTCTATCTGCGGGATGCTAGGCATTCTTCCAATTGTCGGAGTGCTGCTCCGCAGTGTGGCCAATAAGCAGAATGGTGCCACAGATAATACGCCGAATATTCTGCACGGACTCCTTATGGTCGCTGTAATTTTGTTCGCGCCACAACTACTGAAAGCGATACCAAGCTGTGTACTTTCGGCCACACTGGTACTGATTGGCTTTCGCATGGTGTCAAACATCCTCGGACAGATTAAGGGCTATGAGAAAGGAGAACTGACGATTTTTGCATTGACCGCATGCGCAATCATCGCCACCAATTTGTTCACTGGTGTTCTGATTGGCTTTGTTCTGGCTGCCACAAAGGCTTTCATTGTGCTTTCAAATCTGGACATACGAGTAGAGGAGTCGGCTGACTCAAACGTGATAACTCTGCACCTGAGCGGCGCTGCGACTTTCGTCGCCCTGCCGCAGCTGACGGAGGTCCTGGGCGAAATCGATGAGCATCAAGTCTTGCACCTCAATCTGGACAACCTGCGTTATATGGACCATGCCTGCCTGCAGCAATTGACTCAGTGGGAAAGGCAGCATAAGGGCAAATTGTTTATCGACTGGGACCAATCCCCGACCGACATCAACACTCTGCCCAGATATGCCAGACGCCACAGGGCTAAGCCGGAAGAATGGCAGGAATTGCGCAAAAGCGGGGTAGCCATCCTTGACAATGCATGATGAAAAGGCTAGAGAAAGGTTCCGTGTTACGATCATGCCATCGCTACATTGGATGCAGAACCCGCTCACCTATATGGACCGTCACGTAGTAGCCGAAGAACTTTCACGCTTTTTTGGTGTGCTCGCGCATCCATTGAGGGTTCTTATAATCGAAGAGTTGCGCAACGGCGAGCGTACGGTGACCGATTTGAAAGATGCACTGGACGTTCCGCAAGCAACAGTGTCTCAGCACCTGGGAATCTTGCGCGCCAACAGAGTCGTCCTCGAACGCCGCGATGGCAGGCATGTCTTCTATCACTTGAGGCATCAAGAATTAGCCAATCTCGTAGTGGAATGCATTTTCTTCGTATCGCCAGACCAGAAAGAATCACGCAGTTTACTCTCGGCGATGAATTCGACGCGCTCTACCTGGTCTAAACAAAAATCCGAAAAGACAGCTAGCAAACCGGCTAAACAAAAGCCTTCCCGCTAAGGCAAACCTTGACAGGAAGTGCATTAGTTGATAAATTACTAATATCTACATATTGCATTATTACAATATGTCGATATAACGGAGGGTTTCGATTATGACTGACAGAATTCTGCTTCCGATAAAGACCTATGAGCAAGGAAAATTTGCTGTTGAAACAATCCTGAACAACAAGGAAGAAAATGCGTCAGAAATAAGACTGCTCCACTGCATAGAAAACAAGCTTGGGCGCCCATCATTCTTCAGCGCCACAGAGGCTATCAGGCTTGCCGACGAGCAGTCTGACCGGGTAGACGACAGCCAGCATTTTCTCGAGGAATTGGGGAAACGTTTGGTTGACTCTCTGCAGGATGTTCGTATTTCAGTAAAGTCAACCCTTGTAGACACAGTGCACGAGGGCATTCTCGACGAAGCCGAGATCATGAAAGCCACGAAAATAATGATAGTCACCGAACCGGAAAGAAAGCTTCGCTGGTTTGGACCCGAGATCAGCACACGCATTATGAGCAATGCAAAAATACCTGTGCACATCATAAAACCAGCAATGCGCAAGGGTCCGCATAATTCTCCGCGAGTAGCATGAGCACCTCTGGCGGTGTAAAACCATCCACATTCGTACTTTCAATACGCTTGCGGAAAGTCTTTTGAAACCTGCTTAAGCTACAATGAAAGTATAGAACTTGACTCGCAGAGAGAGATAAAGCACTCATGCGTATGCACAACCTTCGCAAAGAGGTGCAGGAATCGTGCGCCTATTCTCTCAAGGTACCTGAGTGTTCCTTGCTGGAAATCAGGACGGCAATCGTCGCATGTTGCGAGCAAAACGCCATACCAAATTCTCAAGAATTAAATGGTCTGCAGCCAATTGCATTCATACTCATACCGGGCGCCCGAATTCACACACAGACGCCCGAGCAGCGCAGCTCTGCGGATATTATGCATCCACCGCCGGAATGCGATTATTCTCTCAATTTCTTTGATGCGGTGATTTCAAATATGCCGAACGTGGAAGACATAATCATCTGCACTCACAGTGAATGCAGTTATCCGGTCGAAATGGACTTCGAAAAACAGCTGAGATTGACGTCGCTCTGCCTGAAGAGAAGCGAGCAGGTTTGGAGACAATCGGTACAGGTTCATGTTTGGCACTTCGAGCCGGAGGTCAACTGGGTTTCTTTTTTTGATACGGACACAAGACAAATGCTTCCTCTCAATGCGGCTGCCATTTTTGCTTAATCGACAAATAACTAGCGCACCCTTGGAGGTATGCATCCTCAGGTGCGCTAGCCGTGCCGAACACTTTTAAATTGTTTATGCGACTCTGCGCTTATCGTGCTCAATTACGCTTTGCTGCATATCCCGCGGTCTCTTGATAGAGGTTTCAGTAGTGCGTTGCACTTCTAGTCCGCCGCCATCTTTGAAGAGTTTTTCCACAACACGAGCTTCTTTTTCGTTCTCGGTATGAACCGCAAGCAGAGTATTTCCGAATCGCATCGTGCGCTCGAACTTCTTGGCTTCGAATACCGGCAGGCTCATGCCATACAAAGCGCCGATTAAGCCCAATGCCAGCCCAAATACTGCGATACCAGCCAGAACTGCCATAGTAGGACCAGCGGCAATCACCTGTTCTAGATTGACGGTTCCAAAACTGCCGCGCTGAGCAAAGAATCCGAGCAATCCGCCGATCACGGAGCCTATCAATGTGCCAGCCATAAATCCGCACGATGCTTTACTGTGCTTTTCATACGCTAATTCTTGAGCACCATAGGAGTCGGGCATCATAAGCGAAATGTCGTCGGCGGTGAAACCCGAGTTTTTGAGCGTGTCTACAAGACGCTCTGCGTCCGTTATACTCGGCGCGATACAAACAACTGCTTGATGCATAGTCTATTCCTCTCTGTCTTCCATCGATTTGTGCGTGGATAGAGCTCGAAAGGCAGTCAAAAGTTCCCGGATTAGAGACTCTCTTTACCAAGACAGGGAATATGCCTGAGATTCGCAGCGCAGGGTTGGTGCTATAAAGGATTCACTTTCGCAGCCAGTCATGATGGAACCTGAGAGAACCGATATCGTCCACCTAGCATCAAACGAAGAGAAAAATCGAGAGGTTTTAGGCAATGGAAGAGTATCTTGGCGCAGACGCAACCGATACGGACATAACCGCGCACAAGCTCTTAGTATTGTTGGGCGCACATCTTTCCGGCTTTCAGCCGCTTACAGATCCTGAGGTGTTCGACATTAAGAGCAGGTTGATCACTTGCTCGCAAGAGATGAAACCCAATATGGTTATGACATTGGAAGAGGAACTCCCGAGAAACGCCGGTCCGGTCGTAAGTGTATGGGCAGCTGTGGGCAAGCTGCCGGACGGAGAGAGTGTTTTCTGGCACAGGCCGCTGCCCTGTCCCGATCAGCTGGCAGAGTTTCTCTATTTCCACCGCTAAGCCGAGCAACCGCTCGGCTTTTGCCGTTTTTACGCGAGTTGTCGTTAATTAGATACTGCACACAGGGAACCTTTGCCCCCTTTCTTTCGCCTATCTGGCAAACGAAACGAGGAAAAGGAAATGTCATCGTCAAACAATCAGCGCTTTCCGCTGAACGACCAAACCTACGATTTGATTTCGATTATGCACCACAAATCAAAG
>CAZBOX010000344.1:0-5714 GCA_964493595.1 uncultured Candidatus Obscuribacterales bacterium | reverse complement strand
TCTTAGCGGTGAAAACGCCGACAATCGGCACGAATTGAGCGTAGTCGGCAAGGAAACCGTGAATACCCAGCTCTTTAGCCGTCTTTTGTGAGTCGGCGAGTTTTTCATTGGAACTGTCCAATTCCACAAAGGTAAAACAGTCTTTCATCTCGCCCTTTATTTCTTTCATGATCGGGCGAACAAGGTCGCATGCCGTTTTGCAATGAGTGTCATAGATTAAGACAATCATCGCCGATTGACCTTGCGCGTCCTGAGCCCAAGATGCGATTCCAAGAAAGGAGGCGATTGCCAAAAGGGCACAAACCAAAACGATAAAAACTCGCTCTACTTTCACTGATAGTCTCCCCGCAAAGGTAGAGTGTGCCGGATCTCCGCTCTTAAGATACCACTTTAACCAAAGTCCTTAGATGCTCGTGGCAGCAAATTGAGCCGGAGCACCTGTGAGGCGCGTTCTTCCTTAAGGAAAACGGTGGAAACTAACCAGCCAGGACACGGAGAGCTAGGATGGAAAATCAGAGGTCTTTGCACCATGCCAAAAATCATAAAACCAAGAGTCTCCGCTTCCCGTCGCTCGCGCTCGCGTCTCATTACCACGGGCGCCCCAATCGCAGCGGCCGGCGTTATCGTACTAGTTGCTAATTTGCCTTATCCGGCCAGAAGCAGCGAAGCGCAAAAGGATGCCCAGAAAGTCTCTCCAGCAGCGTCGACAACCAAAAATCAAAAAAACGGTATCCTCGACCAGATAGGCAAATTCGGTGCCAACAGCGTGGGCAATATGCATGTCGTGGCAGGGATGGCGCTAATGGAGCAAAAGAAGTATCAAGCAGCGCTCAAAGAATTTGACAGCGCGATTGCCCTGTGTCCTGATGCCGGGAAATTCTACAAGTTTCGTGCCGAATGCTATTTCAGCCTGGAAGAATACGACAAGTGCATGAATGATGCCAAACGCGCTCTCGAGCAGGTGCCAGAAGATGCACAGTGCTGTATCTTGCTGGCACGTGTTTATCTAAAGCGCGACGATGCTTCAAAAGCGGAAGCATTGCTGAATACGGCATCACGCCTTGAGCCGCGTAACGTTCGAATATTGATTTTGCAGTCATCGTGCCAGCTTCTAAAAAATGAACCGGACAAAGCTATGGCTTATGCAAACCGGGCCATGGAGATAGATCCGGTATTCTCAAAACTGTATTTCGACGCCATAGCCTCGTCCGTACACTTGTCGAAGGGTGAAAATGAGAGCGCTATCAAAAGTTTCGACGAAGTTCTAAAAGTAAAACCGACTGCCGTCAATGCCATCATGTTGCGCGCCGAAGCCAAAGCTAGACTTAAGCAGAGAGAAGAAGCGATAAAAGATTTTGATCAGGCCATAGCTCTCGAGCCGAAGCGAGACGACGCTTACGCCAAGAAAGCACAGGTCCTGTACGAAGCGAAGAAGTACGACCTGTCCATAAAATGCCTTGATACTGCAATTGGGCTGAACAAGAGACAATTTGAGTACTTTGATTTGAGAGCACGCGCATATATGGCGCAAAACAATTTTGCCGAGGCCATTAGGAACTTTGATTCGGCAATCGCTCTCAATGATAAGAGCCCCGACATTCACAGGTATCGAGGTTATTGCTACGAACGCAATGCGCAGCCGAAAGAAGCGATGAATGACTACAAGAAGGCTCTAAGCCTCGCACCGAAAGATAAAGAGAGCGAAGAGAATTTGAAGCGCGTCGAGGCAATTATCAATGCCAAGACAACAGACGGAGTTGGCAAAACGCAGAGCTTGCCAGCGAAGATCCAACCGCGTTTATCATCAACGCCAGCGGCCACGACGGTGAAGGCAGCTCAATCATCCTTATTGCCAACAAAGCCCGCAGTGGAAGAAACACAGCGGCCGGCAGCCGCGCACACGGTGCAAACATTCAGCGGTTCTCGTCTGATTACAAAAGAGTTCGACAAAGACGGACTGCCAATCGGCCCGGTTCAGGAAACACCTCCCGTCGGCGCCCCAGAGTCGAATGTGCAGACAGCAGGTACCGGTCTTTAGTTTAGTTCGCAAGCGAAACTGCGAAGAAAAAGGCGCCGGTTTCCCGGCGCCTTTTCAATTTGTTTCTTATGGCGATTATTCAGCCAGGTTGACCCAAACCGACTTGATATTGGTGTACAAGTCGATAGAGTGCTTGCCGAGTTCGCGACCATAGCCGCTCATCTTGTAGCCGCCGAACGGTACTGCTGGATCGAATGCGTTGTAGCAGTTGACCCAGATAGTTCCAGCCTTGATTTGGCCGGCGAGCTGGTGAGCCTTCTTAACGTCCTTGGTCCAGACAGCGCCGGAAAGACCGAAAGTGGTCTTGTTGGCTTGCTCTGCGACTTCTTCGGTAGTCTTGAAGGGGATGACTGCCAGGACGGGTCCGAAGACTTCTTCCTTAGCAATACGCATATCGTTGTTGCAGCCGGTGAAGATTGTCGGCTGAACGAAGTATCCCTTTTGCAGGTCTTTGGGAGTGCTGCCGCCACATGCGAGTTTTGCACCTTCTTTCTGGGCAATTTCGATGTAGTTGAGGACGCGCTCTTGCTGTTCTTTCGAGACTTGCGGTCCGATTGCGGTGTTCTCGTCGAGACCATGACCTTGCTTGATCTTCGCAACGCGCTCTGTGAGCTTGGTCATGAATTCATCATGGATCTTGCTTTCCAGGAAAAGTCTGGAGCCTGCGCAGCAAACTTGACCCTGGTTGAAGAAGATACCTGTGATTGCGCCTTTGACAGCTGCATCAATGTCAGCATCAGCAAATACGATGTTCGGAGCCTTGCCGCCCAGTTCGAGAGATACTCTCTTCAGGTTGCCGGCAGAAGCCTTAACGATGATGCGGCCGGTGTTTTCTTCGCCGGTGAAAGCGACTTTGTCGATGTCCATATGCTCGGAGATTGCAGAACCTGCCGAGTCAGGACCGAAGCCGGTGATGATGTTGATTACGCCTTCAGGGAAACCAACTTCCATCGCCAATTCGCCGATGCGCAGAGCGGAAAGAGGGGTTTGCTCAGCCGGCTTGAGAACAACGGTGTTGCCGCAAGCAAGTGCCGGACCCAGCTTCCAGGCGGCCATCAGCATGGGGAAGTTCCAGGGAATGATTTGTCCAACTACGCCAACCGGCTCGCGCAGGGTGTAGGTGAAGAAATTGGAATTGGCGTTGATGGTTTCGCCTTCCAGCTTGGTTGCCCAACCTGCGTAGTAGCGGAAGGTTTCAACGGTTTGGACGACGTCGACATAACGCGATTCTTTGATCGGTTTGCCGTTATCGAGGGTCTCGATTTGTGCCAGTTCATCGGCGTGCGCTTCGATGGCATCAGCCAACTTCATCAGCAAGCGCTGACGCTGGGCGGTGCTCATTGTGCGCCAGGGGCCGGTTTCAAAAGCCTTTCTTGCTGCCTTGACTGCTTTGTCTACATCAGCCTTGCCGCCTTCTTGGACCTTTGCGATGACTTCTTCGGTTGCCGGGTTGTAAACTTCGAAGGTCTTGCCCGATTCAGCATTTACCCACTTACCATCGATAAGCAGCTGTTTCGGTCTGGCAAGAAAATCCTTGCAAAGTAATTCTTTTTCCATAGCTACGGCCACGTTTCAACCCTCCAAGGAGTAAGAGAATTTGGTCCCGCCAAGGACCGCTATATAGGTAGCTTGCCAAGCCGGAAACCGACCCGCAACGCCATTGAGATATCATCCGCCATTTATTCATAAAAGATAAAAGTCTTAAGCATCCTCTAATACAAATAGCCGCCGGGTAACGCCCAGAAGAAATCAAGAAAGCTGCAAGAAAACTGAAACATTCACCCCCTATTGTCGAGGTATCCCCAACCACAAACACGAGGTCTTGCAGCCTATGACTGAGAGGTTTGAGAACAACAGATCCAATTACTACCAGTTCGATTCTGTTGAGGAAAGCCCTGCCCATTCGCAAGCCTACAGCGAGCTTTCCGACCGAAGTTATTCCAACAAATGGGATACGAGAAAAGAAGACCCGCAGAGCATCAACTTCGGACGTCTCGACTACGGTGCCTATAGCGGAGGCGCACAATCGGCTGATTTCAGCAAGGATACCTATAACAAGGACTTTCAATACCCCTATCCAACCGACCCCATCATGGTCCCGATTAGAAACCGAGACACCTTGGGAGTAAATGATTATGGATACTCTGATTACGGCGGCTACAGATCTAGAAACGGAAATGAAAACGCGCTGGATTACCGTAACAGCGCTGGCGCCAGAAGCGAGAATGCATATCCATTTACTAGAGAATTTCAAGAAGATCTGCAGGCACGACATGACAGAGAGCTGAGACAGCTAATCGAGCAAGTGCAAAACGGAGACGATGCGAAATTCGCAAAGCGCGTCAAAGATGCGGGCGGCAGACAGCCAGAAATAAACGTTCCGGAGCCGACAGCCGAACAGCGAGAAAAAGCAAACCAGAACCTTGATCGCCAAAATAACGAAACAAGAGAAAACCGCAAGAGTTCAGGCGATAAGGTTACCGACCAGCAGTACCAGGACGCCAGCAAACTACAGAAAGCCATACTCAGTGGCGACGTAAACGCGGTGCAATCGGTCATGGACACCTACAAAAATGACTCCGAAGGTCTCAGCAAGGTAATCAAAGAAGCCGCCGGACTAGTGAGTGGAAATGCCATTCTGCACTATTACGAGGGAAGTGATGGCTCGATGAAACTGTCAGTAAATACACAGGCGACAAGAGAGCAGCCGATTCAACCAGTTATAACTTTCTCGAACGATGGAAAAACTCCGCCATCAGTCAGTGAGCACGCCACCAGGAGTTCGCTGAGCGAAGCTGCTCAACATTTTGTAGACGGCTCTCTACCAGGCGATCCAACTGTCGAAAAGGCGCTCAAAAACATTGGCGATGCCGCTGTTCTTGTCCTTGCGGCACGCAGACATTAAGGTACCGGAAGGAATCCCATCAGCGCGAAAAACACCGAAAACTAGTCCAGCGAACTAGCTCGATCGTAAGCCCGCTTGGAAATTTCGAGTTTGCCTAGTTTTTCATAGCATTGCCCAAGATAGAGAAGGACCCCGCGTAACTGCGGGGCTTTCTTTCCCAGTTTATTTTCTTGCAAGGACAAAACGCGCTCGAATTGGGCGGCGGCACTTTCGTATTCTTCCAAAATCATGAAGAGGTCGGCATTGCTTTCCAGAACATCTATCATCGAAGCGGATTCAGTGTCGCTTTTCTTAGCGAGCATCTCCTTCAATTTTCTAGCGCGCAAGCGAGCACGCTCCGGATTGGCATCGTAGAAATAAGACCAGCCCAACCAGGCCAGGTCTCGGTAATAGTCCTTTCCGGGAGTGCCGTGAATTCTGTCTGTTCCCGCTAATACATTCTCGAACTGGCGCGCAGCCTCTTTGTATTTCTGCGCCTCGTAATACGCTCTGCCAAGGCTCTCTTCTACCCAGAGAAAACTGGGGTGGAATTCGCCGCGGGCTTTCTTGTAGATAGCTATGCTGTCACTGAGATATTTGATCGCATCGGGAAGATTCTTCTGTAACAGCATCATTTCGCCCACGCAGCTCATATCGTAAGCAACGTCGAATTTGTCCGCCCCCAGTCCTTTCGTATCAAGCTCGAGCGCTTGCTTGTAAAAGCCTTCCGCTTGCGCGTAGCTCTTCTGCTTTGTCATACAAAACCCCAGTTCGCGCAGTGAAATCGCAACG
>CAZBOX010000343.1:0-5740 GCA_964493595.1 uncultured Candidatus Obscuribacterales bacterium | reverse complement strand
GTGGTGGCAGGCGTCAAATTCGACGACAAACCGGCAATTCTTTCTTTGGCTTTCTCTTTTCGCTTTGCCTTAATCTCCTCAGCCAGAAAGTCCGGATCGATTTCGCGAATCGACTCGGTGGAAGCAGAGCGACTGGGCAATCGGTTGAGGGGACCTACATAGACTGTATCGTCCGGCAAATCATCGCCGCTGGTCAGGGGCGGCAAACCCTTAGCGCGCCAGAGCAGGAAATTGCCGACCGCCTTTGCATGCGGCGAGGTGGTTTGAATCTCCGGCTCGCCGCCGGGAGGAGGCGATGAAAAGAGCGGCGGCGGGCCGCACTCAGCGCTGGCCTCCTTGGCCTCACGCGATTTGAAAAGACCGACTACTTTGGGTGTCGGGGAGGCAAATTCAGTTGCCCCGAGAGTTTCCTTTGATTCCGGGTCGGATACTCGTTTCATAGGTTTTCATTTCTTATACGGAAGCCCAAGCATGATCATTATTAAGTACTCCACCTGACAAGTCACTGGGAAAATTACTTAGGAGGTTGGAGGTTTAAGTGCTATTAATGTGCGCCCATGGCGCTTACAGACGTTGCGCCTAATGCCTCAATCATCTGCCTGATCTGGTTTTTGGGGTTCAAGTGGCTGACCTTTATCTGGGCATCGGGCACTCCCTGACCGACCAGATCCTTTCGCAGGCTTTCGTATGCCCCCTGGGGAAGCCTCACCACCTTCACGTCTGACAGGCGGTGCGATTCTCTTTTCGCCTCATATTCGATATTGAGACGGCTCAAGTGGCGGTCGAACGCCTTTGCCAGAAGTGTCTCGTCGGCAACCGGTGCTGCGTCGAACTCCAAGTACAGTTCGTAATGAGGCTCAGGACGGAAGACAGGCATAAGAGTGAAGAAACGAGCGCGGAAATTCAACTCGTCTTGAACCGCGAGCATTGCTTGCGTGACCTGGGATTCTGTCAGCTTCTCGCCTGTAAATGACGATATGTTGCCGCCTTTGTGGAGAAACTCGATAAGCGGAGTGCGGTTGTACCAGCCGACCACTTTGATGATGTCGTTAATGTGATAACGATAGAGACCGCCGGAGGTGGTGAAAAGAATGTAGTATTCTCGACCGACTTCCAGCTCGTGACAGAGCAGAGCCTTTTTGTTGCCTGATTCCCAATCTTCCACAGCGACGAATTCGAAGAAGTGCGAACGAATGGAAAGAGCCTGCCGCCCCTCACCCAGATTGACGGTGCCCCGTCCTTCGCTGGCACCATAGGTGATATCAGCTACCGGTGTCGAGCCGAAATATTCGGGCAAGTCTTGAAGATAGAAAGAAGCGGCAGCCTTTGTCCAGCATGAGATGAGCGATAAATCAGGCCAGATACTCTGCGCGTTGAACTGATCGGCATCGAGTAATTTCGAAAGTTCGCGGGCACGCTTCGGATTGGGTTTGAGAAAAGGCTTTATCGCATTCATCACTTCCTCAGGCAACGCTTGCGGAGGGTTGATGACACCATCAGCGATATCACGAATCAATTGAGGTCCATAAGCTTTCAAACGTTTGCCCAGCATCACTATAGTGCTGGGATTGAGTGTATATACAACCGTAACCGGCAGAGCCAGAGCCAGGCGCAGCAGCGTGTAGTAGCGGCTTTCATAGTGCTTGATGATAAAGACTTCGTATGGGATAGGCGAGATGTAGCGTTTGATCAGTTTCGGCTCTTCCATATATAGGCGGCCGGAAATCGCTCCATACGGAATTCCTCCCGCGGTACGCCCTTCCTCGGCGGGAGAAAAGACGGAAAGAGCAATACCCTTCTTCAAATTGGGATGGCTCTTCAAAAGATTGAAGCCGGAGACTACCGAAGCGCGACGAAACTCCTTTATGTAGGAGCGCGTCACCGGTATCATCTTGCGCTCACCGGCAGTGCCGCTGGTGGTCGCAAACATGAAAGGATCTTCCACTGTAAGCTGAGCTTTCTCTCCCTCGGCGGCACGATTGACGTATTCGCTTAGCGAATCATAATCATTAATTGCCACTGCATTTTGAAAGTCGCGAACCGACTGAATGCTGCTAAAACCGTGCTTCTTGCCAAAAGAGCTGTCGGCATTACGCTGGATAATCTCAAGCAGGTGGCGGCTTTGCGCTGCATCGGGCGCAGCAGCGTCACTATCGAATCGGCTCACTTCTCGCTTGCCGAGAGTATAAAAGGCTTGGTACAGAAGTGGTCGGAGCATATGAGATGCCTGCTGGAAAGCAGGGCAAGTCTAGCACTATACTTGCTCGGTTATTTGAAACAAGTAAACGACCGCATTTATAGAACCGGGAAAAATGATCCTAGTCTTCATCCTTTGTCTCATCACCGTTGTCGCTCTCATCGTCCAGACAAAGGCGTTCAATCAACTTTTCACTTACGTCCATAAAGAAATCGACAAACCGCCGGCAGACTATCTGCCGCCCATTTCGGTGATCCTGCCATGCAAGGGAATAGATCCCGGATTCAAGAGCAATCTGAAGAAATTGCTCGACCAGGACTATGTAAAAGACGGAAAGGCGCAATTTGAGGTCATTTTTTCAGTAGCCTCAGCAGACGACCCGGCGTATTCGGCCATCGAAGAAATTCGCAAGACCATCGACAATGTCGAGACAAAGCTTGTAGTGGCCGGGGTCAATCAATACCGCGGGCAAAAAATCAATAATCAGCTGGCTGCTCTCGAGGTGATAAGTGAGCGCACAGAAGCGATAGTATTCGTCGATTCGGACGTTATCGCTCGCAATAATATGTTGCGGTATCTGGTGGCGCCTCTCTCTCAACCAGGCGTCGGCGCCACTACCGGATATCGTTTTTACATACCTTTCAAGGGCGATATGCCTTCCGTCTTGCGCTCCATGTGGAATCGCGTCACTGCCTGGGAGATGGGCAGTGAGAAATATGCCTTTGCCTGGGGCGGAGCCATGGCTATCAAACGAGATATCTTTAAAGAGGCGAAGGTTGGCGAAAGCTGGGACCGGGCAGCCGATGATGATCTCTCTTTAACTACCAGCGTCAAAGCTCTGGGTTTAAAAGTTCGCTTCGTGCCGCAATGCCTTGTAGCTAGCCACGGCGACGGCTCTTTGGAAGAGATTGTCGAGTGGGTGAACCGGCAACTCATATTAACTAAGGTTTATTACCGAGAGCTCTGGCTGCGCGCCATCTATCGAGCCATCCTGCTCTCTTTCTGGCTGGGTGCCGTCATCTTCTCGCTCTTCGCTTACTTCTCAACAGGCAGTTACGAGTGGCTCCTATCCCTGGCAGCCGGGCTTTCGCTTATACCAGTCGAGCTCTTCTTCCTCGTAAAGGCCCAGGGGCTCTGGAAACGAGTACTTCTAGCCAACCTGCCCAGTCCCTCAAACGAGGATGAGAGGGAGCTACAGGCGGCATTCGACAAAACCCTCCTGCGCAGTGTCATGGCCATACCACTCGCCCACCTGGTTTTGCCGTTTGTTACTCTTTACTCAGTCCTTACAAACCGTATCAAATGGCGCGGCGTCAGGTACGAGCTCAAGAGCCCTACGGAAACAGTAGTCGTTTAGCGGCATTCTTGCTGGCCGATGCATATGCAATCAGCCAGGTTCCGCTGAGTTGTTAAAACCTGTCCAATGGCGAACCTTTCCCGCCCCTATATACTTCTCTATAACCTAGTCTGGCCTAGTCTGTGATTAGTTTTTGCCGGTTTTTAAAGGTCAATTGCCGCCCGAAGAGAAGCGATTTCTCCCGTGGCGCGTGTTTCTAAGGGACGAGATTGCACCCATCCGTCCGACGTCTGCCGAGGCACTTCTTAAATGGCGAGTTTTGGAATCATTGCTCTCACCGCGGTTTCGTTCCCCGGCGAATCAGATGCAATTGTAAGCAAACCCGAAGAAGCAGGTGCGGCACAGACTTCCGCTCATTACGGCGTGGCCTTCGCGGCCAAAGTGGCCGGCGAAGCAGGTCTCATCAATCTGGAATTGCACAATCTTAGCGATACGGCCGTTTCACAGGCTGTCTCGACGGCTCTTCTGAAACTAGCCCGCAGACCGGGCGGGCGGTATGGTATCAGATACAGTGCCGGACAGAGCGATGAAGCCTTGAGCATTCTTGCGCAAGCGTCAATGAATTCCGATGCTCAACCTCTGGCAGTTATCTGCTCGGGCGCCTCGACATCGCTGGACACCCTACGTCAGGCAGCCGAAAATGCCAAGTCTCTGGGCGCTTCTGTTCTCATCGAAGTGACGAGCTTGAAAGAAACGCTGGCGGTTAAGGAGTTGGCAGCGGTAGATGGACTGATCGCCAAAGGCAGCGAATCCGGCGGCGTGACTTCGGAAACTACCGCCTACATTTTGCTTCAAGAAATTAAAAACGTGACGAACCTGCCGGTCTGGGTGCAGGGCGGCATCGGTCTATACTCTGCAGCCGCTTGCTATGCCGCAGGTGCGCGCGGCGTTGTCCTTGATTCGCAATTGCTTCTCGCCCGCGAGTCGGCTTTACCGACTGAGATGAAACAGCGCATTGCCACTATGGATGGCACCGAGATCTCCAGTCTGCCTCTCGAAGGCGGTAAGAAAGTGCGATTCTTCGCGCGTCAGGGGCATCCGCTCAGCGAAGACCATTCGACGATATCATCACTGGATGCGCTCAGCCATTACATGCCGGCTCCAGGTCAAACCAGAGCAGCAAATGCGCCCGAGCTCAAGCGCGAAGACATCATTTTGCCGGTCGGACAGGATATTGCTCTGGCTAAAGGCCTGGCGGAAAGATTCGTTTCTACCGCCGGCATCATCGAAGCTATCAAAGAGTCGGCCGTTCGACTCAGCTCTCTGGCCATCGAACAAGAAGCTCTGCGTCCCGGAGGCGTTCTTGCCGAATCGCACAAGACGCAATACCCAATCGTTCAAGGCGCCATGACACGCGTGAGCGACACGGCCGAATTTGCGCTCAAGGTTGCTGAAGGAGGCGGTCTGCCATTTCTCGCCCTGGCTCTTATGCGCGGCGACGAAGCGGAGGCGCTGGTTGCAAAAACCAAAGAGATGCTGGGCGACAAGCCATGGGGTGTCGGAGTTCTAGGCTTCGTTCCGCAAGAATTGAAGCAAGAACAATTTGCGGTGATCAATCGACACAAACCGCCATTCGCCCTCATCGCGGGAGGCCGACCGGATCAGGCCAAGTCGCTCGAAGACACCGGCATTGCCACCTATCTACATGTGCCGTCACCGATTTTGCTCACTTCGTTCATCGAAATGGGAGCACGCCGATTCATCTTTGAAGGCAGAGAATGCGGCGGACACGTTGGACCTCGCTCCAGCTTTGTTCTTTGGGAGCAAATGGTTGAGATTCTCGCCAACGTTCAATTGCCAAAAGCTGAAATAGCAAAACTGCATATCCTCATGGCCGGTGGCATCCATGATGGGCTTTCGGCTGCAATGGTGGCGGCAATGACTGCCCCTCTCACAGAACGTGGCATGAAAGTGGGCGTGCTTATCGGCACCGCCTACCTCTTCACAAAAGAAGCAGTAGAATCCGGCGCCATCGTAGAAAAATTCCAGGAAGCGGCTCTGGCATGCAATGAAACCGTTCTTCTGGAAACCGGTCCCGGTCACGCGATTCGCTGCATCAATTCGCCGTACAAGCGCGCTTTCGATGACAAACGAGTGGAGCTCGTCCTGGCCAATAAGACGAAAGACGAAGTTCGAGAAGAGCTGGAATTGATGAATCTCGGTCGCTTGCGAATCGCCAGCAAGGG